>NZ_CP006568.1:4208760-4513140 GCF_000517405.1 Candidatus Sodalis pierantonius str. SOPE | reverse complement strand
ACACAAAAAAAGGCTATCGGCGTGCTTTTATCTGCGTGATCCATTCCGTTACCCAGGCTTCCGCCGGATCCTCGGGAATTTCGTGCTGAGTAATGTCGATCTTCAGCACCTCGCCGATCCGCTTGGCGCCGAGCGTCGTAAGCTGGCGATCCAAGGTGTTGATCGCGCCGCAGAACATATCGTATTCGCTGCTGCCGATGCCGATTGCGCCATAGGTGACCTCGGCGAGTGAGGGCGCTTGCGCCGTCAACGCTTCCAGCAGCGGCTGAAGATTCTCTGGCAGCTCGCCGGCGCCGTGGGTGGAGGTAACCAGGAGCCATAGGCCCTCGGGACTTAATTCCGCCAGTTCGGCGCCGTGCAGGATGTGGGTGGTGAACCCCTGCTGTTCGAGGATGCCGGCGACGTGCTCGGCAACATATTCGGAGCTACCCAAGGTGCTGCCGCTGATGATGGTTACGTCGGCCATGATGGTCCCGTCAGATAAATGAGCCGGTATTGTACGCTGTGTACCGGCTGGGATCTACCTGTGGATAATTGTGGGTATTAATCGGGCCGCTATGGCACGATGGTCCGGCTGATGGGGTTTTGCAACGAGATGAGGGTTTCGGTAGATTGGATCTCGTCGATGGTCTGGATCTTGTTGATAAGTACCTGTTGCAGGGCATAAATGGAGCGGCACATTACTTTAATAAAGATGCTGTAATGGCCGGTGGTGTAATAGGCTTCCACCACTTCGTCCAGCGCGTCCAGCTTCTTGAGCGCGGAGGGGTAATCCTTGGCGCTCTTAAGAATAATGCCGATAAAACAGCAGACGTCATAGCCCAGCTGTTTCGGGCTAATATCCACCCTGGCCCCGGTGATGATGCCCGCCTGTTTCATTTTTTCCACCCGCACATGCACGGTACCGGGACTGACGTTTAACTGCTTGGCCAGCTCGGCGTAGGCGGTGCGCGCGTTGGCCATCAGCGCCTGCAAAATGGCGCGATCGAGGGCGTCGAGCTGATAAGTTTCCGCCATGGTGATGTCCTCTATGGCGATCCCGGCGGCAAATTCGTTGCCCGCCCGCGGGATCACCTTTTACGGCGCCAGCGGCGCATGAGCTGCTGTTTCAGTCCGGTGTCGAAGCGCCAGATGTGATCGAAGATCTTCATAATACCGGGTTTTCCCATCGACGATAGCGCGACGGCGTAAAAGCGCTGCTGACGATTGCGCTGCTGTTCGCGTATACGTCGCTGGACCGTTTCGGGCAGACGCTGGGCGATGAAATCGGAAATGACCACCGCATCCGCATCCTGCCACGCCGGTTCGGCGAGCTTCTCGGTCAGCGCCGTCAGGCAGGCCGCCAGATCGGTGCCGCCGCGAAAACGCTGGCCCAGGAAACGGATGGCCTGCTCCAGGCTGCCGTCGGCAGTCAGTTCGTAATCCACCTGGCCGGTGGAAAACAGGCTGATAAAACAGCGTCGGTCATCGGCCAGCGCGATACGCATCAGCGCCAGACAAAACCCTTTCGCGCACTCCTCGTTGAAACCGCCCATCGAACCGGAGGTATCTACGCAAACAATCATTGGCCCGCGCGGCTGCTGTTCGTGTTGTTGCCTGCTGGCTGGCTGTAGAATGCGCCGCGTCCGCCAGGCGTCACCGTGCAGACGGTAGGTCAACAGCCGTTTCTCCAGCAGACGACGGTAAAATTCGTACTCCAGTTCATCAATGCCGAGGACGGATAACTCTCCCGGTAGCAGCCGCAGCAGGTCGTCGCTCTGATGAATACCGCTAATTTCTTCAGGCTGAACTGCCGGCTCGCGCACGCGCTTCTCCACTTCGAGCTCAAGCGAATGGGGCGCGGCGACGAAACGCGCTTCACGGCTGCGCCCCAATTGTTCCGCCAACTGCAGAAGTTCCGGCTGCCGATGCAGAAATTCGCCATAGTGTACCAGCAGACGATAATCGCCTTGTTGTACCTGCCCGGCGGCCATATCCCACAACCGGCCGGCGGCGTGTTGATTCTCCGCCAGCAGCGGCGCCAGCGCGCCGCTCATCGCGAGCTGCTGCTGTAGCTCGTCAAGCAGAAACTCCCGCTCTCTTTCCAACAGTTGATGCTGCACCGTGGTGGCCTGCAACGTCAAACTGATGCGCCAACGCTGTAAAAACAGGGTTTGGAACGCGTTATCGGGGCGATCCGTTTCTCTTGATGCGGCCTGATGGAGCCGTTGCGCTTCGGGATAAAACGGCGACGAGAGGGCCGC
The DNA here is from genome assembly GCF_000517405.1 of Candidatus Sodalis pierantonius str. SOPE. NCBI lineage: Bacteria > Pseudomonadati > Pseudomonadota > Gammaproteobacteria > Enterobacterales > Bruguierivoracaceae > Sodalis > Candidatus Sodalis pierantonii. The sequence goes on along the minus strand of NZ_CP006568.1, from coordinate 4,510,897 downwards.
AAGCCGCGTCAGGGTGTCCGGCAAATGGGCGAGAAAATCCTGATGAGCCCGCAGCTGGTTTTGTTGAAACAGATAAAATTCGCTGGCCAGCGCCGGAGGCACTTTACCTCGACACAGCGCCTGTTCCAGCCGCGGTTTCATCAGCGGCGCACGTTTCATCAATTCCTTCTTCAGCACCGGAAACTGTTCCAATAGTAAGACAACTTGCGGACTGCCAATCAAGGTCAAGATAATGTCATCCAGCAGTTGCCCCTGGTCAATGGCTAACAGCAGATTGATCGTATCCAGCGTCACCACCGCGCGTCAGTCCTGTCTGGCCTAATTGCTGGAAAAGGTCCAGCAGACTGGCTTCAATCCTCGCGACCCACTCTTTGGTAATAAAGAGGCAACTTTGCTGTTCGTGGAACAGGCTGCGCTGCTGGTGGTAGAGCCGCGTGGCTTCCTCGAGATCATCCATCAGCGCAGCCGGCACCGCCTGCGCCGGCACGTTTTCCGTCAGCGCCAGCAATGAGGGCTGAAGGCTGATATCGACTATTTCAAGCTGATGCTGAGCGTTAATGTGTGCCTCGAGCCCCTGCGCGAAACCGATACCGTTCAGCCGGGCCTTGAACACGCCTCCTTTATTCAGCCACTGTTGCAGGGCTTCACGCTCAACGGTGATGTGATCGACGTGGATATCGTGCAATACCCGCGGCGTTTGCAATATGAGGGTCAACACCGGTTCCGTCAGCGATGGCGGCAAGCTGTAATGGGGTTTACGGCTCATAAGGGCTTTGGCAGGCGCAAACGTAAGCGCCCGCTGGGCCTGAGTTTGGGCGATATGCTGACGTTTTTGGCGGTTGAAGTTCTGTATTTTGCTCAGAATCGTCTGCTGTTGATAACCCTGCTCGACCATCAACTGCTCAAGTTACTGATTAATGAGCTGGTAACTGGCCGGATCGTGCCACAGGCATTCCTTTAGCAGGATGATATCTACCGGGGCGATGCTTTGGCGATCGCTGAAAAACGCGCTGGCCTGGAGCAAACGCAACGCCTTTTTCCAGCGCCGGTCGGAGATATAGGGCGCCTCGGGCAGCGCTTCCAGCCGCTGACGTAATAGATATATCAGCTCGAAACAGGCCGCCGGCAGCGTCACCTTGTCAATCTGCCGTTGCCAGGATTGGTACTCCTCGTCGCTCACCCGCAGTGGCGGGGGAACTTCTTGCGGCTGGCTGTCCGCGTGACTGGTCAGCAATGCGTGAAAATTACTCTTCTCCTTGACCTTATCCAGCCACAGGCGGATTAACATCCGGTCATACAGGGCTTCCAGGCCGCTGTCGGCCTCCGGCAATTCATTGGAGACGGTGATAAGCAACCGCAGCGGCATCGTCTGTTCCTGATCGCCGTTACGAAACCGTCGTTCGTTGATGGAGGTAAGCAGGGTGTTCAAAATGGCCGGGCCCGCCTTCCAGATTTCATCCAGAAAAACAATTTCCGCCTCCGGCAAATACCCTGGTGTCATCCGGTGATAGCGGCCATCCTCTTTCAGCGCCTGGATGGACAGCGGGCCGAACACCTCTTCCGGCGTGGAAAAGCGGGTCATCAGATAATCGAAGGCGCGCGCATGGCTGAACGCCAGCTTCAGGCGCCGGGCGATAAGGCTTTTGGCGATGCCGGGCGGCCCCAGCAAAAACACGCTTTCGCCGGAAAGCGCCGCCAGCAGACAGAGCCGCATGGTATGCTGCCGCTCGTATAACCCGCTTTCCAACACGCTGCTGAGGCGAGAGATTCTCTCTGCCAGAAGGGACGTAGGCGCCATAATCAGATCGGTTATCCCTATGAGTAGTGAGAAGGACACAATAAACCAGCGCATTTTATAAAGAAATGCTCGCGTAAATTTATCCGTTATCAACTTTTTTGCGTTAATCGCCCCTCAACGGAGGATAATCAGCATTAGAATTAGGGTTTCGGCATTTTTCAGGCATACTGTGCGCTTTTGGTTTTCGAGGAAGTGCATCACTGCATGCTCCTGGACGACAAAATAGCGCGAAGAAAAGGTTATGAATAAAGATCATAAGCAGTCGCTGCCGGCGGTTACGCTTGCCGCAATAGGCGTCGTGTATGGTGATATTGGCACCAGTCCTTTATATACCTTACGTGAATGTCTTGCCGGCCATTATGGTTTTGGCGTCGAACGCGTGGCGGTGTTTGGTTTCTTATCCCTCATTTTCTGGCTCCTGATCCTGATCGTCTCGCTGAAATATCTTCTCTTCGTCATGCGCGCCGACAACGCCGGCGAAGGCGGCATTCTGACGCTGATGTCGCTCGCAGGTAGAAATACCGGCGCCAAATTGACGCCGGTATTAGTGATTATCGGCCTTATCGGCGGCAGCTTCTTTTATGGCGAAGTGGTGATCACTCCGGCTATCTCGGTCATGTCGGCGATAGAGGGCTTACAGATTGCCGCGCCATCGCTACAGGAATTTATTGTCCAGCTCTCCGTGGTGGTGGTGACACTGCTGTTTTTCATTCAAAAGAAAGGCACCGGCCGCATCGGCAAACTTTTCGCGCCGGTGATGCTGGTATGGTTTCTCACGCTGGGCGTTCTGGGCGTGCGCGGCATTATCGGTAATCCCGAAGTGCTGTATGCGCTCAATCCGAAATGGGCTATCGCCTTTTTTGCCGAATATCAAACCGTCTCCTTTTTTGCTCTCGGGGCGGTGGTGCTGGCCATTACCGGCGTGGAGGCGCTGTACGCCGATATGGGGCATTTCGGTAAATTGCCCATCCGCATCGCCTGGTTTAGCGCAGTGCTGCCGTCCCTGGTGCTTAATTATTTCGGTCAGGGCGCGCTGTTGCTGTCATCCCCGGCGGCAATCAAAAATCCTTTCTTTTTACTCGCTCCCGATTGGGTGATGATTCCGCTGCTTATTCTCGCGACGCTTGCCACGGTTATCGCTTCTCAGGCGGTGATTTCCGGCGTGTTTTCCTTGACCCGCCAAGCGGTGCGTCTGGGATATTTGCCGCCGATGCGCATCATCCATACTTCCGATATGGAGGTGGGGCAGATTTATATTCCTTTCATCAACTGGCTGCTGTATATTGCCGTGGTGCTGGTGATTGTCAGCTTCGAGCATTCCAGTAATCTGGCGGCGGCCTACGGTATCGCGGTGACCGGCACCATGGTGCTAACCAGCATCCTGTCTTGTACCGTGGCCAGAAAAAACTGGCATTGGAACCAATTGCTGGTAGCGGTGCTATTGCTGGCGCTATTGTGCCTCGATGTGCCCATGTTCGCCGTCAACGCGCTCAAGATTTTCTCCGGCGGCTGGCTACCGCTGCTGTTGGGATTCCTGATGTTTGTCGCCATGACGACCTGGAAAAGCGAGCGGTTTCGCTTGCTGCGCCGGATCCACGAGCACGGGAATTCCCTGGAGGCGCTCATTGCCTCATTGGAAAAATCGCCGCCGGTGCGGGTACCCGGCACCGCCGTGTTTATGTCGCGCGCCATGAACGTCATCCCTTTTGCCCTGCTGCATAACCTGAAACACAACAAAGTCCTGCATGAGCGCGTGGTGTTGCTGACGCTGCGCACCGAAGATGCGCCCTTTGTGCATAATGTACGACGGGTCACCATCGAAGCGCTGTCGCCGACCTTCTGGCGCGTTGTGGCCAATTATGGTTACAAAGAGACGCCGGATATGGAGGAAATCTTCCACCGCTGCGGGTTGGAGGGGCTGTCATGCCGGATGATGGAAACGTCTTTCTTTATGTCCCATGAATCGCTGATTCTCGGGAAGCGGCCCTGGTATCTCATGGTTAGGGGTAAGCTGTTCATGGCCTTAAGCCGCAATGCCCTGCGCGCGCCGGATCAATATCTCATCCCGCCTAACCGGGTCATTGAGCTGGGAACGCAGATAGAGATCTAAAGGTTCAATCATTCTCAGCCAGCAGTTGCTGGCAGGCGGCGAAGGCCCCCGGGCCGTCCCCGGCGAGAATGGCGTCCACGATGGCCTGATGCCGGCCCAGTTTGATGACATCATCGCTGGCAATGGCGCGAAAGTAATTTTGGTAAATCGAGCTGAACAGATTGGCGAACGAGGAAAGGAACGGGTTGCCGCTGATGTCATAAATATGGCGGTGAAAATCCGCGTCAACGCTTATCCAGCGCTCGCGATCAAGATGCTGGTGAAGCCGGCGCATCTCTGCCATCAATGCACTTAGCCGCTGCCGTTCGCCGTCGTTGGCGTTTAACGCCGCTAGCGCGGCAGAATATCTCCGGCGGTAAATTCGTCCGCCAGGATACGCTGACTCAGTTTTTCGGTCAGTACATAGGAGAGGTTGCGTTGTGCGGCCCGTTGCTGTACGGATAAATGCATAGCGTTCTTCCCTATTTCATCATGACAATAAACCTTCACATACTATGCCAACGCAATCATTGTGGGTGGGAAATTCCTGTTTCTGGCGCATAATAACGCCATTTTTAGTGCTTTTGCTGAAAAATAAATCAATCAGATCGTATTTGTGAATTAGCGCTTGTCACCGGCCGTGAAGGCCCTATAATGCACCTCCACTGACCGGGAACAGTCGCTGCGATCCACCGGCTCAGCCAGAGGCAAGCGGCCCGCGACGGGCAAATAAAAGCTTGACTCTACAGCGGAAAAGCGTAACATGCGCCACCTCGTGCCAGCCGGATTCCGGCAGCGCAGTGCTCTTTAACAATTTATCAGAGAATCTGTGTGGGCACTCACAAGACGATATCGATACACGAAATATCAAGTCTTGAAGAGTGAACAACGAATATTCATAAGAATACCAGTTTTAATTCTTTGAGCATCAAGCTTTTAATTGAAGAGTTTGATCATGGCTCAGATTGAACGCTGGCGGTAGGCCTAACACATGCAAGTCGAGCGGCAGCGGGAAGAAGCTTGCTTCTTTGCCGGCGAGCGGCGGACGGGTGAGTAATGTCTGGGGATCTGCCCGATGGAGGGGGATAACTACTGGAAACGGTAGCTAATACCGCATAACGTCGCAAGACCAAAGTGGGGGACCTTCGGGCCTCACACCATCGGATGAACCCAGATGGGATTAGCTAGTAGGTGGGGTAATGGCTCACCTAGGCGACGATCCCTAGCTGGTCTGAGAGGATGACCAGCCACACTGGAACTGAGACACGGTCCAGACTCCTACGGGAGGCAGCAGTGGGGAATATTGCACAATGGGGGAAACCCTGATGCAGCCATGCCGCGTGTGTGAAGAAGGCCTTCGGGTTGTAAAGCACTTTCAGCGGGGAGGAAGTGTGGTGGCGTTAATAGCGCCATCGATTGACGTTACCCGCAGAAGAAGCACCGGCTAACTCCGTGCCAGCAGCCGCGGTAATACGGAGGGTGCGAGCGTTAATCGGAATTACTGGGTGTAAAGCGTACGCAGGCGGTCTGTTAAGTCAGATGTGAAATCCCCGGGCTCAACCTGGGAACTGCATTTGAAACTGGCAGGCTAGAGTCTCGTAGAGGGGGGTAGAATTCCAGGTGTAGCGGTGAAATGCGTAGAGATCTGGAGGAATACCGGTGGCGAAGGCGGCCCCCTGGACGAAGACTGACGCTCAGGTACGAAAGCGTGGGGAGCAAACAGGATTAGATACCCTGGTAGTCCACGCTGTAAACGATGTCGATTTGAAGGTTGTGGCCTTGAGTCGTGGCTTTCGGAGCTAACGCGTTAAATCGACCGCCTGGGGAGTACGGCCGCAAGGTTAAAACTCAAATGAATTGACGGGGGCCCGCACAAGCGGTGGAGCATGTGGTTTAATTCGATGCAACGCGAAGAACCTTACCTACTCTTGACATCCAGAGAACTTGGCAGAGATGCCTTGGTGCCTTCGGGAGCTCTGAGACAGGTGCTGCATGGCTGTCGTCAGCTCGTGTTGTGAAATGTTGGGTTAAGTCCCGCAACGAGCGCAACCCTTATCCTTTGTTGCCAGCGATTCGGTCGGGAACTCAAAGGAGACTGCCGGTGATAAACCGGAGGAAGGTGGGGATGACGTCAAGTCATCATGGCCCTTACGAGTAGGGCTACACACGTGCTACAATGGCGCATACAAAGAGAAGCGATCTTGTGAGAGTCAGCGGACCTCATAAAGTGCGTCGTAGTCCGGATTGGAGTCTGCAACTCGACTTCATGAAGTCGGAATCGCTAGTAATCGTGAATCAGAATGCCACGGTGAATACGTTCCCGGGCCTTGTACACACCGCCCGTCACACCATGGGAGTGGGTTGCAAAAGAAGTAGGTAGCTTAACCTTCGGGAGGGCGCTTACCACTTTGTGATTCATGACTGGGGTGAAGTCGTAACAAGGTAACCGTAGGGGAACCTGCGGTTGGATCACCTCCTTATCTAGACGATACGTTAAGTGACGTGTCCACACAGATTGTCTGATAACTGTCACGAGCAAAGCAGCCCGTCGGCGGCTTTTTCCTGTTCGCCCGGCGAGCAAGGTAAGCGCCATTGGCGGCTGAGCGAAGTTACCACCGCTTTTGCGGTCAGGGTTGCCCGCTTGCCTTACTGAAAGCAGTGCTTCCCCGCCAAAGTATCGCGGTGCGTTGCCCGCGTTTTACGAGTCCCCTTCGTCTAGTGGCCTAGGACACTGCCCTTTCACGGCGGTAACAGGGGTTCGAACCCCCTAGGGGACGCCACTTTGCTTTCTATTTCAGAGCGCGTTTATCAAGCGCGCTGCGAAATACCGCTCTTTAACAATCCGGAACAAGCTGAAAATTTGAAACACATGCTGAAGTGCAAACTCAGTATGCGAATCTCTCAAACGAAGTAAGCAAACCTGAGATAACGCGCAAGCGTTATCACTGTACTGCGACAGGCACTGTCGTTTCCGCGCGGTCTTCACAGACTACGCCGGGGCGAGAGTGAGCGAGCGGTGACAGGGCAAGGCGCACGGCACGCAGGCACCGTAGTGGACGTGATGTCCATGAGGATGCCGAGTACCGCGCAACGCCGGATTTCGGTCGTGCAGCCCGTCGGACAAGGTGCAAACAGCTCAGGGTTGTGAGGTTAAGTGACTAAGCGTACACGGTGGATGCCTAGGCAGTCAGAGGCGATGAAGGATGTGCTAATCTGCGAAAAGCGCCGGTGAGCTGATATGAAGCGTTATCAGCCGGCGATGTCCGAATGGGGAAACCCGGTGCAACTCGTTGCATCATCGTCAGGTGAGTCCATAGCCTGACGAAGCGAACCAGGGGAACTGAAACATCTCAGTACCCTGAGGAAAAGAAATCAACCGAGATTCCCCCAGTAGCGGCGAGCGAACGGGGAACAGCCCAGAGCCATCATCAGCTTGCGCATCAGGAGAACGGTCTGGAAAGTCCGGCGACAGAGGGTGATAGCCCCGTATCCGAAGGTGCGCTTGTTGTGAGCTCGATGAGTAGGGCGGGACACGTGATATACTGTCTGAAGATGGGGGGACCATCCTCCAAGGCTAAATACTCCTGACTGACCGATAGTGAACCAGTACCGTGAGGGAAAGGCGAAAAGAACCCCGGAGAGGGAAGTGAAATAGAACCTGAAACCGTGTACGTACAAGCAGTGGGAGCATCCTTCGGGGTGTGACTGCGTACCTTTTGTATAATGGGTCAGCGACTTATATTCTGTAGCAAGGTTAACCGTATAGGGGAGCCGTAGGGAAACCGAGTCTTAACTGGGCGTCTAGTTGCAGGGTATAGACCCGAAACCCGGTGATCTAGCCATGGGCAGGTTGAAGGTTGGGTAACACTAATTGGAGGACCGAATCGACTAATGTTGAAAAATTAGCGGATGACTTGTGGCTGGGGGTGAAAGGCCAATCAAACCGGGAGATAGCTGGTTCTCCCCGAAAGCTATTTAGGTAGCGCCTCGTGAAGTCATCTACGGGGGTAGAGCACTGTTTCGGCTAGGGGTCCATCCCGGATTACCAATCCCGATGCAAACTGCGAATACCGTAGAATGTTATCACGGGAGACGCACGGCGGGTGCTAACGTCCGTCGTGAAGAGGGAAACAACCCAGACCGCCAGCTAAGGTCCCAAAGTCATGGTTAAGTGGGAAACGATGTGGGAAGGCCCAGACAGCCAGGATGTTGGCTTAGAAGCAGCCATCATTTAAAGAAAGCGTAATAGCTCACTGGTCGAGTCGGCCTGCGCGGAAGATGTAACGGGGCTAAACCATGCACCGAAGCTGCGGCAGCGACACGTAAGAGTTGTTGGGTAGGGGAGCGTTCTGTAAGCCTGCGAAAGTGGCCTGTGAGGGCTGCTGGAGGTATCAGAAGTGCGAATGCTGACATAAGTAACGATAAAGCGGGTGAAAAACCCGCTCGCCGGAAGACCAAGGGTTCCTGTTCAACGTTAATCGGAGCAGGGTGAGTCGACCCCTAAGGCGAGGCCGAAAGGCGTAGTCGATGGAAAACGGGTTAATATTCCTGTACTGGGTGTGACTGCGAAGGGGGGACGGAGAAAGCTAGGTTCGCCGGGCGACGGTTGTCCCGGTTCAAGCGTGAAGGTGGAACGAGCAGGCAAATCCGCTCATTCTTAACACTGAGGCGTGATGACGAGCCACCACGGTGGTGAAGGAATTGATGCTACGCTTCCAGGAAAAGCCTCTAAGCTCCAGGTCACATCGAATCGTACCCCAAACCGACACAGGTGGTCAGGTAGAGAATACCCAGGCGCTTGAGAGAACTCGGGTGAAGGAACTAGGCAAAATGGTGCCGTAACTTCGGGAGAAGGCACGCTGGCACGTAGGTGGAGGGCCTTGCGCCCCGAGCTGAAGCCAGTCGCAGATACCAGCTGGCTGCAACTGTTTATTAAAAACACAGCACTGTGCAAACACGAAAGTGGACGTATACGGTGTGATGCCTGCCCGGTGCCGGAAGGTTAATTGATGGGGTTATCGCTTGCGAGAAGCTCTTGATCGAAGCCCCGGTAAACGGCGGCCGTAACTATAACGGTCCTAAGGTAGCGAAATTCCTTGTCGGGTAAGTTCCGACCTGCACGAATGGCGTAATGATGGCCAGGCTGTCTCCACCCGAGACTCAGTGAAATTGAACTCGCCGTGAAGATGCGGTGTACCCGCGGCAAGACGGAAAGACCCCGTGAACCTTTACTATAGCTTGACACTGAACATTGAGCCTTGATGTGTAGGATAGGTGGGAGGCTTTGAAGTGTGGACGCCAGTCTGCATGGAGCCAACCTTGAAATACCACCCTTTAATGTTTGATGTTCTCACTCAGGCCCGTTATCCGGGCCGAGGACAGTGTCTGGTGGGTAGTTTGACTGGGGCGGTCTCCTCCCAAAGAGTAACGGAGGAGCACGAAGGTTAGCTAATTACGGTCGGACATCGTGAGGTTAGTGCAAAGGCATAAGCTAGCTTGACTGCGAGAGTGACGGCTCGAGCAGGTGCGAAAGCAGGTCTTAGTGATCCGGTGGTTCTGAATGGAAGGGCCATCGCTTAACGGATAAAAGGTACTCCGGGGATAACAGGCTGATACCGCCCAAGAGTTCATATCGACGGCGGTGTTTGGCACCTCGATGTCGGCTCATCACATCCTGGGGCTGAAGTAGGTCCCAAGGGTATGGCTGTTCGCCATTTAAAGTGGTACGCGAGCTGGGTTTAGAACGTCGTGAGACAGTTCGGTCCCTATCTGCCGTGGGCACTGGAAGATTGAGAGGGGCTGCTCCTAGTACGAGAGGACCGGAGTGGACGCACCACTGGTGTTCGGGTTGTCATGCCAATGGCATTGCCCGGTAGCTACGTGCGGAAGAGATAATCGCTGAAAGCATCTAAGCGGGAAACTTGCCTCGAGATGAGTCTTTCCTGAGGCCTAGAGCCTCCTGAAGGGACGTTAAAGACGATAACGTTGATAGGTCGGGTGTGTAAGCGCTGCGAGGTGTTGAGCTAACCGATACTAATGACCCGTGAGACTTAACCTTACAACACCTGAGCTGTTTGAGAGCGTGCGCGAGACGAAAGCGAAAGCGACGTTGAGAGCCTGTTTAGAAATTTGTGTATTTGCCTAATTTTGATATGTTCAATCTAACATCAAAAACAGGTTAATTTATGGACGAAAAACAGTTGCAGGCTCTGGCTAACGAACTGGCCAAAAATCTCAAAACTCCTGAAGATCTCAGTCCCTTCGATCGGCTGCTGAAAAAAATCAGCGTCGAAGCAGCTCTCAATGCCGAAATGACCCATCACCTCGGCTACGATAAAAATCAGCCTAAACCGGGGACCAGCGCCCGCAACGGCTATTCCACAAAAACCGTTACCACTGGCGATGGCCCGCTGGCGCTGCGTACTCCGCGCGATCGTGACGGTTCCTTTGAACCGCAACTGGTGAAGAAGAACCAGACCCGGATTACCGGGATGGATAACCAGATTTTATCGTTGTACGCCAAAGGGATGACCACCCGCTAGATCGCCGCCGCGTTCAAAGAGCTGTATGACGCCGATGTCTCGCCGGCGCTGGTCTCAAAGGTCACCGATGCGGTCATGGAGCAGGTTGTTGAATGGCAAAACCGGCCTCTGGATGCAGTCTATCCCATTGTTTATCTTGACTGTATCGTTCTAAAAGTCCGGCAGGACAGCCGCATCATCAACAAATCTGTGTTCCTGGCGCTGGGCATCAACATCGAAGGCCAGAAAGAGTTGCTAGGTATGTGGCTGGCCGAAAATGAAGGCGCAAAGTTCTGGCTGAACGTGCTGACAGAGCTGAAAAACCGCGGCCTGAACGATACCCTTATCGCCTGCGTAGACGGGTTGAAAGGTTTCCCTGACGCTATTAACGCGGTGTATCCGGAGGCGCGGCTCCAGCTGTGTATCGTGCATATGGTGCGCAACAGCCAGCGGTTCGTCTCCTGGAAGGACTACAAGGCCGTCACCCGCGACCTGAAAGCTATCTATCAGGCCCCTACGGAAGAAGCCGGCTTGCAGGCGCTGGAAGCGTTCTTCAGTGCCTGGGACATCCGCTACCCACAAATAAGTCGAAGCTGGCAGGCAAACTGGGCCAATCTGGCCACGTTCTTTGCCTACCCAACGGACATCCGCAAGGTGATCTACACGACCAACGCCATCGAGTCGTTAAACAGCGTGATCAGGCATGCCATCAAAAAGCGCAAGGTGTTCCCGACCGACGACGCAGTGAAAAAGGTGGTGTGGCTGGCGATACAGGCAGCCTCACAGAAATGGACAATGCCTTTGAGGGACTGGCGCATGGCAATGAGCCGCTTTATTATCGAGTTCGGTGACCGCCTGGACGGTCACTTCTGAGAAAAGGCATTTACACAGAATCGTGTACAGGGTCAACGTTTTGACGCAAAAGCGCAGGCGGATATCAGCGCCAAACGCAAGCGGACATGACCGCGAAAGTGATGTGCCAGGGGCATCCACCCCGGTGCGGCGGCAGGGCGTGAAGCGGGCGCAAGAGACAAGACAATATCAGCAATGTTCCGGATAACGCCTGACGGTCACGCGAGTGAGGGTTGGGCAGCAAGAGCCATCTGCACGGTGAAAGCGGTGCGGAAAACGAATTTGCCTGGCGGCACTAGCGCGGTGGTCCCACCTGACCCCATGCCGAACTCAGAAGTGAAACGCCGTAGCGCCGATGGTAGTGTGGGGTCTCCCCATGCGAGAGTAGGGAACTGCCAGGCATCCAACAGGTTGTGCCGGTTAACGCCGGAACGACAAGCAGTATCAACAGGCAGCGAGAGCTGCAATAAACACCCAGGATGGTCAACAGGCGTCTGACCCCGCTCATGTTAATCTGGTGTGTGTCATTATTCGGTGGTGCGGTAGTTCAGTTGGTTAGAATACCGGCCTGTCACGCCGGGGGTCGCGGGTTCGAGTCCCGTCCGCACCGCCACCCTATTTAGGGGCGTAGTTCAATTGGTAGAGCACCGGTCTCCAAAATCGGGTGTTGGGAGTTCGAGTCTCTCCGCCCCTGCCAGCCATGGAAACCCTTCGCATTGGGCCTGTTTAGAAATTTGTGAATTATTTGTGACCCTGTACACGATTCTGTGTAAATGCCTTTTCTCAGAAGTGACCGTCCAGGCGGTCACCGAACTCGATAATAAAGCGGCTCATTGCCATGCGCCAGTCCCTCAAAGGCATTGTCCATTTCTGTGAGGCCACCTGTATCGCCAGCCACACCACCTTTTTCACTGCGTCGTCGGTCGGGAACACCTTGCGCTTTTTGATGGCATGCCGGATCACGCTGTTTAACGACTCGATGGCGTTGGTCGTGTAGATCAACTTGCGGATGTCCGTTGGGTAAGCAAAGAACGTGGCCAGATTGGCCCAGTTTGCCTGCCAGCTTCGACTTATTTGCGGGTAGCGGATGTCCCAGGCACTGGAGAACGCTTCCAGCGCCTGCAAGCCGGCTTCTTCTGTAGGGGCCTGATAGATAGCTTTCAGGTCGCGGGTGACGGCCTTGTAGTCCTTCCAGGAGACGAACCGCAGGCTGTTGCGCACCATATGTACGATACACAGCTGGAGCCGCGCCTCCGGATACACCGCGTTAATAGCGTCAGGGAAACCTTTCAGCCCGTCTACGCAGGCGATAAGGATATCGTTCAGGCCGCGGTTTTTCAGCTCTGTCAGCACGTTCAGCCAGAACTTTGCGCCTTCATTTTCGGCCAGCCACATACCTAGCAACTCTTTCTGGCCTTCGATGTTGATGCCCAGCGCCAGGAACACAGATTTGTTGATGATGCGGCTGTCCTGCCGGACTTTTAGAACGATACAGTCAAGATAAACAATGGGATAGACTGCATCCAGAGGCCGGTTTTGCCATTCGACAACCTGTTCCATGACCGCATCGGTGACCTTTGAGACCAGCGCCGGCGAGACATCGGCGTCATACAGCTCTTTGAACGCGGCGGCGATCTCGCGGGTGGTCATCCCTTTGGCGTACAACGATAAAATCTGGTTATCCATCCCGGTAATCCGGGTCTGGTTCTTCTTCACCAGTTGCGGTTCAAAGGAACCGTCACGATCGCGCGGAGTACGCAGCGCCAGTGGGCCATCGCCAGTGGTAACGGTTTTTGTGGAATAGCCGTTGCGGGCGTTGGTCCCCGGTTTAGGCTGATTTTTATCGTAGCCGAGGTGATGGGTCATTTCGGCATTGAGAGCTGCTTCGACGCTAATTTTTTTCAGCAGCCGATCGAAGTGACTGAGATCTTCAGGGGTTTTGAGATTTTTGGCCAGTTCGTTAGCCAGAGCCTGCAACTGTTTTTCGTCTATAAATTAACCTGTTTTTGATGTTGGATTGACATATCAAAATCAGGCAAATACACAAATTTCTAAACAGGCTCGCGACACATCCGATCAGTTATTCCTATATTTTCCGATCACCCATTCCAGTGATATTCGATCACGTGTTCGCTCATCTTCTGACTCGGGTTTAGTCTATTTTTCCTGTGCTGGCTACTCCTTGCTCTTTGCGTAGTGATTCGCCTTTAAGTTCCAGTCTATAGCTGGGGTGTACTAACCGATCGAGTAACGCGTCAGCTGTCGTGGGGTTTTCTATCAGTCCATACCATTTTTTCACCGGCAGTTGACTGATCAGGATGCTGCTGCTTTTGTCGTAGCGATCTTCCATCACCTCCAACAGCATCGTTGCCTGCATCGGACTTATTGATTCTAGGCCCACGTCGTCCAAGATCAGTAACTCTATTTTTTCTAACTGCTTAAGCTGTTTTAGATAGGTCCCGTCTACCTGACACTGGTGAAGATGGGCCAGCAACCGACCCACTCGCCAGTAACGCACGCTATATTGCTGCCGGCATGCCTGCTCACCAAGCGCACAACTGAGCCAGGTTTTGCCCGTACCTGTCGGCCCCGTGATGAGTATGCTTTTCTTATATTTCAGATATTATCCCCCTAGCAGATCTCGCATCTGTTCCGGTGTCACTCCTCGGCTAGGGATATAACGGATATCTTCCGGTTTTGCCTGCAAGCGCATTTGCGATTGCCGTCGCAGACGGCATATGTAGTTGTTTTTTCTATGCAAATTTCCGCTTCTACCATCAGCGACAACCGCTCCTCGAACCCCAGCTCCCCATAACTCCCCGGGAGTTCGCGTTGCGTCTCCAACGCCTGGACCATTGCCGACAACTTCAGCTCTCGCATAGCCATTAACAGTGTATCCATATTTATTCTCCTTAGTGATAACTGTCCGGACCTCGGAGGTTTTCGTGAACCAGCATTGATACGCCGGCTCCGTCCTGGGTGACCTCACTTTCACGACCGTGTTTCAATACGTTGGCTATGAAAGAGCGGTTAATGCACCCTTTCTCCAACGCCAGCGCGCAGGCCTTCTCCAGTCGCGTCGTCTCATAGCGCCGTTGCAGATTGAGTAGCCCCAGCACGGAGCGGTAAGCCTGCTCCGGATGGGCTTTGCTCTTTTGGATGGACTCGACCACTTTCAGTGTGCACACACCCACCGACAGCGCCCAACTGCACAGCCTTTCCGACGTCCACTGACTCTGCCCCTTATGGTTAGCCGGCATGTGCGCCGCCTGAGTCGTGTGCCTATAGGCGTTATCGCTGCGAGGGTGCGTAGCCACGCAGACGCCCTTATGGTGGATTTGCACCAGCCGGTGGGTGGCGATGACGTCAACGCGCTCGCCAACCAGCGGATGCGGCACCGAGTACCAGTTTTTGCCGTAGTCTATGTGGTAATCAGGTCCCACTCGGGCAACGAGATACTCACTGTATTCCCATTGTGTGGGCGGTAGAGGCCCAAGAGCCGGTTTGTCCAGCTGCTCGAAGCGTTCAAGGCGACTTTGTCCGCCGTAATGACGCATCGGGCGCAGATTCAACTCATGATTGAGTTCTCGTATCACCTGGTTGAGTTCGGCCAGCGAGTAGAACCTACGTTTACGCAACCGGGCCAAAACCCAGCGTTCTACCAGCTGCACAGTTGATTCTGCCTTCGCCTTGTCTTTCGGTTTTCTCGGGCGCGCCGGTAGCACCACTGTCTCATAGTGATTTGCCAGCGCCTGGTAGCTCTGGTTTATGACCGGCTCATAGCGGTCAGGGGTGCTGACAGCGCTGCGCAGATTATCAGGTATCATCAGCTCCGGAACCCCACCCATGAAGTGCAGGCAGCGGCTATTGGCGTTGAGCCACGATGCCATGTCCTGGCCTTCGCAGGCTTCGATATACGCATAGTCTGACACGCCCATGGCAGCGACGAAGATAGCGACCTGGCGTACGCTACCGGTCGCAGGGTTGACGATAGGTACGGTGGGGCCACAGAAGTCGATGAAGAGCTTTTCGCCAGCCTTGTGCTCCATGCGCATGGAACGCCGCTGCTTCTTTTTCCAGTCACGGAACAGTGCACAAAACTGTGAGTAACCGAGGGCATCACCGCCCACGGCGGACTGATATTCCATCCAGAGCAGCTGCTTGGTCATGCCCTTGCGGCTTAACTCGGTATCGATATCAAGCCAGCTGGGTAAGGTATTGATAACTTTTCCGGATTTGCCGGGATAGAGCAGGCGGTCGAGGTCGACGGGGGACAGTTCCGCCGGCAATGGCCAGACCAGGTTAGCTACCGTGAATCGGCCGAGGATATCGTGCACGGTAGTACAGCCTATGCCGAGCGCTGCTGCGATAGTGCGATTCGAGCGACGCTGCTCGAATTTCATACGTAAGACATTAATATAGATGCACATTTCCGTTCTCGCTTTCTTCTTTTTACGTGCCATGCCATGCCCCCGGAAGCTAAAAGTCTCCAGAGTATGGCAGAACAGAAGATGAGCGATCGGACAGAATCGGAATCGCTGATCGGGCGACCGGAATCAGTGATCGGATGAAATCAGAATTAGTGATCGGGTGAAATCGGAATCAGTGATCGGATGTGACCGGAACCAGCAGTCAGACTGGTGGGGCATGACAGATACTGCACCGGCACCCAGCCAGCGTTGCTGCCCACCATACCGGTCATGATTACCGGTACGTTATGCTGCGCCCACCCAATCGCGTTACGCCTGCCTCTGAACGCGTACTTGCCGCCAGTTCGCCGTGCAGATAAAGCCAAGCGCGCAGCGACCCCCAATCTATGGCGATGTAACTGTTGTTCATGTTATATCCTTCAACCGTTGTGTTGAGCTGGCGATCATGGTCAACGCCGCCTGCTCCGCCGCCTCGCTATCCTGATGGCGGATAGCATCGTACAGATTCTGATGTTCCCGCAGCGTGCGGGGCATATTGCCTTCATCAGGCATATAGGTACGTTCAAACACCGCCCGCTGCAGCGAACTTATTGCCACGCCCAGCTGCTGCAAAACCGGATTATGCACGGCATTGAGCACCGCTTCGTGGAAACGAATATCCGCTTCGTTGAACGCATCGCGATTGTTATGGTTGGTTATCATGCCGTTGAGCGCTTCCTCAATAACGGCCAGCACGCTGGAGGTGGCTCGTTCAGCGGCCCAGCGTGCAATGGTGGGCTCCACCAGATTCCGCACTTCGGTCATGGACGCGATAAGCCGTGGATCATAATCACAGGCAAGCACCCACTGCAGGACATCGCTATCCAAATAGTTCCATTTGTTACGCGCGGTGACGAACGCACCGCGATAACGGATGATCTCGATGAGCCGCTTAGCCGTCAGCGAACGCAAGACCTCGCGAATGATATTGCGCGACGTACTGAATTCCTCACATAATTCCGCTTCAGGGGGTAACCCGCTGCCCGGAATATACTTGCCGCTGATGATCTGCTGGTCCATTTCATGGATAATACGTTCGGTTTTGCTAAGAGAGCGCTTAATCATCCTTGCTCCGAAGGCCTGAGGAAATAAGCATCATTCTATCAGTTCCTGAAGGTCTATCGCACAACAATGGGCGTTGATGGCGAAACCCGACCAAAATTATAGCACCATTATTATTTATTATACTACAATGTGGATCACACTTTAATCAGTTCACCCGCGAAAGGGCAGCCTTGGTTCAGGCCCGTTTCGCACCAACGTCCGACGGCGCGTCCAGGACAAATTTCTGAATGGTCAGCGCCACCCCATCTTCCAGATTGGTCCGGGTGACGAATTGACTGGCGGCTTTGATTTCGTCGATGGCATTACCCATCGCCACGCCGGTGCCGGCATACTCAATCATTGCCAGATCGTTGGCCTGATCGCCAAGGGTCATCACCTCATCACGATTCAATCCCAGATGTTCCGCCAATGCTTTTACCGCCGTGCCCTTATTGGCCTGTTTGCTTAGCAATTCCAGATAGTAAGGCGTGCTTTTCATGATGGTATAGCGCTCGAACGCTTCCTGCGGAATGCGTTTGATGGCCGCATCCAGAATATCGGGGTTCGTCTATCATCATGACTTTCGGGAAGCGTAGTGAGGCGTCCATTTCCGCAACGGTGCGAAACTTAAAAGGCATGCCGGTTAATGAGGCCTCATAGACGGTATAACGGCTAATATCGCGATTTGCGGTGTAAAGCGTAGCCGAAATCCAGCGCGTGGAAATGGACCTCAAGCTGCCGGGATAAAGCCTCCAGGTAGCGGTAATCGTTAATATCCAGCACCGTTTGCGAAATACACGACCCGTCCACCGTTCGCTGTACCAGCGCGCCGTTATTGGTAATACAGAAATTCCCCTCTACTTGTAAATCCAGCTCCATGAGATACCGTTCTATACCGATATAAGGCCTGCCGGTCGCCAGCGCAACGTAAACGCCCTTGCCGCGCGCCGCGCCGATAGCCTCTTTCACCGCCGGGGTAATTTCGTGTTTATGATTTAACAGCGTCCCGTCCATATCAATTGCAATCAATTTTATCGCCATCGCATCCTCTTGGATTGCGCCACAAGCATAAATCTGATGCCTGCCGCTTATTTTTAACTGTTTTAGGGCAGCGGTCACTTTAGCCTATATGACCCGACAACGCTGTCAACCGTTGGCGCGTCGGCGATATTGGCGACCGACATTGCCATAGCATCCGCCAGGGATAATTCGAGGCCATGACAAGAGGGAGGCAATTTTATTAAGCGGTGCGCCGGCACGCCCGGTGAAATAAAGTGCCATCCTGATCAACGCCGGCGCAATGGTCCGCCGCCCTGGTTGTGACCGGCGAAATAACCCGCCTTCGCCGGCGGTCCAATGCCGCTTGTCGGTTAAAGCGGGGCAAAAAAAATCCGGGCGCTGAATCCCGGATGGGTTTTGTTGAATAAATCGAACTTTTAGGTGACTGGCGGCTTTGATCACTACATTCGTTTCAACATCAGGTCCCCATGGCAAAGCAAAAGTTTAAAATCACCAACTGGCCCGCATACAACAATGCGCTCAGGCAGCGGGGGGACATGACAATATGGCTTGATGAGTCAGCCATTGCTGCATGGACTGAGAGTACACCACCTGAACATCGTGGCCGGCCGCTTCACTACACCGATATGGCCATTACCACGGTTCTGATGATAAAGCGCGTGTTTAACCTTTCGCTCCGGGCGTTACAGGGTTTCGTTGACGCGATTTTTAAACTGATGGGGCTGTCGCTGCGCTGCCCAGATTACTCTCTGGTCAGCCGGCGAGCAAAAACCGTCGACATCAGCATAAAAACGCCAACCCGCGGCGAAATCTCACACCTGGTCATCGATGGCACCGGCCTGAAAATCTTCGGCGAAGGCGAATGGAAAGTCAGGCAGCATGGGGCTGAGAGGCGCAGAGTATGGCGCAAGCTTCATCTGGCAGTAGATAGCGCGACACATGAAATTATCTGTGCCGATTTATCGCTAAGCGGTACGACAGATGCGCAGGCGCTGCCCGGGCTGATTAACCAAACCCACCGGAAAATCAGGGAAGCGTCGGCTGACAGTGCTTACGATACGCGTTACTGTCATGATGCTCTGCTGAGGAAAAAAATAAAGCCGCTTATCCCACCGCGAAGTGGTGCGCAATATTGGCCAGCTCGATACCATGAGCGTAACCATGCGGTGGCAAATCAGCATCTGAGCGGCAATAACGATACCTGGAAAAAGAAAGTAGGTTATCACCGGCGTTCACTGGCTGAAACGGCCATGTTCCGGTTTAAAACACTTCTGGGTGGTCATCTGAGTCTGCATGACTATGACGCGCAGGTAGGTGAGGCTATGGCAATGGTCAAAGCGATTAACCGGATCACGCTGTTAGGAATGCCAAACAGCGTCCGCATCATGTAACAATCGCCCTGATAGGGAGGAAGTCGTCACAAATTTCGGATTTATTCAACAAAGCGTCCCGGATGTTGAAGAGGCCCATAGCAGCCGTCAAATATCGATATTCGCCGCCTTTAGCGCGTTCTCTTCAATAAACGCGCGCCGTGGCTCGACCGCATCCCCCATCAGCGTGGTAAAAAGTTGATCGGCGGCGATGGCGTCTTTCACCGTGACGCGCAACATGCGCCGGCTATCCGGGTCCATGGTGGTTTCCCACAGCTGTTCGGGGTTCATTTCGCCCAGCCCTTTATAGCGCTGCACCGCCAGGCCGCGACGCGACTCTTTCACCAGCCATTCCAGCGCCTGTTCAAAGCTGGTGACCGGTTGGCGGCGTTCACCGCGCTCGATATAGGCATCTGCCTCGATAAGATCGCTGAGCTTTTCGCCGCGCGTCGCCAGTTTGCGATACTCACCACCGTGAATAAAATCGTAATCCAGCAGATAATCGGTATCGACGCCATGCGTCCGCACGCGCAGCAGCGGCTCGAACAGCTGACGCTCGCGATTTTCCTGCACTTTAAAGCTATAGCTGCTGCCGTGCTTTTCGTTTTCGTTCAGCGCTTGCACCAGCGACGTTATCCAGCTCGTGACCTGCTCCTGCTGATGCAACTGTGCTTCGGTCAACGCCGGCTGGTAAATCAGATGGTTAAGCAGCGCACGCGGGAAGCGGCGCTCCATGCGGCCTATCATCTTTTGCACGGCATAATGTTCGGCGACTAGATTCTCCAGCGGCTCGCCGGCCAGCGCCGGGGCGTTGGCGTTGGCGTTGGCGTTGGCGTGCAGCGTAGCGCCATCCATCGCCAGCGCTATCTGATACTGGTCCATCGACTCGTCATCTTTAATATATTGCTCCTGCTTGCCCTTCTTGACTTTATACAGCGGCGGCTGGGCGATAAACACATGGCCGCGCTCAATAATTTCCGGCATCTGACGATAAAAGAAGGTTAACAACAGGGTGCGGATATGCGAGCCATCGACGTCGGCATCGGTCATGATAATGATATTGTGGTAACGCAGCTTATCCGGATTATATTCATCGCGGCCGATGCCGCAGCCGAGGGCGGTTATCAGCGTGGCGACTTCCTGGGAAGAGAGCATTTTGTCAAAACGGGCTTTTTCAACGTTAAGAATCTTCCCTTTGAGCGGTAATATCGCCTGATTTTTGCGATTGCGGCCCTGCTTGGCGGAACCGCCGGCGGAATCACCCTCCACCAGGTACAGCTCGGACAGCGCCGGATCACGCTCCTGGCAGTCGGCCAGCTTACCGGGCAAACCGGCCAGATCCAGCGCCCCCTTACGGCGGGTCATCTCGCGCGCTTTACGGGCGGCTTCACGGGCGCGGGCGGCATCGATGATTTTACCCACCACGATTTTGGCATCGTTGGGATTTTCCAGCAGATATTCCACTAGCCGTTCGTTCATCAGCGACTCCACCGCGGATTTCACCTCCGAGGAAACCAGCTTGTCCTTGGTTTGGGAAGAGAACTTGGGATCCGGCACCTTGACCGAAACGACGGCGATAAGGCCTTCACGGGCGTCGTCGCCGGTAGCGCTGACTTTGGCCTTCTTACTGTAGCCTTCTTTATCCATATAGGAATTCAGCGTACGGGTCATGGCGGCGCGGAAGCCGGCCAGATGGGTACCGCCATCGCGCTGGGGAATATTGTTGGTGAAGCAGTAGATATTTTCCTGGAACCCGTCGTTCCATTGCAGCGCGATTTCCACGCCGATACTGTCTTTTTCAGTGGAAAAATAGAACACGTTCGGGTGGATAGGGGTTTTGTTCTTGTTCAAATATTCCACGAAAGCCTTAATGCCGCCTTCGTAATGGAAGTGATCTTCTTTGTCGTTGCGCTTGTCCTGCAAACGGATAGACACCCCGGAGTTGAGGAAGGACAACTCACGCAACCGCTTAGCCAGGATTTCGTATTGGAATTCGGTATTATTGGTGAAAGTGGCAAAGCTCGGCCAGAACCGCACGGTGGTGCCGGTCTGGTCGGTCGCGCCCACCACTTCCAGCGGCGATTGGGGCACGCCGCCATGATAGGTCTGCTGATGCATTTTGCCTTCGCGTTTGATCATCAGCTCGAGTTTTTCTGACAGGGCGTTCACCACCGACACGCCGACGCCGTGCAGGCCGCCCGACACCTTATAGGAGTTGTCGTCGAATTTCCCACCCGCGTGCAGCACGGTCATGATGACTTCGGCGGCGGAGACGCCCTCTTCTTCGTGAATGCCGGTCGGAATACCGCGACCATCATCCTGGACGGAAACCGAATTGTCCTCGTGGATCATGACCACGATTTCTTTACAGTGACCGGCAAGGGCTTCGTCGATAGCGTTGTCCACAACCTCGAATACCATATGATGCAGACCGGTACCATCATCGGTATCGCCGATATACATACCCGGGCGCTTACGCACCGCGTCCAGTCCTTTGAGTACTTTGATACTTGAGGAGTCATAAGAATTCGACATCAACGTTTCCCGCTCATTTTAAACTTCGGATTGGAGGCTTATTTTACCCTGTTCCACCTTGAACATCTTGCCCTTTTCATCGGTAATATCACGGATTTGATCCGCGCTGACGAAAACCTGGGCGTGGGTGGCTTTTAGACGCTCCGCCAATAAGCGGCGGCGTCCGGTGTCCAGTTCGGAGACGAAGTCATCGATAAGATACAGACAATGCCGGCCGTTCCGGTGGGTAAGGAATTCGCCCTGCGCCAAACGCAGAGCGCACATTAATAATTTCAGCTGACTGCGCGAGAGGATATCCTCCACCGGTACGCCTTCGGCGCGGATACGGAAATCCGCTTTATGCGGTCCCGACGCGGTGTAGGTCAGTGCGCGATCGCGCTCGAACTGGCGTTCCAGCAGCTCGCCAAAATCGCTTTCTTTGTCCCAGCCGCGCTGGAAGCTGAAATCGAGGCGAAACTCCGGCAAAAATTGCGCGCAGGTGGCGCTAATACTTGCTGTAGTCGGCGCGCCATTGACTGATACGATTCGCCAGCGGTATCAACTCCTGATCCCACGCGCGCAGCTGCTGATAACGGCTGACCTGACGCAGAGCGGCATTGCGCTGTTTTAGCAACCGACGCAGGTTGCTCCAGGCGGTAAAGAAACCCGGTTCATTATGGAAACAGCCCCAATCCATAAATGCGTGCCGGTATTTGGGGCCGCCGTTGAGCAGCGTAAACCCCTCAGGCGTAATCAGCTGCATCGGTAAGAGTTGGGCCAGTTCCGCCACTTTATGGCCATCGCTGCCGTCAATACGCACCGTGCTGTCGCCCAGTCGATTGCGCGACAGCCCCACAGAGGTCGCGCGCGCATCGGTCTCTCCGGCGTCAATACGCCCGTGCAGCACGAATTCCGGCTGTTCATGGCGAATAACGCACCCGGATTGCAAACTGCGCAACGCACGGCCGTGGCCAAGCGTGTAGATCGCCTCCAAAACGCTGGTTTTCCCGCTGCCGTTGGCGCCCACCAGAAAGTTGAAATCGGCGGCCAAGGACAAATCGGCGGAGGCGATGTTACGAAAATCACGAATCAACAGGCGCGACAGAGCCATTATCTCACACTACCTTACCACATTGGCTACAGACGCATCGGCATAACGACATAGGCGGTCGCCTGGCTGGCGCTGTCTTCAATCTGCACGCTGGACACCCCATCGATCAGCAGCAGCCGCACTTCCTCGCATTTCAGAGCGTTTAGCACGTCAAGTACATAGCTGACGTTGAAACCGATTTCCATCTCGCCGCCCTGATAAACGACATCGAGGATCTCTTCCGCTTCTTCCTGTTCGGGATTATTGGCGGTGATTTTCAGCTGGTTGGCGCTGAGATAAAGCCGCACGCCGCGAAACTTTTCATTGGAGAGGATGGCGGCCCGGGCGAAGGCTTGCTTGAGCACATCACAGCCCGCCTCAAGAGTTTTATCGGGATTCTTCGGCAACACGCGGCGATAATCAGGGAAACGGCCGTCGACCAGCTTAGAAGTGAAGATATAATCACCGACGCTGGCGCGAATATTGTTGCTGCCGATTTGCAGCTTGACGGGGTTTTCGCCGCCGTCCAGCATGCGCACCAGCTCCATCACCCCTTTGCGCGGCACAATGACAGAATGGGACGGCAGCGCCTCGCCAACGGACATGGCGCAGACCGCCAGGCGGTGCCCGTCGGTGGCCACGGTACGCAGTTCCTCGCCTTCGGTTTCAAAAAGCATACCGTTGAGATAGTAACGCACATCCTGATGAGCCATCGAGAACTGCGTCGATTCGATTAATCGTTTCAGAATTGACTGCGACAGGGTGAATTCCACCTCGCTTTGCCAATCATCCAGATTGGGAAAGTCGGAGGCGGGCAGCGTGGAAAGAGAATAGCGGCTGCGCCCCGAGCGAATCAGCATCCGTTCACCTTCCAACGTCACGGCGATTTCCGCCCCTTCCGGCAAGCCGCGACAAATATCAAAAAACTTGCGCGCCGGCACCGTGGTGGCACCCGGCTCATGAACGGCGCTCAGCGCCACCCGCGCAACCATTTCCATTTCCAAATCGGTACCGGTCAGATGCAAGCGGTCTTCCGTCACCTGCAATAGCAGGTTACCCAGAATCGGTAATGTGGGGCGGCCTCCCAACGGGCTGCTGACCTGTTGCAGGGGCTTAAGCAGATGCTCACGTTCAACGATAAATTTCATAGTTAGGAAGACAATGTTCTGATTAAGTTAGAGAAATCTTCTTTAATATCGTGGCTCTCTTCACGCAATTGCTCGATTTTCCGGCAGGCGTGCAGCACCGTAGTATGATCGCGCCCGCCGAACGCGTCGCCGATTTCGGGCAGACTATGGTTGGTTAATTCTTTCGATAACGCCATCGCCATCTGTCGGGGGCGGGCTACCGAGCGTGAACGCCGCTTGGAGAGCAAATCGGCCACCTTGATTTTATAGTATTCCGCGACGGTTTTCTGAATATTATCAATGGTGACCAGCTTTTCCTGCAGCGCCAGGAGATCCCGCAGCGCTTCGCGCACAAAGTCAATGGTAATCGCCCGGCCGGTGAAGTTGGCGTTGGCAATGACGCGGTTCAACGCTCCTTCGAGCTCGCGGACGTTGGAACGTAAACGCTTGGCGATAAAAAAGGCCACTTCCCCCGGCAGGCGGATCGCGTTCTCATCGGCTTTCTTCATTAATATCGCCACGCGCGTCTCAAGCTCCGGCGGCTCAATCGCCACCGTCAGCCCCCAGCCAAAGCGCGACTTCAATCGGTCTTCGACGCCGTTTATTTCCTTAGGATAGCGATCGGAGGTCAGAATAATCTGCTGATTGCCTTCCAGCAGCGCATTGAAGGTATGGAAAAACTCCTCCTGCGAGCGCTCTTTATTGGCGAAAAACTGAATGTCATCGATAAGCAACGCGTCCACCGACCGGTAATAGCGTTTAAATTCCTCAATGGCATTATTTTGTAATGCCTTGACCATATCCTGGACAAAACGCTCTGAATGCATATATACCACTTTGGCATTGGCCTTGCGCGCCATGATGCCATTGCCCACCGCGTGCAGCAGATGGGTCTTGCCCAGCCCGGTGCCACCATAAAGGAACAGCGGATTATAAGCGCCGCCGGGATTGTCGGCGACCTGCCGCGCCGCGGCGCGCGCCAGCTGGTTCGATTTACCTTCAACGAAATTGTCAAAGTTATGTTTGGGATTCACATTGGAGCGATAAGAGAGCTCCGGTTGCAGCGGAGCGTTATCCCAGCTCGGCCGGCTGGGCCGCGGACGTGCGACCGCCGCTTGGGACGGCGCCTCGCTGGCGTGATGGCTCGCGGGCTGAAGCACCGCCATTTGCGGCGGCTTGCTGCCCACCTCAAAGCGCAGCAGCGGCGCATCGGTGCCGCAGAAGTCATTCAGCAACCCGTTGATGTTGTTCAAATACTTATCCCGCACCCAATCCAGCACGAACCGATTAGGGGCGTAAAGCGCCAGAGTGTTGTCACTCAGTTCCGCCTGTAGGGGGCGTATCCACATACTGAATTCTGTGGCAGGTAACTCATCCTGTAACCGGGCAAGACATTGCTGCCAAAGCGAAAGTGACACGGCGGACTCCAATCGAACAAGATCAACAAAAGAAAAGAAACAAAACTGTATGATTCAGGATCATCTTTTTGACACAGATTACCGTGATGCAACCTGCGAACCGCCTTAAACGGTTTTTCCCGCAACGGATCTTGGTGAGGATCCCGTCAGGGAGTGCGGATCATAACGCAAACCGCGCCGCAGATCCTCCTCTTCTACACAGTTTTCAACCTTTTTATCCACAGGGTAACCGGGCGCTTGGGAGTGTACCTGATTCTGTCCCCGCTGGATAAAAAGTAAGCCTTATGATCGACGAAATTAAGCATAGTCTGAATTTTTCGGCCGGGATCGCGGACATGTGATCCTGCCAGGAATAGAGTAAATCCCGCATGATCCTTGCGCTTTGGCGCGAACCCCGTATAATTCTCAGCCTACGCGTGACGTCTGTTGTCCTGTCCGACTTACCGGACGGAGATTCTGGCATGAACACGGGTATTCAGGCGGGTATGCGCGATGTGAATTGACTCGGGACTGTACAATTATTACAATTTCGCCTCTTTTATCATCGTTATGCGATTGAGGCGTCGGTCGTTTTCACGCCGAGCGGCCAAACGCGTTTACTGATCAGTAATTATCAAAGTTTAGGTAGAAATCGCTATGAAACGCACTTTCCAACCGTCCGTATTGAAACGCAACCGTACCCACGGTTTCCGTGCTCGTATGGCAACGAAGAACGGTCGTCAGGTTTTGGCACGTCGCCGTGCAAAAGGCCGTACACGCCTGACCGTATCTTCCAAGTAAGAAAGCTTGCCCACCGGGTGGTTAAGCTCGCATTTCCCCGGGAGTTACGGTTGTTAACTCCCAATCATTTTACTTTCGTCTTCCAGCAGCCTCAACGGGCCGGCACGCCGCATGTCACCATCCTCGGCCGCCTGAACACGCTGGGGCATCCCCGCGTCGGTCTCACGGTCGCCAAAAAACATGTAAAACGGGCCCATGAACGAAACAGGATCAAGCGCCTGACGCGCGAAAGTTTCCGCCTACATCAGCACGCCCTGCCCGCCATGGATTTTGTGGTCATCGCCAAAAAAGGCGTGGCCGATCTGGATAACCATGCCCTGACGGAAGCGTTAGAAAAATTATGGCGCCGCCATTGTCGCCAGTCTCAAAGCTGCTGATCGGGTTGATACGCGGTTATCAACTCGTGATCAGCCCGTTGCTGGGACCTCATTGCCGGTTCCGGCCCACTTGTTCGCAGTATGGAATTGAGGCGATACGCAGGTTTGGTATGTTAAAAGGCAGTTGGTTGACATTAAAACGCGTATTAAAATGCCACCCTTTGAACCCAGGTGGCGAAGCTCCCGTGCCGCCAAAAACCTTTGACAACAGAGAACACTAACAATGGATTCGCAACGCAATCTTCTTGTCATCGCTCTGCTATTCGTGTCTTTCATGATCTGGCAGGCCTGGCAGACGGACCATGCTCCCAAGCCTACCGCCCAGACCACGCAACAGAACGCGAACACCACAGCGGCAGACCCGGACAGCCAGGGCGTGCCGGACAGCGGACAGGGCCAGCTCATTACGGTGAAAACCGACGTGCTGTCGCTGAAAATCAATACCCGCGGCGGTGACATCGAGCAGGCTTTCCTGCTGTCCTATCCCGATAAACTGGGTTCGCCGCAGCCTTTCCATTTGCTGGAAACCTCCCCGGAGTTCGTCTATCAGGCGCAAAGCGGCCTGACCGGCAAAAACGGCCCGGATAATCCCGCCAACGGCGAACGCCCGCTGTATACCACCAACCAGGACACCTATGTTCTGGCGGATAACCAGAGCGAATTGCGCGTGCCGCTGACCTATACCGCGCCCGACGGCGCGGTGTACACCAAGACCTTCATCTTGAAACGCGGCGATTTTGCGTTAAACGTCAATTACGATATCAATAACGCCAGCGCGCAACCGCTTGAGCTGACGTTGTTCGGTCAACTGAAACAATCCATTGATTTGCCCAAGGCGCGCGATACCGGCAGCAGCAACTTCGCGTTACACACTTACCGTGGCGCGGCGTACTCCACTACCGACGACAAATATCAGAAGTACAGCTTCAAAGATATCAAGGGCGAGAATCTCTCCGTCAGCACCGAGGGCGGCTGGGTCGCCATGCTGCAGCAGTATTTTGCCACGGCCTGGGTGCCTTTCACCCAGGGCAAAAACACTTTCTATACCACGGACCTGGGCAACGGCCAGGCGGCGGTCGGCTTCAAATCCGCTCCTGTCACCGTCGCGGCCGGCGGCCAAAGCGAGCTGAAAGCCACGCTGTGGCTCGGCCCGGAAATCCAGGACAAGATGGCGGCCATCGCCCCGCATCTGGATTTGGCGGTCGATTACGGCTGGCTATGGTTCATTTCCCAACCGCTGTTCAAGCTGCTGAAATTCATCCACAGCTATATCGGCAACTGGGGCTTCTCCATTATTATCATTACCTTTATCGTGCGCGGCATCATGTACCCGCTGACCAAGGCGCAGTACACCTCGATGGCCAAGATGCGCATGCTGCAGCCGAAACTGGCGGCGATGCGTGAGCGCCTGGGTGACGATAAACAGCGCCAAAGCCAGGAAATGATGGCGCTGTACAAGGCGGAAAAGGTTAATCCACTGGGTGGCTGCCTGCCGCTGGTGATTCAGATGCCGATCTTCCTGGCGCTGTATTACATGCTGTCAGGCTCGATCGAATTGCGCCATGTGCCGTTCGCCCTGTGGATCCATGACCTCTCGGCCCAGGATCCCTACTACATCCTGCCGGTACTGATGGGCATTACCATGTTCTTCATCCAGAAGATGTCGCCCACCACCGTCACTGACCCGATGCAGCAGAAGATCATGACCTTTATGCCGGTGATTTTCACCGTGTTCTTCCTGTGGTTCCCGTCGGGTCTGGTGTTGTACTATATCGTCAGCAACCTGGTGACCATTATCCAGCAGCAGCTTATTTATCGCGGCCTGGAAAAGCGCGGCCTGCACAGCAGGGATAAAAAAGCCAAATAACGGCGCGCGCCCGGCCCGAGCCACGCTGATAAGGCGGTCATGGTTATGACCGCCTTAATTTTTTCAACCGCGCCCCGCGGCGCCAAGCGAGCGTTTCAATGAGCCAGACGGATACCATCACAGCCCTTGCCACCCCCCCCGGACGCGGCGGCGTCGGCATTCTGCGCGTCTCGGGCCCCCAGGCCGCCACGGTGGCCCGCTCGCTGCTGGGTAAGCTGCCGCGGGCGCGTCAGGCGGAATACCTGCCCTTTCACGATGACGGCGGCGCTACGCTTGATCAGGGTATTGCCCTGTTCTTCCCTGGCCCCCATTCCTTTACCGGTGAAGATGTCCTGGAACTGCAAGGGCATGGCGGCCCGGTCATCTTGGATCTGTTGCTGCAACGTATCGTATCGCTGCCCGGCGTGCGCATTGCCCGCCCCGGCGAGTTTTCCGAGCGCGCCTTTCTCAATGACAAACTGGACCTCGTTCAGGCAGAGGCGATTGCCGACCTCATTGACGCTAGCTCTGAGCAGGCCGCCCGCTCGGCGATCAATTCGCTACAGGGCGCGTTTTCCGGGCGAATTCATGAATTAGTGGAAGCGCTCACTAACCTGCGCATCTACGTCGAAGCGGCTATCGACTTTCCCGATGAAGAAATCGATTTCCTCTCCGACGGTAAAATTGAAGCCAGCCTGAACGACGTCATCGCCTGCCTTGATGGAGTACGCATCGAAGCGCGCCAGGGCAGCCTGCTGCGCGAAGGCATGAAAGTGGTGATTGCCGGTAAACCGAACGCCGGTAAATCCAGCCTGCTGAACGCGCTTGCGGGGCGCGAGGCCGCCATCGTCACCGCCATCGCGGGCACGACGCGCGACGTGCTGCGTGAACATATCCACCTGGACGGTATGCCGCTGCATATTATCGATACCGCCGGCCTGCGCGACGCCGGCGACGAGGTGGAGCGGATCGGCATTGAGCGTGCCTGGCGTGAAATTGAACAGGCCGACCATGTGCTGCTGATGGTGGACGGCGCCGCCACCCCACTCAGTGACCCGGATATGCTTTGGCCGGCGTTTATCGCCCGTTTGCCTTCCGGTATGCCGGTTACGGTAGTGCGCAATAAAGCCGACCTCACCGGCGAAAGCGTCGCTATTAGTGAGGTGAGCAGTTACTCACTCATTACCCTTTCCGCCCAGTCCGGCGTGGGCGTGGACCTGCTGCGTACCCATTTGAAGCAGAGCATGGGCTTTACCGGCAGCACCGAGGGGGGTTTTTTGGCCCGCCGACGCCATCTAGACGCGCTGGAAACCGCCGCCGTGCATTTGCAGCAGGGGAAAGAACAGTTAGTGAGCGCTTACTCAGGAGAGCTGCTGGCGGAAGAGTTACGGCTGGCGCAACAGGCGCTGAGTGAAATTACCGGTGAATTCAGCTCCGACGACCTGCTCGGCAGGATTTTTTCTAGTTTCTGTATCGGCAAATGAATCTGGTTAGTAACGTCCGCTCCCTTTCTCTCACTCCATAAGATTCACGGTTGGATGTGCCAGCCCCAACCGACATCCAGGCGCCTCACTATGACGCTGAAAGGCATTATCCCTGCCGAGATATCTCAATAACCTGTACGAGCAGAAATAGCCGCTTATCGGGCCCGAAAATGCTGCCGCGCAGCAGCAAACACCCCTTTTGGCGCCAGCGCGCCGGGGAATATGAAAACTATTTCTGCCTAAGCGTCGCCCTGGTCCAGTGAGATACAGCCTGCTATCCGGCCCCGCAGCGGGGCGCGATGAGGCACAGCGGTCAATTCTGTGAGGTGGTTGACTTTCGCCCGCTCCGGCGCTTGCGAAACCCGCGTGAAAGCAACAAGGTACCCTGTAATCGATTCAATGCGAAAAGGTACCCCATGTCCGCGAAAAACGATCTTTACCGACAAATAAGCGCGTGCTATCACCACGAGAGCGAAGGGTTTACCACGCAGGACTGCGAACGTTTTACCTCCGCCAGCCGCAGCGTGATAAGCCTTTATCTCAATCAGCTGTGTGACGAGGGATTTTTGCGGAAGGAAAATACCCGCCCGGTCCGTTTCTGGCTTAAGTGCAGATTCCGACGTATCCGATCAGCTGTTCCGGCGACATCCGATCAGTTATTCCGATATTTTCCGATCACCCATTCCAGTGATATTCGATCACGTGTTCGCTCATCTTCTAACTCGGGTTTAGTCTATTTTTCCTGTGCTGGCTACTCCTTGCTCTTTGCGTAGTGATTCGTCTTTAAGTTCCAGTCTATAGCTGGGGTGTACTAACCGATCGAGTAACGCGTCAGCTGTCGTGGGGTTTTCTATCAGTCCAGGCTTTGTTGAATAAATCGAACTTTTAGGTGACTGGCGGCTCTGATCACTACATTCGTTTCAACATCAAGTCCCCATGGCAAAGCAAAAGTTTAAAATTACCAACTGGCCCGCATACAACAATGCGCTCAGGCAGCGGGGGGACCTGACAGTATGGCTTGATGAGTCAGCCATTGCTGCATGGACTGAGAGTACACCACCTGAACATCGTGGCCGGCCGCTTCACTACACCGATATGGCCATTACCACGGTTCTGATGATAAAGCGCGTGTTTAACCTTTCACTCCGGGCGTTACAGGGTTTCGTTGACTCAATTTTTAAACTGATGGGGCTGTCGCTGCGCTGCCCAGATTACTCTTTGGTCAGCCGGCGAGCAAAAACCGTCGACATCAGCATAAAAACGCCAACCCGCGGCGAAATCTCACACCTGGTCATCGATGGCACCGGCCTGAAAGTCTTCGGCGAAGGCGAATGGAAAGTCAGGCAGCATGGGGCTGAGAGGCGCAGAGTATGGCGCAAGCTTCATCTGGCAGTAGATAGCGTGACACATGAAATTATCTGTGCCGATTTATCGCTAAGCGGTACGACAGATGCGCAGGCGCTGCCCGGGCTGATTAACCAAACCCACCGGAAAATCAGGGAAGCGTCGGCTGACAGTGCTTACGATACGCGTTACTGTCATGATGCTCTGCTGAGGAAAAAAATAAAGCCGCTTATCCCACCGCGAAGTGGTGCGCAATATTGGCCAGCTCGATACCATGAGCGTAACCATGCGGTGGCAAATCAGCATCTGAGCGGCAATAACGATACCTGGAAAAAGAAAGTAGGTTATCACCGGCGTTCACTGGCTGAAACGGCCATGTTCCGGTTTAAAACACTTCTGGGTGGTCATCTGAGTCTGCATGACTATGACGCGCAGGTAGGTGAGGCAATGGCAATGGTTAAAGCACTTAACCGGATCACACTGTTAGGAATGCCAAACAGCGTCCGCATCATGGAGCCTGTTTAGAAATTTGTGTATTTGCCTGATTTTGATATGTTCAATCCAACATCAAAAACAGGTTAATTTATGGACGAAAAGCAGTTGCAGGCTCTGGCTAACGAACTGGCCAAAAATCTCAAAACCCCTGAAGATCTCAGTCACTTCGATCGGCTGCTGAAAAAAATCAGCGTCGAAGCAGCTCTCAATGCCGAAATGACCCATCACCTCGGCTACGATAAAAATCAGCCTAAACCGGGGACCAACGCCCGCAACGGCTATTCCACAAAAACCGTTACCACTGGCGATGGCCCGCTGGCGCTGCGTACTCCGCGCGATCGTGACGGTTCCTTTGAACCGCAACTGGTGAAGAAGAACCAGACCCGGATTACCGGGATGGATAACCAGATTTTATCGTTGTACGCCAAAGGGATGACCACCCGCGAGATCGCCGCCGCGTTCAAAGAGCTGTATGACGCCGATGTCTCGCCGGCGCTGGTCTCAAAGGTCACCGATGCGGTCATGGAGCAGGTTGTTGAATGGCAAAACCGGCCTCTGGATGCAGTCTATCCCATTGTTTATCTTGACTGTATCGTTCTAAAAGTCCGGCAGGACAGCCGCATCATCAACAAATCTGTGTTCCTGGCGCTGGGCATCAACATCGAAGGCCAGAAAGAGTTGCTAGGTATGTGGCTGGCCGAAAATGAAGGCGCAAAGTTCTGGCTGAACGTGCTGACAGAGCTGAAAAACCGCGGCCTGAACGATATCCTTATCGCCTGCGTAGACGGGCTGAAAGGTTTCCCTGACGCTATTAACGCGGTGTATCCGGAGGCGCGGCTCCAGCTGTGTATCGTACATATGGTGCGCAACAGCCTGCGGTTCGTCTCCTGGAAGGACTACAAGGCCGTCACCCGCGACCTGAAAGCTATCTATCAGGCCCCTACGGAAGAAGCCGGCTTGCAGGCGCTGGAAGCGTTCTCCAGTGCCTGGGACATCCGCTACCCGCAAATAAGTCGAAGCTGGCAGGCAAACTGGGCCAATCTGGCCACGTTCTTTGCCTACC
Organism: Candidatus Sodalis pierantonius str. SOPE; assembly: GCF_000517405.1. Classification (NCBI taxonomy): domain Bacteria; kingdom Pseudomonadati; phylum Pseudomonadota; class Gammaproteobacteria; order Enterobacterales; family Bruguierivoracaceae; genus Sodalis; species Candidatus Sodalis pierantonii. The sequence goes on along the minus strand of NZ_CP006568.1, from coordinate 4,478,196 downwards.
CAACGGACATCCGCATGGTGATCTACACGACCAACGCCATCGAGTCGTTAAACAGCGTGATCCGGCATGCCATCAAAAAGCGCAAGGTGTTCCCGACCGACGACGCAGTGAAAAAGGTGGTGTGGCTGGCGATACAGGCGGCCTCACAGAAATGGACAATGCCTTTGAGGGACTGGCGCATGGCAATGAGCCGCTTTATTATCGAGTTCGGTGACCGCCTGGACGGTCACTTCTGAGAAAAGGCATTTACACAGAATCGTGTACAGGGTCCGCCTCTGAAAATTGCAAGGCAACTTATCGCCAACGGCGTCGATCGCGCTATCGTCAAAATGTCGAAGGGTCTTTCAGACGACGAACTGGCTTCCCTGTTCGATGACAGTCACTAGTGCAACGCATTGATTATCAGATCGCACTCAACCACATCACCGAGGTCAGCGAAACCCCGCATCAGGCCAAGCAGTGGCTCATCGTGCAGCAACAGCACGCCGGGGAAATTGCCCGCGTCAGACTGGCGCTGCACAGCCTGCCGTATGTGACGAGCTACGAATTGCCGTTTCGGCTGCTGCTTATCCGTGCGCCACAGGCTATCGAAAAACTGCGCGACGAGCTGACCATTCACAGTCGTCGGGTGGAAATCAACGGCAGCAAACGCGGGGTGTTGTATAGCTTTGACGCCGATGTTGCTGCGCCGGAGGCCTTTCACTACACGCGCAAATTCACCGTTTTCCGCTCCGGTGCCGAAGGCGGCACAGAAAACAGCTACACCAGTGACCCTGTACACGATTCTGTGTAAATGCCTTTTCTCAGAAGTGACCGTCCAGGCGGTCACCGAACTCGATAATAAAGCGGCTCATTGCCATGCGCCAGTCCCTCAAAGGCATTGTCCATTTCTGTGAGGCCGCCTGTATCGCCAGCCACACCACCTTTTTCACTGCGTCGTCGGTCGGGAACACCTTGCGCTTTTTGATGGCATGCCGGATCACGCTGTTTAACGACTCGATGGCGTTGGTCGTGTAGATCACCTTGCGGATGTCCGTTGGGTAGGCAAAGAACGTGGCCAGATTGGCCCAGTTTGCCTACCAGCTTCGACTTATTTGCGGGTAGCGGATGTCCCAGGCACTGGAGAACGCTTCCAGCGCCTGCAAGCCGGCTTCTTCCGTAGGGGCCTGATAGATAGCTTTCAGGTCGCGGGTGACGGCCTTGTAGTCCTTCCAGGAGACGAACCGCAGGCTGTTGCGCACCATATGTACGATACACAGCTGGAGCCGCGCCTCCGGATACACCGCGTTAATAGCGTCAGGGAAACCTTTCAGCCCGTCTACGCAGGCGATAAGGATATCGTTCAGGCCGCGGTTTTTCAGCTCTGTCAGCACGTTCAGCCAGAACTTTGCGCCTTCATTTTCGGCCAGCCACATACCTAGCAACTCTTTCTGGCCTTCGATGTTGATGCCCAGCGCCAGGAACACAGATTTGTTGATGATGCGGCTGTCCTGCCGGACTTTTAGAACGATACAGTCAAGATAAACAATGGGATAGACTGCATCCAGAGGCCGGTTTTGCCATTCAACAACCTGCTCCATGACCGCATCGGTGACCTTTGAGACCAGCGCCGGCGAGACATCGGCGTCATACAGCTCTTTGAACGCGGCGGCGATCTCGCGGGTGGTCATCCCTTTGGCGTACAACGATAAAATCTGGTTATCCATCCCGGTAATCCGGGTCTGGTTCTTCTTCACCAGTTGCGGTTCAAAGGAACCGTCACGATCGCGCGGAGTACGCAGCGCCAGCGGGCCATCGCCAGTGGTAACGGTTTTTGTGGAATAGCCGTTGCGGGCGTTGGTCCCCGGTTTAGGCTGATTTTTATCGTAGCCGAGGTGATGGGTCATTTCGGCATTGAGAGCTGCTTCGACGCTGATTTTTTTCAGCAGCCGATCGAAGTGACTGAGATCTTCAGGGGTTTTGAGATTTTTGGCCAGTTCGTTAGCCAGAGCCTGCAACTGTTTTTCGTCCATAAATTAACCTGTTTTTGATGTTGGATTGAACATATCAAAATCAGGCAAATACACAAATTTCTAAACAGGCTCTCGGAATCTGCAACACTCACATTTTCTATGCGCCATGGCGGTCAAACCCTCAGCAGCGCCGAGTTAAAACACCGTACCGAAACCGTGCTCGTCGACCGCTTTGCCGCCATCCGCGATGTCGCAGACTGTCTAGCCGATTTGGATGCCGCCAGCGCCGATGCGCCGCCGACGCCGGTGGCCTTTCGTCCCCAGCCTTATCAACCGCGGTCGATTACGCCGCAGGAACCGCTTACCCTGAGCGGTTGGCGGCTGAAGCGCTATCGCCTGCACTACCCTCTGGCCGGCGGCGTTTCCTGCTTCGAGGCGGTATTGCCACAGCTCACCGTCTGGCTGCCTCCTGATGCGCAGCGTGCGGACAGCGCCGGGATCGGCGTCATGATTGAACATCAGGGCCGGGAACGCGACTATCTTGTGTTGGGTTGTGGGACAATGAGAACGAGCTGCGTATCAAGATCTGGGTGACCGACAGCGGGAGCTGGCGGCTGGCGCGCAACGTATCGTTCTGCGTCTGGGATATGCAGGTGCTGGCGTTTGAACGTGACGCCTACGTCAGCACCATGCTATGCCGACAGCCTAATGTGGACGCCTGGCTGGCGCGCACCCTGCGTAGCGACGCGGAGTGAAGGTGATGCGCGAGGTCTATTTCCTGTTGCTGCCGCATGTCATGTCGCTGGATATCACCGGGCCGGCGGAGGTGCTGACCCTGGCCGGCGGGTTCCGTCTGCACTATATCGGTCCATCGGTCCGCAGCCGGACGTGGTGACCTCCACCGGCCTAACGAGCCGTTGCCCGCGACGCTGCCTGACGACAGTCTGGTGTTTGTGCCCGGCGTCAGCGACTCCAGCAGACAGCTTGAGACCCCGCAGGCGCAATCAGCCCAGCGATGGTTGCAATAGCACCGGACGCGCTTTCACTCACGGCTTTGGACGCTGGTCTGCATCTGCTCCGGCGCGCTTTTGGCGGCGCGCGCCGGTTTGCTTGATGGCTATTGCTGCACGACGCACCACCAGGTGATGGCGCGCCTGCGTCAACAGACGCCGGCGGCCCTGCCCCGAGACAATCGCATTTTTGTCGGGGACAGAGGGCTCTATACTAGCGCCGGCATTACCGCCGGCATCGATCTGGCGCTGCATCTCGTGAGCCAATACGCGAGGCCGCAGGTGGCGATGTCGGTGGCGCGGGAAATGGTGGTGTATTTCCGGCGCGGTGGCGATGATCCGCAACTGTCGCCCTGGCTGCGCTATCGCAATCATTTGCATCCGGCAGTGCATCAGGCCCAGGATATTCTTGCCCGCGAGCCGGAGACCGATTGGCATCTTGAGCAACTGGCGCAGCAGGTTTTCATGAGCGGCCGCCATCTTAGCAGGCTGTTTCGCGTTCATCTCGGCCTTAGCGTACGCGCCTATCATGAGCAGTTGCGACTGGCGGTGGCCGAGCAACGGCTACAACAAGGGATGGGAATCGAAAAAGCGGCGCTTTGCGCCGGTTTTACTTCCGGTCGTCAACTGCGGCGCGCGCAGGCGCGCCGGCAAACGCATTGAAAGACTCGTAACGCTGAGCGGCGACTGCCCGTACGCTGCATAAACGGACGGCGCACCCTGAACGGCAGTTGCGGTTTGCTACCTGAACGGACGGCGCATCGGCAAGCAATAGCGATATCTTCTGCACCGACAACGCAGACGCCGCCGGCGACCGTCCGCGGCCTCAACTGATGCGCCGTCGGGTGTCTATCTTTTCCACCGCCACCGCCAGCCGCAGACTTAGCAGCAACGTGACCGTAAAAATCAGCGGAATATCCAGCATCGGCCACCGTTTCATATCCAGGCCATGTGTGCGAAGAAAATGAATAATAAAGGCGTGGAATCCGTAAATGCCCAGCGAATGACGCGAGACCCAAGACAGCAGCGCCAGCGGCCGATGGTCCAGGGCGGATTTAAACCAGATAAACAAACTCACCGCGGCGATAAAGACCAAGGGTCCGCAAAACTCGTAAAACGTATCGGCGAAGTCGCCGTTAATAATAAGCTACTTTTTGGTGCCCGCCGCGATCAGCGCAACGGCAAGCAGGAATACCAGCGCCGACAACAGCAGTACGCGTTTGTTATCCAGCGTCAGCATACCAATGGCGCGCCCGAGAATGGCGTACAGCAAATAATAAATCATGTCGCCATTAATAAATAAATTTATCGGCTCGAATTTTACGCCTGCCAGATGAAGCGCCGGGCTATGGGGGTTGGCCAGTACCGCCGCCAGCAGGATAATCACCGCCAGGTGGCTGGCGCTTAATGCTTTGACCTGAATTAACGGTGAGAGCAAATAAAGGACAATGACGGCATAGAAATACCATAGATGATAAAACGCCGGCTTTTGCAACATACCTGACAGCGCCTGGTGCGCGCTGATTGGGGTGAGCAAAGCCATATATATCAGCCCCACCGCACTGTAAAACAGTAAACAGCCCACCAGCCTGAGCAGGTGTTTTTTAGTCGCCGCACGCTCGCCGTAAAACAGATACCCAGAAATCATCATAAACAGCGGCACCGCTACCCGGGAGGCCGAATTAAGCATATTGGCGAACATCCAATTATGTTCACCTACGGTATTGCCGTGAGTAACGTAATACGTTGTGGTATGTATCATTACCACCATCATGCAGGCACAGCCGCGCAGATTATCTATCCAGGTGAATTTTTTTTCAGTGGCTATCTGCGTCATCCTTTTCCCCGGCCGCCGGTCAACAGCTTGATCATCAGAGAGTTAGATTAGATTAACTTGGCTTATTATTGAAGGTTAAAGAATAAATCTTTATCCGAAATGTGTCCACGGCAACGTTGGGGCTTGCGACTTGGCGAAATTGGTTGCAAAATAACCAACCTGTCCCGCTGATGCAGTTAGATGTTGTTTTTTATCATTTAATTTCAATTGGTTATATCATAAAGTCTTTTAACTCTTCCTCCACCCGTTTAGGTCGGGGGGGCGCTGTTGTTTCCCCTGTGCCTGGTGCTGTTTGAATTTGCCGTCTATATCGCAAACAACATAATACAACCGGGCATGATGGCCGTTGTGGAAAGCTTTAACGCCAGCCATGAATGGGTGCCGACGTCAATGACCGCCTATTTGGCGGGCGGCATGGTGCTACAGTGGTATTGGGGCCGCTGTCCGATCGCCGCGGACGCCGTCCAGTGATGCTGGCGGGCGTGATCCTCTTCATTAGCGCCTGCCTGGGTATTTTACTGGTCAATACCATCGAACAGTTTATCGCCATGCGTTTCTTGCAGGGCTTTGGCTTATGTTTTATCGGCGCGGTAGGATACGCCGCCATTCAGGAATCTTTTGCGGAAGCGGTTTGCATCAAAATCACCGCATTGATGGCCAATGTCGCGCTGATTGCACCGCTGCTCGGCCCCTTGGCCGGTTCGGTGATCGTGGCTTATTTCTCCTGGAAAATGATGTTCGTGCTCTTCGCTCTCCTGGCCGCTGTCGCTCTGGTAGGACTATGGCGCGCGATGCCCGAGACCGCCACCCGGCTGGGCGAGCCGCTTTCGCCGGCGTCGTTGTGGCACGATTACCGCGTCATCCTCACTAACCGCCAGTTTCTGTGCGGTGCCATGGCCATCGGCTGCGCCTGTCTGCCGCTGCTGTCGTGGCTGGTGCAGATTCCGACGTATCCGATCAGCTGTTCCGGCGACATCCGATCAGTTATTCCGATATTTTCCGATCACCCATTCCAGTGATATTCGTTCACGTGTTCGCTCATCTTCTGACTCGGGTTTAGTCTATTTTTCCTGTGCTGGCTACTCCTTGCTCTTTGCATAGTGATTCGCCTTTAAGTTCCAGTCTATAGATGGGGTGTACTAACCGATCGAGTAACGCGTCAGCTGTCGTGGGGTTTTCTATCAGTCCATACCATTTTTTCACCGGCAGTTGACTGATCAGGATGCTGCTGCTTTTGTCGTAGCGATCTTCCATCACCTCCAACAGCATCGTTGCCTGCATCGGACTTATTGATTCTAGGCCCACGTCGTCCAAGATCAGTAACTCTATTTTTTCTAACTGCTTAAGCTGTTTTAGATAGGTCCCGTCTACCTGACACTGGTGAAGATGGGCCAGCAACCGACCCACTCGCCAGTAACGCACGCTATATTGCTGCCGGCATGCCTGCTCACCAAGCGCACAACTGAGCCAGGTTTTGCCCGTACCTGTTGGCCCCGTGATGAGTATGCTTTTCTGATATTTCAGATATTGTCCCCCTAGCAGATCTCGCATCTGTTCCGGTGTCACTCCTCGGCTAGGGATATAGCGGATATCTTCCGGTTTTGCCTGCAAGCGCATTTGCGATTGCCGTCGCAGACGGCATATGTAGTTATTTTTTCTATGCAAATTTTCCGCTTCTACCATCAGCGACAACCGCTCCTCGAACCCCAGCTCCCCATAACTCCCCGGGAGTTCGCGTTGCGTCTCCAACGCCTGGACCATTGCCGACAACTTCAGCTCTCGCAGAGCCATTAACAGTGTATCCATATTTATTCTCCTTAGTGATAACTGTCCGGACCTCGGAGGTTTTCGTGAACCAGCATTGATACGCCGGCTCCGTCCTGGGTGACGTCACTTTCACGACCGTGTTTCAATACGTTGGCTATGAAAGAGCGGTTAATGCACCCTTTCTCCAACGCCAGCGCGCAGGCCTTCTCCAGTCGCGTCGTCTCATAGCGCCGTTGCAGATTGAGTAGCCCCAGCACGGAGCGGTAAGCCTGCTCCGGATGGGCTTTGCTCTTTTGGATGGACTCGACCACTTTCAGTGTGCACACACCCACCGACAGCGCCCAACTGCACAGCCTTTCCGGCGTCCACTGACTCTGCCCCTTATGGTTAGCCGGCATGTGCGCCGCCTGAGTCGTGTGCCTATAGGCGTTATCGCTGCGAGGGTGCGTAGCCACGCAGACGCCCTTATGGTGGATTTGCACCAGCCGTTGGGTGGCGATGACGTCAACGCGCTCGCCAACCAGCGGATGCGGCACCGAGTACCAGTTTTTGCCGTAGTCTATGTGGTAATCAGGTCCCACTCGGGCAACGAGATACTCACTGTATTCCCATTGTGTGGGCGGTAGAGGCCCAAGAGCCGGTTTGTCCAGCTGCTCGAAGCGTTCAAGGCGACTTTGTCCGCCGTAATGACGCATCGGGCGCAAATTCAACTCATGATTGAGTTCTCGTATCACCTGGTTGAGTTCGGCCAGCGAGTAGAACCTACGTTTACGCAACCGGGCCAAAACCCAGCGTTCTACCAGCTGCACAGTTGATTCTGCCTTCGCCTTGTCTTTCGGTTTTCTCGGGCGCGCCGGTAGCACCACTGTCTCATAGTGATTTGCCAGCGCCTGGTAGCTCTGGTTTATGACCGGCTCATAGCGGTCAGGGGTGCTGACAGCGCTGCGCAGATTATCAGGTATCATCAGCTCCGGAACCCCACCCATGAAGTGCAGGCAGCGGCTATTGGCGTTGAGCCACGATGCCATGTCCTGGCCTTCGCAGGCTTCGATATACGCATAGCCTGACACGCCCATGGCAGCGACGAAGATAGCGACCTGGCGTACGCTACCGGTCGCAGGGTTGACGATAGGTACGGTGGGGCCACAGAAGTCGATGAAGAGCTTTCGCCAGCCTTGTGCTCCATGCGCATGGAACGCCGCTGCTTCTTTTTTCAGTCACGGAGCAGTGCACAAAACTGTGAGTAACCGAGGGCATCACCGCCCACGGCGGACTGATATTCCATCCAGAGCAGCTGCTTGGTCATGCCCTTGCGGCTTAACTCGGTATCGATATCAAGCCAGCTGGGTAAGGTATTGATAACTTTTCCGGATTTGCCGGGATAGAGCAGGCGGTCGAGGTCGACGGGGGACAGTTCCGCCGGCAATGGCCAGACCAGGTTAGCTACCGTGAATCGGCCGAGGATATCGTGCACGGTAGTACAGCCTATGCCGAGCGCTGCTGCGATAGTGCGATTCGAGCGACGCTGCTCGAATTTTATACGTAATACATTAATATAGATGCACATTTCCGTTCTCGCTTTCTTCTTTTTACGTGCCATGCCATGCCCCCGGAAGCTAAAAGTCTCCAGAGTATGGCGGAACAGAAGATGAGCGATCGGACAGAATCGGAATCGTTGATCGGGCGACCGGAATCAGTGATCGGATGAAATCAGAATTAGTGATCGGGTGAAATCGGAATCAGTGATCGGATGTGACCGGAACCAGCAGCTGGCGCAGTCACCGGTGATCCTGATGGGCGATCACGGCCTCACCGCCGTGGAATACGGGCTTTTACAGCTGCCGGTATTTGGCGGGCTAATCGTGGGTAACGTCACGCTGGCACGCTACAGTGGCCGGCGCACGGTTGAGCGGCTGATAAAGTTAGGCGCCGTCCCCATCCTCGGCGGTTTGCTGCTTGCCACCGCCGCCACGCTGCTGTCTCCCGGCGCCTATTTGTGGATGACCGCCGGGATGAGTTTCTACGCTTTCGGCGTCGGCGTTGCCAACGCCGGTCTTTATAGGCTGACGCTGTTTTCCTGCAACATCAGCAAGGGTGCCGTTTGGGCTCAGAACAGACCTGTCGCGCTATCAGCATAGCTGACCAGCAGGCATTTCGTTTGCTGATTTAGAGCCGCCAAAGGCGGCGTGGACCGGATAGGTATGATAGCAGTTGGTCCAGACGCGCCCCGCCTGAATACCGCGCCCCATTCGGTAGGCGGTATTGATGTCACGACTCCAGACCCCGGCGCCAAGGCCATAATCGGAGTCGTTGGCCAGGGCCAGCGCTTCATCCATATCCTTAAAAGTCGTGACCGCCAGTACCGGACCAAAGATTTCTTCCTGGAAAACCCGCATGCTGTTGTTGCCGAACAAAATTGTCGGCTCCAGATAATATCCCGCCGCCAGATCGCCCGCCATCGGCTTGCAGCGGCCGCCGGTAAGCACTTCCGCCCCCTCTCGCTTGCCGATATCAATATAGTTGAGGATGGTTTCCTGCTGGCCGGTGGAAACCTGCGCGCCCATCATTGTGCCGCGGTCGAGCGGGTTACCGGTTTTGATGGCCTCCACCCGCTTGATAGCGCGCTCCATAAAGCGTTCGTAAATCGATTCCTGCACCAGCGCTCTGCTGGGGCAGGTACAGACCTCGCCCTGGTTGAAAGCGAATAGCGCAAACCCCTCCAGCGTCTTGTCAAAGAAGGCATCCTCTTTGGCCATAACATCGGCAAAGAAAATGTTCGGGGATTTGCCACCCAGCTCAAGGGTCACCGGGATAACGTTGCGGGCCGCGTAGCTCATTATCTGCTGTCCGACCTCGGTGGAACCGGTAAAGGCAATTTTGGCCACCCGCCCCGAGGTCGCCAGATATTCGCCGATTTCGCTCCCTGCTCCGTTGACCACATTTACCACACCCGACGGCAGCAGATCGTGAATGAGCTCCATCAACACCAACACCGACAGCGGCGTTAGCTTGGCCGGCTTTCAGTACAATACAGTTACCGGCGGCCAGCGCTGGCGCCATTTTCCAGCAGGCCATCAGCAGCGGGAAATTCCAGGGGATAATTTGCGCCACTACCCCCAACGGCTCATGGAAGTGGTAAGCCACCGTTTCATTATCGATTTCGCTGATTCCGCCCTCCTGCGCGCGGATACAGGCGGCGAAATAACGGAAATGGTCAATCGCCAGCGGCACCCAGGGTTTCGCGGATGGGCTTGCCGTTATCCCAGGTTTCCACCGCCGCCAGCAGCTCAAGGTTTCGCTCCATGCGATCGGCAATGCGATACAGTATCGCGGCCCGCTCCTGCACCGACGTCGCCCCCCAGCCGGGGCGAGCAGCATGGGCGGCGTCAAGCGCCAGATCGATGTCGTCTCGACCGGAGCTGGCGACCTCGCACAGCGGCAGCACCCACTCGCCGCCGATAAAATTTGCATAACGTGCTTTTAGCTGAAAAGGATACCCGTATTCGCCGGGAATCAGGTTTGTGATAGGGGGATTGTGCGCCATGGCTCTCTCCTTCACGCTGGTTGCTTTACCGGTCGGTCGACCGATGTCAGCGAACAACATCGACACGCGGCGATGAGCGGTCTGAACGCTATATCCGTAACGTTAACACCGCGCCGAGACGATGAACAGGGCCGACGGGAAGGAAAATCGCGGTTATCGGAGCGGCTTCACACTCTGGCGGCGATGGTTTCATCGCTATACAATCCGGCCGTCGCCGGCGGCAGAGTTCGAGCGAAACTCTCACGGCTGAAGAGCCGGTCGGCCATGGCCACCAGCGCAGGATGGGCAACGCACCAGTTGGGCATCAGGCGCCGGACGTTGATAAAACCCAGCATGCAGGCGACGGCCACATCCGCCACCGACAGCATGGATGCGTTCAGCCAGCGGCCTTCCGCCGCCCCCTGCTCCAGCGCCGCCGACGTGACGCCATCGGCCAGCGCCGCCCACTCCTTCACCCTTAGGGCATCACGGGCGTCGGCCGGCAGAAGTGCCGGTTCGGGCTGTAGCCATTCCAGATACTCGGCAATCAGCGAGGGGTGGCTGTGACTTTCACCTTGCGCGTCAATCAATACCGGTGCACTGCCTAGCGGATTTATCTCGGTGGATAGCGTATTATCCACCGCGTGAACCAATGTAAACGGCAAGTTTTTCTCAAGCAGAATTACCGAAATTTTGCGCACAAAGGGACAGGAATAGCTGCCGATGAGTTTCATGATACACCTCCGGTTGCCGGTTACGGAATAATCAGTATGGCGCAAAGGGGGCAACAACGGGAAATAAAAGCGGTCTTGCCCGCCCGATCTTTAACCAGAATAAAAGCGGCCTTTGCGGCTCGTCCAGTAGATTTAACCTTAGCGCGTCGATAGGGTCACGAGGGATCATGCCGGCGTGCGCCCCCGGGTGAATGACGGCAAGGTGCCGGCACAGGCCACCCGGCGAATGCAACCGCGGAGTGCCTATGCGCTGTCTCGGGTGAGCGCAGGGGGAACACCGTCGTCGGCCCAACACCAGAGTTAATGAAACGCCACCGTCCCCAGCACTTGCTTCACCAACCGATTGTGCTGCACCTCATTTTTGGCTGGCGTCAGCACCTGAATGGTTAGCACATTACCCGCATACGGCGTGGTGATAGTGGAACCGAGCATGGCATTGCCTTCCACCGATTGACGGGTATCCAGACGCAGGAATTTACGGCCAGCGACGATTTCGGTGCTTTGACCGGTTTTCTGCACATCCTTATATTGGGTTTTCAGACCGGACAAGCTGCCCTGAGCCATCTTGTTAAAGGCATCGGCGCTGGTATCATTGGCATCGCCGGCCGCGGTCGGCACCTCGCTTACCCCTATCACCTGCTGGCGCTGCCGGTCGGTGAACACCTGGATCTTCACGCCGGGATTTTGCGAGGTGGTGTCTTCGCGGGTTTGATTAACGAAAGCCCCCGGCACTTGCAGCGTCACTTTGCCGTTCAGCGCGGCGACGTCGATGCCGTTGACCGGCGGCGCGGACGCGTTGCCCGTCCCGCTGTCGGCCGCCGACGCCGCCGTGCCTGCCAGCCCGCCGGCCGACAGCATAAGGAATAGCGCGATCTTGAAATAATGCCTGGTCATAGCCCTCAATTCTTATCCGCAATGATGTTCCATTAACCGTAGCAACGGCCGGAGGATTACGCAACTGACTAAAAAAGAAAACTGTTTACATTATGGTGCCCGCTCGCTTGGGTCGAGAATTTGCATCGCTGGCCGTAGCGGCGAATAATAGCGCCCTACCACATTACGGGAGAAACCCCTGGTGAAACACGCCACTTTTCACGCCGATGACGCCCAACCGGGCATTTGCCAGTCCAGCGTCCGCCGGCGCGGCCGGCTCCATCAAACGGAGCCGGACTGGCTGGCCGAGGAAGTGCCGGTCGCGCTGGTCTATAACGGCATCTCTCATGTGGTGATGATGGCGTCGCCGAAAGAACTGGACGTTTTCGCCCTTGGCTTCTCGTTATCCGAAGGCATAATCGCCTCGCCGACGGATATTTACGGTATTGATATCGTGCCTGCCCGTTAGGGCCTAGAGGTGCAGGTCAAGCTTTCCAGCCGCCGTTTTATGGCCTTGAAAGCGCCGCGTCGAGCGCTGGCCGGGCGCACCGGTTGCGGTATCTGCGACGTGGAGCAACTGGATGAAATCGGCAAGCCGCTGCTGTCATTACCCTTCACGCAACGTTGGCCCTTGGCACAGTTGGATCGGGCGTTGGCGCAATTGCCAGAGGTGCAGCCCATCGGCCGGCTCACGGGCTACACTCATGCTGCGGCCTGGATCTCGCCGGAGGGGGATTTAAGCTATGGCGCCGAAGACGTCGGTCGCCACGTGGCGCTGGATAAACTGCTCGGCATGCGCGCGCGCCGGGGTGAAACGCCCGGGGCGGTCCTGGTTTCCAGCCGCGCCAGCTATGAAATGGTTCAGAAAGCGGCCATGTGCGGGGTAGAAATCCTGTTCGCCGTTTCCGCCGCCACCTCGCTGGCGGTAGAGGTCGCCGAGCGCTGCGGCCTGACGCTGATGGGATTCAGTAAACCGGGGCGCGCTATGGTCTTTACCCATCCAACGCGGATTGTTGAAGACATAAGTTAAACATGTTCTTTTTAAAGTAACCGATAAACGTTTAATTAACTATAATGATCGGATTGCTTACGCGACCCTAACATGCTTTTAAAGGGGGCCGGTTCAACTAGAAATGGAGAGATTGTTATGAGCTTTACGCTACCTTCCCTGCCTTATGGCTATGACGCCCTGGAACCGCATTTCGACAAAGAAACGATGGAAATTCATCACACTAAACACCATCAGACCTATGTCAACAACGCCAACGGCGCCCTGAAAAGCCTGCCGGAATTCGCCAATTTGCCGGTCGACGACCTGATTCAAAAACTAGACCAGCTTCCAGCGGACAAAAAGACCGTACTGCGCAATAACGCCGGTGGTCATGCCAACCATAGTCTGTTCTGGAAGGGCCTGAAGCAAGGCACCACCTTGCAGGGCGAATTGAAAAGCGCTATCGAGCGTGATTTCGGCAGCGTTGACGCTTTTAAAGAGGCGTTCGGGAAAGCCGCCGCGACCCGTTTCGGTTCCGGCTGGGCCTGGCTTGTGAAAAAAGACGGCAAATTGGCCGTGGTGTCCACCGCCAACCAGGACAACCCGCTGATGGGCGAAGCGATTTCCGGTATCTCCGGCTACCCGATTTTGGGTCTGGACGTTTGGGAGCACGCTTATTACTTGAAATATCAGAACCGCCGCCCGGACTACATCAAGTCATTCTGGAACGTGGTGAACTGGGATGAAGCGGCCGCGCGTTTTAGCCACGCCTGATTTATCCCTGCCGCGCGCCCGAGCATCGGGATAACGCCGGCCCCATCCCCGCCCACGGCGGGGATTTTTTTGCCCGCGCGCCGCCAGCAAATAACGCGCACGCTCGGGAAGAAGGTGTAAGTATGTAGGTTTAGCACTGCCCTTTCGGCGGATAACGCGGGCGCACGAACCCCCGCGCGGCGTTTATTTCAGCAGCAGCCGATCGGAGAACGCTTTTTTAGCGCTGATCCGCACCAGATATTCGGTGGCGGAAAGGACCACCGTCGAGCGCACCATTTGCTGGTAGCGCTGCCGTTGCATCTTCGCCAGCGCTTCATCTCCCGGCGCATGGGCGATCTGCGGCGACGGCGGGAACACGGCGACACAATGCAGCTCGCCAAACGGCCCCATAATTTCATCATCGGTAAAGCGGTAATCGCCCGGATCCTGCTGCAATTCCTCATGCAGCGCCATCAGCAGTTCGGCGTCTTCATACTCCTGGCGGCTTATCACCCCTAACGCATAAACCAATTTCAAACGCACCGACAGCTCCGCCAGCGGACCTGCGCCCACCAGTAACGGCTCCACGGCGTATTTAACCGCATAGCCATCCTTGCGGAACACCTGCGTCACCAGAATGGCCACGGCTTCCGCCAGCAGCGTAATCGCCGCCCGCAAAAACTCCCGCACCGTGGTCCCGGCATTCAGGCGTTCGAGCACGCTGTTTTCCAGCAGCTGAGTGTTTTCCGTCATGTTGCACACCATGTAGCGGGCCAGGGAGCGGCATCGCATCCGCCCTCGGTTCTGTCGATTACTGCATGGCGTTATAGGCATTCACCACTTGCGCGACAACTTCACTTTCTTCATCAAGGCCAGAGACTTTGGCCAACGCCGCCGCAGCGCCAACGTCTGCCAGCAATGCCGCCCACTCTTTGGCCTGCGGGTCCTGATCGCTGCGATAGTGCATGGCGGCGGCGATGCCTTTGACCAGATTGGCATGGCCAAGGCCGTACTCCAACGTCCCGCGCAGAGGTTTAATTAACCGATCGCCTTCGCCAAGCTTACGCAACGGCTGCCGGCCCACGCGTTCTACGTCGTCGTGCAGATAGGGGTTCTCGAAGCGCTGCAAAATTTTGTTGATATAAGCAGCATGCTTTTGCGCATCGAAGCCATAACGATTGATGAGTACTGCCCCGCTCTCCTCCATCGCGCCTTTGACTACCTGGCGTACGGCCGGATCGAGAATAGCATCGCGGATGGTCTGGTGGCCGGCGAGCTGGCCCAGATAAGCGGTGATGGCGTGGCCGGTATTAAGCGTAAACAGCTTGCGTTCAACAAACGCCATTAAATTGTCGGTCAGTTCCATCCCGGCGAGGGTGGGCGGGACGCCTTTGAACTGGGTTTTATCCACAATCCACTCGCTGAAGCTTTCGACCGTCACCGCTAACGGATCGTCACTGCCCGCTTCCGCCGGCGGCACAATACGGTCCACGGCGGAATCGACAAAACCCACCTGCTGCTCTACCCAGGCATGAAATTGCGGCTCCAGCGCGTTAAGTACGTGCTGTTTGAGCTGGCTGGTGCCGCGCACCATATTTTCGCAGGCGATGATGTTCAGCGGCTGGGTGTTGCCGCCATCGTGCCGCTTAACCAGTCCGCGTGCAACGGCCGGCGCGATGCGCTCAAGAATCTGCGGGCCCACCGCGGTGGTGATCAAATCCACGCTGGAGATCAGCGCCACGACCTCGTCGCTGCCGCTGTGAACCGCGCTGACCCCGCTTACGGTCTCTACCTGCGCCTGTTCGCCCACCACCCGCACCGGGTATTGGTGGCGCTGATTAAGCGCATCAAGAACCTGCTGGTTCACATCGGCGAAAACAACCTCTACACCGGCATCGGCCAACAGTTTACCGATAAACCCGCGGCCGATATTACCTGCTCCGAAATGTAATTCTTTCATAACGTTAACCTTAAATTATCTCAGCAAAAATCTAAGCAAAAAAGGGGCCATGGCAGGCCCCCTCGTTTCTTGCGCAGAGTGACCCGCCCCCGTGCCTGGTCAGGACGCTTTAGCGCTCGCCAGCAGTTCCAGGACTTCCTGCACATCGGTGGTTTGGCTTAAACGCGCGATCACTGCGTCATCATCTAGTGCATTGGTTAAACTGGTGATGACCTGAATATGCTCGTTATTGCGCGCGGCAATACCTATCACCAACCGGGCGATATCGTCTTCCTCATCACCAAAGAGTACGCCGTCAGGGTACTGGCAGAACACGACGCCGGTACGCAGAACGCGGTCCTTCGCCTCGATCGTGCCATGTGGCACCGCGATGGACTCACCCAGGTAAGTCGAAGTCAGTTTTTCGCGATCCAGCATTGCCTGTACATATTCGGGCTGGACATAACCGCCTTTGACCAACTGCTCGCCGGCGAAACGGATCGCTTGCTCTTTATATGATCCGCGTGTTGACCGAGAAAAACGTTGTCGGCGGTGAGGCGGAACAGGTTTTGTTCGCTGTCCTCGAAGCTGTCGTCCAGCGTGGTCATAACTCTTTGCTGATTATCCCCGCTTTTCTGTACCGCTACCAGACGCGCGGTCAAATCGCTGTAAAGCTGGCTGTCGAGAAAGTTATTCAGCGAAATATGCTGCGCCTGCGGCGCATGACGCATCGCGCGCTCGGTCAGGTCGCGATGGGTTATCACCAAATCCACATCATCGGGAAGATTATTGATGGCGCTGTTGGTCACGCTGATGTTCTTCAGCCCGGCCTCGTTCACCTTTTTACGCAACACGCCAGCGCCCATCACGCTCGACCCCATACCGGCGTACAGGCCACGATAATTTTACGCACCGAGCTCAAATCACCCGTGGCGCCCGTGTTAACGGGGGCGGCGACGCCTTTCGACTGGGCTTTCATATCCTGCACGCGGCGTGATGCCTCGGCGAGATTATCTTCATCGCCGGTTGCGCGTGAACTCTTAAGCAGAATCGAAGAGATGACGAACGAGACGGCGAAAGCGGCAACGATGGCGGCCAGGTTAGTGAAATAGGTGCCTTTGGGGGTCATGGCCAGCACGGCCAGAATGGAGCCGGGAGACGCCGGTGAAACCAGACCGCCGCCCAGCAGATTCAGCGTGAAAACGCCGGTCATGCCGCCGAGAATCACCGCAATCAGTAAACGCGGGTTCATCAGCACATAGGGGAAGTAAATTTCGTGAATACCGCCCAGGAAATGGATGATGGCGGCGCCGCCGGCGGATTGCTTGGCGTTACCGCGGCCAAACAGCATATACGCCATCAGCACGCCCATGCCCGGGCCGGGGTTGGCTTCAATCAGGAAGAATATTGATTTGCCGGTCTCCGTTGCCTGCTGAATACCCAGCGGCGAGAAGATGCCGTGGTTGATGGTATTATTCAGGAACAGGATTTTTGCCGGCTCGACGAAGATGGAGGTCAGCGGCAGCATGTTATAGGTCACCATCAGGTGAACGCCGGCCGCCAGGTCTTTTGACAACATTTCAACCAGCGGACCAATGGCCAGGAAGGCCAAAATCGCCAGCAACATACCGATAATACCGGCCGAGAAGTTGTTCACCAGCATCTCGAAGCCGCTTTTGATTTTACCGTCGACAAGGCGGTCGAAGCGTTTGATAGCCCAGCTGCCCAGAGGACCGGCAATCATCGAGTCGAGGAACATCGACATATCGGCGCCGGCGATCACCCCCATCGTGGTAATTGCGCCGACGACGCCACCGCGCTCGCCCCTTACCATCCTACCGCCGGTATAGCCAATCAGCAACGGTAGCAGGTAGGTGATCATTGGCGCGACCAGTTTGGCTAACGTCGTGTTTGGCGTCCAGCCTGTAGGAATAAACAGCGCGGTGATAATGCCCCAGGCGATAAAGGCGCCAATATTGGGCATCACCATATTGCTCAGGAAGCGGCCAAAGTTCTGCACTCTGACCTTTATATCCGAAGAAGACATAAAAACTCACCCCTATTGAGACGCGCTATACAATAAGAGCGCGTGAAATTTGTTGCGGCAGTGTTGCATCATCCGCCGGTATTACTATTGGCAGCGCGACTCTACCACGCTCTTTTGCGATAGCGTAGCGAAGTCAATTATTGTGATGCTAATCACGAGGACATCCCCCCTAAAGAGGGCTATCTTGGTGATATACATCACATCATAAGGCGGCGAATTTGTAATAGAAACGTGACTTAAATCACAAAAAACTTATTGGCGGAGCGCCTATGGCGGCGAAGCTTAGCACTATGCGCCATCAGCCGCGGCGGTATGCCGTGAAAATAACAGGGAAAGGTGTAACAAAGTTACCGTTAGAAAAGAGGAATATGCGCCACCATCGCGCGCTGGGCGACTAGCGCCAACGAACTACGCCGGCGCGGTTGCGGTTGCCTTCGTCTTGCACCCGCCGGCAAGACGAAGGCCAACCGTGCGCCCGTCCGGCAACAGCTGGCCAAGGGCGGTGGCACATGGTCCGCGCCCTCAGGGCAGCAGCTCGCCTGCGCTGTTTTGCGCCTGTAGCAGCTGCGTGGGGAAGCTTACCGATCCCCCCTCATAGCTGGGCTGCCCCTGTCCCGTCTGCATGGCGAGAAAATCCCCCACGTGGACCAGCTGCTCCGCCAGAGAGGAGGCGGCGCCGATCACGGGAGTGACTTTCTGTATCGGCCCTGTCACCAGCTTGTCGTACGCCTGGTTGTAAACCTTTTGCAAATCTTCCGGTTGCTTAAGCGCGGCGCGGCCATCGTCCGCCTGTTTTTTGGCACGCGCCAGATCGGGAGCCAGCATATTAAGCGCGCCGCCGGCCTGCGCAAGCGTCTGCCGATGGGACACGTAATCCTGCGGCACGCGAATTTGGCTTATTTCATCGAGCACCTGTACCAGCGAGCCGTTAACCGAGCTGAGGAATTTATCGCTAAAGGTTTGCAAAATCTGGTAGTCATTGGCGTAAGGGCCAAACTGCTCCTTTTGCGCCGCGCTCAGCGTGGGGATCCGTTCACCGCCCGGCCCGGCAAAACCGTATTTTGCAAGAATTGTATAAAGGCTTGCCGCTGCTCCGGCTCTTTATCGCCGCCGCCGGTCAGTTGAAAGACGCCAAGCAACAAAACCAGCATTGCCAGCAGCGGTCGATAGAGGCCCATGCGCTCCCTTAAAGTCATAACCTTTACTCCTGTAAATGAAAACTCATTTTCCCGGTTTAGGTATTCACTTCGCCTTCCCTGACTCAGTAACAATGATAGTGCAGTTTCGCGACGGGCAAAAACCGCGGACTCGGCGCCCTCTGTCGGGCGCCGAGCCGGCGGCAACACGCGGCCTATTGCAGCAGCGAAATATCCGCGACCTGCAAGAACAGTTCGCGCAGCTGCGACAGCAACGTCAGGCGATTCACCCGCACCTGATTATCCTCCGCCATCACCATGACGCTATCAAAGAAGGCATCCACCGGCTCACGCAGCGCCGCCAGCTCCACCAGCGCGTCCTGATAGCGTCCGGCCTCGAACATCGGCTGCAGCTTTTCGCGTAGCACCACCAAATGGGTCGCCAGCGTGATTTCGGCCGGATCCTTAAGTAACGAGGCCTGCAGACTCGCGTGGACCGGATCGTCGGCTTTGGCCAAAATGTTTGATACCCGCTTATTGGCCGCCGCCAGCGCCGCGGCTTCCTCCAGGGTGCGGAAATAGCTCACCGCGCGCACCCGGGAGTCGAAATTCGCCGGGCGGGTCGGGCGACGCACCAGTACCGCCTGAATGGTGTCGACGCTGTGTCCCTGCTCTTGATACCAGGCGCGGAAACGGCCGAGCATGAAGTCGATAACCTCCTCCACCACCGCGCCGTTGGTCAGCTTTTCGCCGTACAGGCGCGCCGCTTCTTCCGTCAACGTCTGTAGGTCGAGGGGCAGCTGTTTTTCCACGATAATACGCAGCACGCCGAGGGCGGCGCGGCGCAGGGCGAAAGGATCTTTATCCCCTTTAGGATGCTGGCCGATACCAAAAATGCCGGCCAGCGTGTTCATCTTGTCGGCGATGGCCACCGCGCAGGACACCAGCGTCGTGGGCAGCGCATCGCCGGCGAACCGCGGCTGATATTGCTCTTTTTGCGCCAGCGCCACCGCTTCCGGCTCGCCGTCATGGCGGGCGTAATGCATGCCCATCACGCCCTGGGTGTCGGTAAACTCAAACACCATATTGGTCATCAGATCGCATTTGGACAACAGGCCGGCACGCGCCGCCTGCGGCACATCCGCGCCAATTCGGGCGGCTATCCAGGCCGCCAGGGCTTCGATGCGATCGCTTTTATCGCGCAGGGTACCAAGCTGCTTTTGGAACAGCACCGTATCCAGGCGCGGCAGGCGATCTTCCAACCGCTGTTTGCGGTCGGTATTGAAGAAGAATTCCGCATCCGCCAACCGCGGGCGCACGACTTTTTCATTGCCGGCGATAATCTGCTGCGGATCTTTCGACTCGATATTGGCGACGAAGATGAAGTGCGGCATCAGATTGCCCGCGGCGTCATACACCGGGAAGTATTTTTGGTCGCCTTTCATGGTGTAGACCAGCGCTTCCGCCGGCACCGCCAGGAACTTCTCTTCAAAACGGGCGGTAAGCACCACCGGCCATTCCACCAGCGAGGTAACCTCTTCCAGCAGGCTATCGCTCAGATCGGCCACGCCGCCTAACCGTTTGGCCGCCGCTTCCGCGTCTTGACGAATCGTTTCTTTACGCTGCAAATAGTCGGCCATTACCCGGCCGCGCGCCAGCAGTACCTGCGCATACTGGTCCGCGTGTTCGAGGCTGATTTCCCGCTCGCCCATAAAGCGATGGCCGCGCAGAAGGCGATCGGCGTCAATACCAAGCACTCTGCCCGGTATCACATTGTCGTCCAGCAGCATCGTCACCGTATGCACCGGTCGAATGAATTGGGTCTCATTGTCGCCCCAGCGCATCATTTTCGGGATCGGCAGCTTACCCAGCGCGCGGCTGACCATATCGCACAGCAGGGCCTGCACAGGCTGCCCCTTTACCCGGGCGCGGTAAACCAGCCATTCGCCTTTCTCGGTCGCAAGACGCTCGGCCTGGCTGACCATAATGCCGCAGCCGCGCGCCCAGCCCTCGGCCGCTTTCGTCGGGTTGCCGTCGGCGTCGAACGCCTGGGCGACGGCGGGGCCGCGCTTCTCAACGTCGCTATCTGCCTGGGCGCCGTCAAGTTCGGCGACCTTGACCGCCAGTCGGCGCGGCGCGGCAAACCAGCTCACCTCGCCGTGGCGAACGCTGGCCGCATCAAGTTCACCGCTAATTTGGGCGGCGAAGGCCCTAGCCAAAGCGCGCAGCGCCTTTGGCGGCAGCTCTTCCGTGCCGATTTCCACCAGAAAAGTGTGTTGCGTCATGGCTGCCTCTTATTTCTCATTCTTTTTGCACATCGGGAAACCCAGCGCTTCGCGTGAAGCGTAGTAGGCTTCCGCCACGGCTTTGGTCAAGGTGCGGATCCGTAGAATATAGCGCTGGCGTTCCGTGACCGAAATCGCCTTACGGGCGTCCAGCAAATTGAAGCTGTGCGCCGCCTTGAGGATGCGTTCATAGGCCGGCAGCGGCAGGGGTTTTTCCAGGGCCAGCAGGGTTTGCGCCTCTTTTTCGTACTGTTCAAAGCAGGTGAACAGAAAATCCACGTCGGCATATTCAAAATTGTAGGTCGATTGCTCGACTTCGTTTTGGTGGAATACGTCGCCATAGGTGGTACGGCCCAGCGGGCCGTCGCCCCAGACCAGATCATAGACGCTGTCGACGCCCTGCAAATACATCGCCAAACGCTCAAGCCCGTAGGTAATTTCCCCCGTGACCGGCCGGCATTCCAGCCCACCCACCTGCTGAAAATAGGTAAACTGCGTCACCTCCATGCCGTTCAGCCAGACTTCCCAGCCCAGTCCCCAGGCCCCCAATGTCGGGTTTTCCCAGTTGTCCTCCACAAAACGGATATCGTGAATGGTGGGATCCAGGCCAACTTCTCTCAGCGAACCGAGATATAATTCCTGAATATTCTCCGGCGAAGGTTTGATGATGACCTGAAACTGGTAATAATGCTGCAGCCGGTTGGGGTTTTCACCGTAGCGGCCATCGGTAGGACGACGCGAAGACTGTACATAGGCGGTGGCGATGGGCTCCGGGCCAAGCGCCCACAGGCAGGTCATGGGATGGGAAGTCCCCGCGCCGACTTCCATATCCAGCGGCTGGACGATGGTGCAGCCCTGACGCGCCCAGTAATCCTGGAGCGTCAGGATCAGGCCCTGAAAGGTCTTGGGATCAAACTTTTGCATGTTGAATTCGCACGCGTTGCAAGTGGATGTAATGAGAAGGCGCCAGTATACCCTCTGGCGTTCAGATATACAGCCCGGATCCGGCAACAACTGCGAATACGCGCCGCAGATTTAACCATAAGGGCCAGCGTCGCGCTTATTCGCCGAACGGCAGGGGGGTCTATGCAACCTTATTCGCACCGGAACATTGCCCGTATCAACTTCCGCCGGCAATATGCCGCGCCAGCCGATATCTCATGGTGATCCGGCCTATGCGCCAGCAGGATCTGCCGGCGGTGCTGACGCTGTGGCTGGAAAGCACCACCCGCGCGCATCCTTTCATTCCGCCCTCCTATTGGCAGGAGAGTCTGTCGTCGGTACGCGACGACTATCTGCCCGCCGCCCGTACCTGGGTGGCGGAGCGGGAATCCGTCCTCGCCGGCTTTATCAGCGTATTGCGCGACAAGGTGGTGGGGTGCTGTTCGTGGTGCCCGCCCAACAGCACGCCGGGGTGGGGCGAGCGCTGATGGCGCTGGCGCAGCAGGCTTATCCCGCGCTGACGCTGGAAGTTTACTGGCTCAACCGCCCCGCCTGCCGATTTTATCATCGCCGCGGATTCATCCCGATTGCGCAGCGGCTCAATGCTGAAACCGGCCATCTCATCCTCACCCTGCACTGGCGCGCCGGCGGCATAATGCATAGCAGCACGCCTCCTCCCTCATGAACCCGCAACCGACTCCGCTATCGTCCCCTAGCGCTACTGCGCAAGGCGTCCTGCGCTACCCGCTTCGTCTTGACCTCCTCCGCGGCGCGTCTGTTCCCCGCGGTGAAAAGTGGTATGCTGATTAATAATGAACCAGGCAATCACTGATAAATAGAGATTTCGATGAAGCCTGCTGTGATTTTGTATAAACCCATCCCGGAAGATTTACGCCAACGTCTCGATGAGCATTTCAGCGTCACGGCGTTCGACGGGCTCACCGACGACAATATGCAGCAACACGCGCAAACCCTGGCGAACGCGGTGGGCCTCATCGGCGCCGACGGTAAGGTGGATAGCGCGCTGCTTGACCGTATGCCGGCGCTAAAAGCCGCCTCGACGATTTCCGTGGGTTACGACAATTTCGATGTGCAGGCGCTCAGCGCGCGCGGTGTGCTCCTGATGCATACCCCGACCGTTCTGACCGATACCGTGGCGGATACGCTGATGGCGCTGGTGCTCGCCACCGCGCGGCGGGTGGTCGAATCGGCCGAGCGGGTCAAAGCCGGCGAATGGCAGCGCAGCATTGACGAAAACTGGTACGGCGTCAATGTCCATCATAAGACCCTCGGCGTAGTGGGCATGGGCCGTATCGGCATGGCGCTGGCGCAGCGCGCGCGCCGGTTTCGATATGAATGTGCTTTACTATGCGCGCCATCAGCACCCCGAGGCGGAAAAGCGCTACGACGCCCGCTACTGCGATCTAGATACCTTGCTGGCGCAATCGGATTTCGTCTGCCTGATCCTACCGTTGACGGCACAGACGCACCATTTAATCGACGCCGGCAAACTGGCGAAAATGAAGCCCGGCGCCATCCTTATCAATGCGGGCCGCGGTCCGGTGGTGGATGAAGCGGCGCTGATTGCGGCACTGGAAAACCGCAGTCTTCTCGCCGCCGGACTCGATGTGTTCGAGCAAGAGCCGCTGCCGGCCACCTCACCGCTGCTGCGCCTGCCCAATGTCGCGTGGCGCTGCCGCACATTGGTTCCGCCACTCATGAGACCCGCCACAATATGGCCGCCGACGCGGTGAATAATCTCATCACCGCCCTTACCGGCCGGGTGGAAAAAAATTGCGTTAATCCGGAAATTATCCCCGGCCGTTAGGATCGCCGGCGCCGGTCGTCGCCAGGCATTACCCCGCGGGCAAGTTTGAAGTCCATCGCGTCCGCCGGCCACCGCCAGGCAGGGCAACGAGGGCAGATTAAACCGCCGGGCCGGTGGCCGCCCGCGACGACCGCGGCATTTTTTCAACCGCCCGGCATAAACCGATGACGCTGCGGTTTAAGCTATCGGTGCTATGATTACCGTCTATGCTATTTGCTAAACGCGCAACAAAGGAACCGGCCAGTAATGAAAGGAAAGAAGAATGAGCGTAAGTGAGACACGGCTGAAAGCGACCTCTTACCTGTTGATGTTTCTTTTTATCACCCTGATCATCCCGCTACATTTGTTTCCCTGCTTTATCGCCGGCTTTCTGGCGTATGAGGTGATCATATCTCTGACGCCGTGGTTTGAACGCCTGGTCGGCAGCGGCCGCGCCCGCTGGGTAGTGGTGACGCTGATTGCCGCATTTGTGGTCATTACCATGACGCTGGGGATCGTGAGCCTGGTAAGCTTTTTGACCTCGGACATTCAGCGCGGTATCGACATTACCGCCGAAACCAACCGCATCTTTTCCGATGTGAAAAGCCGCATACCCGATTATCTCCCCTCATTTCTGCCCGAAAGCGCGGAAGAACTGAAAGATCAGCTCTTCGCCCTGGTCGAATCCAATTTGATCATTATCCGCAATATGGGCCGCTCTTTCTTGTACGGACTGATTACTATTTTCATCGGCCTCATAATCGGCGCGGTGATTTCGCTCAATAAACCGTCCGGTCGTAATACCTACTTCACGCAGCAGCTGCTGGAACGCCTGCATTATCTTTCTCAGGCGTTTCGCAATATCGTCTTCGCCCAAATCAAAGTATCGCTAGTCAACACCCTGCTGACGTCCATGATGATTCTGGTCCTGTTCCCGCTGTTCGGCGTACATCTGCCGCTGGGTAAGACGCTGATTGTGGCAACCTTTATTTTCGGCCTGCTGCCGATTATTGGTAATCTTATTTCCAATTTCATGATCATCATCTCGGCGCTCTCCATCTCCTTAAGCGTGGGCGGCGTGATGGTGCTGTACCTCATTTTGATTCACAAGCTGGAATATTTTCTCAATGCCGAGATCGTCGGTAGCCGTATTAATGCCAAATCCTGGGAGCTGCTGCTGGCCATGCTTATCTTCGAGGCGGCGTTTGGTCTGGAAGGGTTGGTGGCGGCGCCGATTTATTACGCCTATCTAAAAACCGAATTACGGGCGCGGGAACTTATCTGAGCGCTCACGGCGCGCCTCCCGACCAGCGGACGCGCGCCGTCTCTTTATGCTCCTGCTTGCGCGGTAGCGTGCTGCCGTTAGGAAAAAAGGGGGTTGCCTGTGGCACACTAGCAGGTAAGGTGTCAGTTTGGCCCGCTAGGATCCGCAGTTAAACGCTATGACTTTTTCCCGATTCGGCAATAAATTTACCCAACATTCCAGTATCGCCCAACTCATGGACGACATGAACGAGGGTCTGCGCACCCCCGGCGCCATCATGCTCGGCGGCGGCGATCCCCGCGATGGAGCACTACTTCCACGCCTTCTGGCGCGAGATGCTCGACGACGGTTCAATGAGCGAGGCGCTGTGCAATTATGACGGTCCGCAGGGCAAGGATACTCTCCTGACCTCACTGGCCGCCCTGCTGCGCAAGGAATTCGACTGGCCCATTACGGCGGCCAATATCGCGCTAACCAACGGCAGCCAGAGCGCCTTTTTCTATTTGTTCAATCTCTTCGCCGGCCTCAGTGAAGACGGCACGCTGCGCCGGGTCCTGTTTCCACTGGCGCCGGAGTATCTCGGTTATAGCGATGCGGGGCTTGAGGAAAACATGTTCGTTGCGACAAAACCGACCCTCTCCCTGCTCCCTGAAGGCCAGTTTAAATACCATGTGGATTTCGAGCATCTGAAGGTGGGCGAAGGAAGATATTGGCCTTATCTGCGTCTCGCGGCCGACCAATCCGACCGGCAACGTCATTACCGACGAGGAACTGCTAAAGCTGGACGCGCTGGCGCGGCAGCATCAGGTACCGTTGCTGATTGATAACGCATACGGACTGCCGTTCCCGGGACTGATTTTCACCGACGCCCGACCGCTGTGGAATCCCAATATTATCCTGTGCATGAGCCTGTCCAAGCTGGGACTACCGGGCGTGCGCGGCGGTATCATCATCGCCGGTGAAGCCGTTATCAAGGCATTGGGAAATATCAACGGCATTATCAGCCTGGCGCCGGGCGGCATCGGGCCGGCAATGCTCAATAGCATGATTCGGCGGGGCGATCTGCTGCGCCTGTGCGAAGAGGTTAACCGGCCGTTTTATCGCCGCCGCGTTGATGAGGCCATCGCCTGTATACGCCGCTGGCGCGCTGCCTGATCCATAAGCCGGAAGGCGCGATATTTCTTTGGCTGTGGTTTCCCGATCTGCCTATCTCCACCGACGCGCTCTACCAGCGCCTAAAGCAGCGCGGCGTGCTGATGGTGCCTGGCCACTACTTTTTCCCCGGGCTTGATCAAGAGTGGCATCACAGCCATCAGTGCCTGCGTATGAATTATGTGCCGGAAGCGGAAAAAATCGAGCACGGCATTGCCATTCTGGCGGAAGAGGTGGCGCGCGCCCATCGCGAGACGGTGGGGTAAAAAGCGCCATTAAAAAAGCCCGTCATTCGCCTGACGGGCTTATTGCGCCGCAATGGCAATCGCGGTAGGGATTGCGCAACGGAGCGCCGCTAGCGTAACGACGCGGTCCGTTCGGGCTTATTCAGCATCCAGCGTACGATCTTGTAGCGCCGGGCGCTGCGCCGAGGTCCCAATGGCCACACGCCGCAGCTGCAAAGATTCGGGAATATGCCGCTCCAAATCGATATTAAGCAGACCGTGGGTAAAATCAGCTTGGGTTACCGTCATATGCTCCGCCAGCGTGAAGCTGAGGGAGAATTCTTTGCAGACCAGCCCCTGATGCAAATAATGCACCTCTTTGTCCGCCAGCGCGGGTTTACCTTTAATGGTCAGGCGCGGGCCTTCCAGCTCAATCGACAATTCCTGCTGGGTAAAACCGGCTAGCGCCAGGGTAATACGATAATGGTTATCATCGCCTTTTTCAATATTGTACGGGGGATAACTCACCCCCTGAAAATCGTCTTGTATATTGCTGGCCAATTTATCAAAGCCGATCCACTGACGGAATAATGGAGAAAGATCATAGTTACGCATGTTATTAACTCCTTCTATGAAGCGAGATAATTCACTCAACCCGCCAATCGGGTTGAGTTAGCCCCCCCCCTACACGGGCGGGCGTATGAGATTGTGGCCGTCGGGCGTTATTTTATTTCAATACGGCGTGGCTTTAAGGTTTCCGGTACCACGCGTTCCAAATCTATAAACAGCAGGCCGTTCGCCAACTGAGCGCCTTTTATTTGTATATGTTCAGCTAATTGGAATTTACGCTCAAAATTGCGCTCGGCAATGCCTTGGTATAAATAATGGCGTCCGTTTTGATCGCTGGCGTGAGCGCCTTTTACCCTTAGGAGGTTGTCATGGGCGGTAATCTCCAGTTCGCTTTCGGCAAAGCCGGCGACCGCAATGGCGATACGGTACTGATTTTCGCTGACCAATTCAACATTATAAGGGGGATAACCGCCGTTGCCCTGACCCTGGCCTGCTTCCAGCAGATTAACCAGGCGATCGAAACCGATGGCGGAACGATACAGCGGTGAAAAATCGAAATTACGCATAGCTTAAAGCCTCCAAAATTTAGCGAGGGTGCAATAATCTTCCCATTGGACAGGTCAGCAACCAGAATACCCATACGGCGTATCCTTTTCTGGTCACGTAAATAAAATGGGATCGCCGCCGGGTTTTTCAAGAGGCAATAAGAAAAAAATATCGGAATTTCCGTAAAATTTACGTTGGGTTTATTCAATCTCCATTACACTAACTTGTTACAGTTTGTGTCATCAGGGTGGTTCAAGCACAATTTCATTCGATCCTGAGAGCAGGTTGCTTTGCGAGTGTAAACCCAACGGATGCGGAACAGGTTATGTTAAGAAAGGTCTTGTTTGTCGTAACAGCAGGATGCACCGTGCTGGGCACTAGCGGCTGCTCCAGCGTCATGACGCATACCGGCCCCTATCAGGGCTATTATCCCGGCACCCGCGCCAGTATGCAGGTTTTACGCGACAAAGACAGTAACTGGTGCATCCGCCCACTGGCGGCCATAGACTTACCCTTCTCGGCGGTGTTGGACACGGTGTTGTTACCCTATGACTACTTCCGCCGCGATAGCAATACCGATGAGGAGTCTCCCCGTTCGCGCATGTTGCACAGCCACCATGCATGAGCGCGCAACCCCACCCAAGGGCGACTAAGCCGGCTCACGCCGGTGCCTTGCGACCCCGCTTCCCTTGTATGTCTGCTAAGATGATCCTATCGCCATTCTACTTTTCGTTTAGCGCGGCGGCAGGCGCACGGGAATAATGATAGCCCTTCCGGCATTGATGGTCCTCTGACCCCTGCGCGGCCGAGCGCCGGGATAGTTTATGGACATTGCTTCGGTTGTCAGCGGGGGGTTTAACGCAAGGGACGCCACGCCGCCGGCGCCTTCACCGATGGCGGCCAGGCTTCAGGGCTGCGCCAATTGTCCTGAGTTATCCTCCTCGCTGCTAACCTTACCGCCCGAACTTTTGAGCCTCATTTTTGCCAAACTCGATCTCGGCAGCCTGCTTGCGGTATCGCAAGCGCATCCCCATCTGCGAGCCCCCGCCCGCCAAGCCTGCCGGCGCTATCGGCATGAGCGTCATCGCCGCGCTCATCGACCAGCATGGCCTGCCGCTACTGCGCTTTTGCCAGCGCAGCGGATTGAATATTAACCCGGGTGATGAACCGGACGTCGGCATCAGACGCCTGATGACGCTTTTGATGTACAATGGTGAGGACGACCTGCTGGCCAAGCTGTTGGCGACACCTGCGCCCGCCTGCGCGGCGCCAACGGCGATACGCTGCTGCTGGAACTTTTAGACTGTCTGTCGCCGCTGACCAACAGTATCCTTGCGCTATTGACCCATCCACAACAGGATGTGAACGCCCCCGACCGCAGCGGTGAGACGCCGCTGATGAAAGTGATGCGGCTGGGCCATTTGCCGCTGGCGCAGGCGCTATTGGCTCGCCCTGAACTGACGACGGCGAACGCCGCGGATAACCAGGGCCGCACGATGCTGATACAGGCGGCGTTGCAAGGCGATAGCGCGCTGGTCGCCGCATTTCTGCGCCGTCCCGATTGCGCCCTCGGCGCGGTGTGCCGTCAGGGCAATAACGCACTGGTGTCGGCGGCGGCGCAGGGTCACGTCAGCGTGGTGACAACATTGGTCCAAGACGGCCGCAAGTGCGTGAATTAGGTCAACCGGGAGGGCCTTTCCGCGCTGTGGCTGGCGGTGACGGCCGATCATGTTCTTACGGTCGAAGTGCTGCTAAAGCACCCCGCCATCGCCATTGTGGCGCCGGAACGCGCGCGGCTATTGCGTGTTACAGCAGGCGGTCATTGATGGCCAGTACCGGATGGTGAATGCCCTGCTCGCTCATCCCCACATGCCGGTGGCGCAGCGTGACGCCAGAGGCTGTCCCCTGCTGCACCTGGCGGCAATGTATGGCCGTAGCCTGGTCATCAGGATACTGCTGACGCGCACGCGGCTGGATCGCAACAACCGAGATCATCAGGGCCAGACGGCGCTGGGACTGGCGGCGGCGGGAGATCACACCAGCGCGCTCACGGCGCTTTTGCCTTGCCCGCAAAGCGAGCTCAACGCCCGGGATAATCTGGGCCGGTCAACGCCCGCGATCGCACTGGCGCCAGCGCACTTATGTGGGCTGCGCATAGCGGCTCATTAGCGCTGGTACGATTGTTACTGGCGCATCCAACCATCATGCCCGACCTGGCCACCGCGCGCGGCGCCACTCCCCTGTTAGCCACCTGCGAGCAAGGACAGCGCCAAACGGTAGCCTTACTGCTTGCCCATCGGTTGCTGGCGGTCAATGCCGCTGACGACCGGGGCAAAACCGCGCTCATGGCGGCGGCGGCAAATGATCATCGCCATATTGTGCGACAATTGCTGCGCCGGCGGGATATCGCCCCCTATCTCACCGATAGGGCGGGCTTGAACGCGATAGATTATGCCGTGCGCGGCGGCCATCTCGCCATCGCCGACCTGGTGCGCAAACACGGCGCGCTGGGCGGCGTCGCGCAGCTCTGGGCGATCAGTTATCATCTGCTTAACTGACCGCCTTCGGCAAAAAATACCGCTGATGCCTCTGCCGACGCGGCGGCTGAATTGAGGAAATTCGCTCTGCCCGCGCTGGCGCCCTGAACGAAAAACGGCGTGGCCGGATACCCTTACCTGTCGCCGACCCCGCCGTCGCTTTCACGCCGGTATCAAGGCCGGCTTTAACGCCAGGCCGGCATCAAGGCCGGCGACTACGGCTCTTAAGCTTCCCCCACGCGTTTCACTTCGCCCACCAGCAGCAGATAGGAGAGCGCGCCCAACAGCGCTACCCCGGCGATGTAAATCAGCGCCGGCGCGAAACCGTAATCCTGCGCCAGATAGCCCACGACCAGCGGTACGGTGATGCCGCCCAAACCGCCAACAAAATTAAACACGCCGTCGGTCAGGCCAATCAGACGTAACGGCGCCAGAGACGAGACCAGCGACCAGGTGATGGAATCGAAGCCATTGCCGAAGAAGGCCAGCGCCATCAGCGCCATAATCCAGACAGGATCGTTGGTATAGTTCGCCCCCATGATACAGGTGGACAGCAACAACCCGCAGATAATCGGCGTTTTACGGGCAAAACCCAGTGATTTTCCGGCGCGCACCATTCGATCGGCAAAGTAACCGGACAAAATCACGCCGAAAAAGGCGGCCAGGAACGGCACGGTGGTCATAAAACCTGCCGTCAGGGCGGCGATATGCTTTTCCTGGGTTAAATAATTTGGGAACCAGGTCAGGAAAAACCACAACGTAGAGGTGACGGCGAACTGCCCTAAATACACGCCCACCAGCTTGCGGTTGAACACCATTTTCCAGTCAGCGCGAGCCCGTACCGGATTCTGTGTAAATGCCTTTTCTCAGAAGTGACCGTCCAGGCGGTCACCGAACTCGATAATAAAGCGGCTCATTGCCATGCGCCAGTCCCTCAAAGGCATTGTCCATTTCTGTGAGGCCGCCTGTATCGCCAGCCACACCACCTTTTTCACTGCGTCGTCGGTCGGGAACACCTTGCGCTTTTTGATGGCATGCCGGATCACGCTGTTTAACGACTCGATGGCGCTGATCGTGTAGATCACCTTGCGGATGTCCGTTGGGTAGGCAAAGAACGTGGCCAGATTGGCCCAGTTTGCCTGCCCGCTTCGACTTATTTGCGGGTAGCGGATGTCCCAGGCACTGGAGAACGCTTCCAGCGCCTGCAAGCCGGCTTCTTCCGTAGGGGCCTGATAGATAGCTTTCAGGTCGCGGGTGACGGCCTTGTAGTCCTTCCAGGAGACGAACCGCAGGCTGTTGCGCACCATATGCACGATACACAGCTGGAGCCGCGCCTCCGGATACACCGCGTTAATAGCGTCAGGGAAACCTTTCAGCCCGTCTACGCAGGCGATAAGGATATCGTTCAGGCCGCGGTTTTTCAGCTCTGTCAGCACGTTCAGCCAGAACTTTGCGCCTTCATTTTCGGCCAGCCACATACCTAGCAACTCTTTCTGGCCTTCGATGTTGATGCCCAGCGCCAGGAATGCTGGTTCCGGTCACATCCGATCACTGATTCCGATTTCACCCGATCACTAATTCTGATTTCATCCGATCACTGATTCCGGTCGCTCGATCAGCGATTCCGATTCTGTCCGATCGCTCATCTTCTGTTCCGCCATACTCTGGAGACTTTTAGCTTCCGGGGGCATGGCATGACACGTAAAAAGAAGAAAGAGAGAACGGAAATGTGCATCTATATTAATGTGTTACGTATGAAATTCGAGCAGCGTCGCTCGAATCGCACTATCGCAGCAGCGCTCGGCATAGGCTGTACTACCGTGCACGATATCCTCGGCCGATTCACGGTAGCTAACCTGGTCTGGCCATTGCCGGCGGAACTGTCCCCCGTCGACCTCGACCGCCTGCTCTATCCCGGCAAATCCGGAAAAGTTATCAATACCTTACCCAGCTGGCTTGATATCGATACCGAGTTAAGCCGCAAGGGCATGACCAAGCAGCTGCTCTGGATGGAATATCAGTCCGCCGTGGGCGGTGATGCCCTCGGTTACTCACAGTTTTGTGCACTGTTCCGTGACTGGAAAAAGAAGCAGCGGCGTTCCATGCGCATGGAGCACAAGGCTGGCGAAAAGCTCTTCATCGACTTCTGTGGCCCCACCGTACCTATCGTCAACCCTGCGACCGGTAGCGTACGCCAGGTCGCTATCTTCGTCGCTGCCATGGGCGTGTCAGGCTATGCGTATATCGAAGCCTGCGAAGGCCAGGACATGGCATCGTGGCTCAACGCCAATAGCCGCTGCCTGCACTTCATGGGTGGGGTTCCGGAGCTGATGATACCTGATAATCTGCGCAGCGCTGTCAGCCCACCTGACCGCTATGAGCCGGTCATAAACCAGAGCTACCAGGCGCTGGCAAATCACTATGAGACAGTGGTGCTACCGGCGCGCCCGAGAAAACCGAAAGACAAGGCGAAGGCAGAATCAACGGTGCAGCTGGTAGAACGCTGGGTTTTGGCCCGGTTGCGTAAACGTAGGTTCTACTCGCTGGCCGAACTCAACCAGGTGATACGAGAACTCAATCATGAGTTGAATTTGCGCCCGATGCGTCATTACGGCGGACAAAGTCGCCTTGAACGCTTCGAGCAGCTGGACAAACCGGCTCTTGGGCCTCTACCGCCCACACAATGGGAATACAGTGAGTATCTCGTTGCCCGAGTGGGACCTGATTACCACATAGACTACGGCAAAAACTGGTACTCGGTGCCGCATCCGCTGGTTGGCGAGCGCGTTGACGTCATCGCCACCCAACGGCTGGTGCAAATCCACCATAAGGGCGTCTGCGTGGCTACGCACCCTCGCAGCGATAACGCCTATAGGCACACGACTCAGGCGGCGCACATGCCGGCTAACCATAAGGGGCAGAGTCAGTGGACGCCGGAAAGGCTGTGCAGTTGGGCGCTGTCGGTGGGTGTGTGCACACTGAAAGTGGTCGAGTCCATCCAAAAGAGCAAAGCCCATCCGGAGCAGGCTTACCGCTCCGTGCTGGGGCTACTCAATCTGCAACGGCGCTATGAGACGACGCAACTGGAGAAGGCCTGCGCGCTGGCGTTGGAGAAAGGGTGCATTAACCGCTCTTTCATAGCCAACGTATTGAAACACGGTCGTGAAAGTGAGGTCACCCAGGACGGAGCCGGCGTATCAATGCTGGTTCACGAAAACCTCCGAGGTCCGGACAGTTATCACTAAGGAGAATAAATATGGATACACTGTTAATGGCTCTGCGAGAGCTGAAGTTGTCGGCAATGGTCCAGGCGTTGGAGACGCAACGCGAACTCCCGGGGAGTTATGGGGAGCTGGGGTTCGAGGAGCGGTTGTCGCTGATGGTAGAATCGGAAAATTTGCATAGAAAAAACAACCACATATGCCGTCTGCGACGGCAATCGCAAATGCGCTTGCAGGCAAAACCGGAAGATATCCGCTATATCCCTAGCCGAGGAGTGACACCGGAACAGATGCGAGATCTGCTAGGGGGACAATATCTGAAATATCAGAAAAGCATACTCATCACGGGGCCAACAGGTACGGGCAAAACCTGGCTCAGTTGTGCGCTTGGTGAGCAAGCATGCCGGCAGCAATATAGCGTGCGTTACTGGCGAGTGGGTCGGTTGCTGGCCCATCTTCACCAGTGTCAGGTAGACGGGACCTATCTAAAACAGCTTAAGCAGTTAGAAAAAATAGAGTTACTGATCTTGGACGACGTGGGCCTAGAATCAATAAGTCCGATGCAGGCAACGATGCTGTTGGAGGTGATGGAAGATCGCTACGACAAAAGCAGCAGCATCCTGATCAGTCAACTGCCGGTGAAAAAATGGTATGGACTGATAGAAAACCCCACGACAGCTGACGCGTTACTCGATCGGTTAGTACACCCCAGCTATAGACTGGAACTTAAAGGCGAATCACTACGCAAAGAGCAAGGAGTAGCCAGCACAGGAAAAATAGACTAAACCCGAGTCAGAAGATGAGCGAACACGTGAACGAATATCACTGGAATGGGTGATCGGAAAATATCGGAATAACTGATCGGATGTCGCTGGAACAGCTGATCGGATACGTCGAAATCTGCAAGGAACACAGATTTGTTGATGATGCGGCTGTCCTGCCGGACTTTTAGAACGATACAGTCAAGATAAACAATGGGATAGACTGCATCCAGAGGCCGGTTTTGCCATTCGACGAGCCTGTTTAGAAATTTGTGTATTTGCCTGATTTTGATATGTTCAATCCAACATCAAAAACAGGTTAATTTATGGACGAAAAACAGTTGCAGGCTCTGGCTAACGAACTGGCCAAAAATCTCAAAACCCCTGAAGATCTCAGTCACTTCGATCGGCTGCTGAAAAAAATCAGCGTCGAAGCAGCTCTCAATGCCGAAATGACCCATCACCTCGGCTACGATAAAAATCAGCCTAAACCGGGGACCAACGCCCGCAACGGCTATTCCACAAAAACCGTTACCACTGGCGATGGCCCGCTGGCGCTGCGTACTCCGCGCGATCGTGACGGTTCCTTTGAACCGCAACTGGTGAAGAAGAACCAGACCCGGATTACCGGGATGGATAACCAGATTTTATCGTTGTACGCCAAAGGGATGACCACCCGCGAGATCGCCGCCGCGTTCAAAGAGCTGTATGACGCCGATGTCTCGCCGGCGCTGGTCTCAAAGGTCACCGATGCGGTCATGGAGCAGGTTGTCGAATGGCAAAACCGGCCTCTGGATGCAGTCTATCCCATTGTTTATCTTGACTGTATCGTTCTAAAAGTCCGGCAGGACAGCCGCATCATCAACAAATCTGTGTTCCTGGCGCTGGGCATCAACATCGAAGGCCAGAAAGAGTTGCTAGGTATGTGGCTGGCCGAAAATGAAGGCGCAAAGTTCTGGCTGAACGTGCTGACAGAGCTGAAAAACCGCGGCCTGAACGATATCCTTATCGCCTGCGTAGACGGGCTGAAAGGTTTCCCTGACGCTATTAACGCGGTGTATCCGGAGGCGCGGCTCCAGCTGTGTATCGTACATATGGTGCGCAACAGCCTGCGGTTCGTCTCCTGGAAGGACTACAAGGCCGTCACCCGCGACCTGAAAGCTATCTATCAGGCCCCTACGGAAGAAGCCGGCTTGCAGGCGCTGGAAGCGTTCTCCAGTGCCTGGGACATCCGCTACCCGCAAATAAGTCGAAGCTGGCAGGCAAACTGGGCCAATCTGGCCACGTTCTTTGCCTACCCAACGGACATCCGCAAGGTGATCTACACGACCAACGCCATCAAGTCGTTAAACAGCGTGATCCGGCATGCCATCAAAAAGCGCAAGGTGTTCCCGACCGACGACGCAGTGAAAAAGGTGGTGTGGCTGGCGATACAGGCGGCCTCACAGAAATGGACAATGCCTTTGAGGGACTGGCGCATGGCAATGAGCCGCTTTATTATCGAGTTCGGTGACCGCCTGGACGGTCACTTCTGAGAAAAGGCATTTACACAGAATCGTGTACAGGGTCCATTCGACAGAGCCTGTTTAGAGCCTGTTTAGAAATTTGTGTATTTGCCTGATTTTGATATGTTCAATCCAACATCAAAAACAGGTTAATTTATGGACGAAAAACGACCCTGTACACGATTCTGTGTAAATGCCTGTATCGCCAGCCACACCACCTTTTTCACTGCGTCGTCGGTCGGGAACACCTTGCGCTTTTTGATGGCATGCCGGATCACGCTGTTTAACGACTCGATGGCGTTGGTCGTGTAGATCACCTTGCGGATGTCCGTTGGATAGGCAAAGAACGTGGCCAGATTGGCCCAGTTTGCCTGCCAGCTTCGACTTATTTGCGGGTAGCGGATGTCCCAGGCACTGGAGAACGCTTCCAGCGCCTGCAAGCCGGCTTCTTCCGTAGGGGCCTGATAGATAGCTTTCAGGTCGCGGGTGACGGCCTTGTAGTCCTTCCAGGAGACGAACCGCAGGCTGTTGCGCACCATATGTACGATACACAGCTGGAGCCGCGCCTCCGGATACACCGCGTTAATAGCGTCAGGGAAACCTTTCAGCCCGTCTACGCAGGCGATAAGGATATCGTTCAGGCCGCGGTTTTTCAGCTCTGTCAGCACGTTCAGCCAGAACTTTGCGCCTTCATTTTCGGTCAGCCACATACCTAGCAACTCTTTCTGGCCTTCGATGTTGATGCCCAGCGCCAGGAACACAGATTTGTTGATGATGCAGCTGTCCTGCCGGACTTTTAGAACGATACAGTCAAGATAAACAATGGGATAGACTGCATCCAGAGGCCGGTTTTGCCATTCGACAACCTGCTCCATGACCGCATCGGTGACCTTTGAGACCAGCGCCGGCGAGACATCGGCGTCATACAGCTCTTTGAACGCGGCGGCGATCTCGCGGGTGGTCATCCCTTTGGCGTACAACGATAAAATCTGGTTATCCATCCCGGTAATCCGGGTCTGGTTCTTCTTCACCAGTTGCGGTTCAAAGGAACCGTCACGATCGCGCGGAGTACGCAGCGCCAGCGGGCCATCGCCAGTGGTAACGGTTTTTGTGGAATAGCCGTTGCGGGCGTTGGTCCCCGGTTTAGGCTGATTTTTATCGTAGCCGAGGTGATGGGTCATTTCGGCATTGAGAGCTGCTTCGACGCTAATTTTTTTCAGCAGCCGATCGAAGTGACTGAGATCTTCAGGGGTTTTGAGATTTTTGGCCAGTTCGTTAGCCAGAGCCTGCAACTGTTTTTCGTCCATAAATTAACCTGTTTTTGATGTTGGATTGAACATATCAAAATCAGGCAAATACACAAATTTCTAAACAGGCTCCACTTCTGAGAAAAGGCATTTACACAGAATCGTGTACAGGGTCCGATCAGTCCATACCATTTTTTCACCGGCAGTTGACTGATCAGGATGCTGCTGCTTTTGTCGTAGCGATCTTCCATCACCTCCAACAGCATCGTTGCCTGCATCGGACTTATTGATTCTAGGCCCACGTCGTCCAAGATCAGTAACTCTATTTTTTCTAACTGCTTAAGCTGTTTTAGATAGGTCCCGTCTACCTGACACTGGTGAAGATGGGCCAGCAACCGACCCACTCGCCAGTAACGCACGCTATATTGCTGCCGGCATGCCTGCTCACCAAGCGCACAACTGAGCCAGGTTTTGCCCGTACCTGTCGGCCCCGTGATAAGTATGCTTTTCTGATATTTCAGATATTGTCTCCCTAGCAGATCTCGCATCTGTTCCGGTGTCACTCCTCGGCTAGGGATATAGCGGATATCTTCCGGTTTTGCCTGCAAGCGCATTTGCGATTGCCGTCGCACACGGCATATGTGGTTGTTTTTTTCTATGCAAATTTTCCGCTTCTACCATCAGCGACAATCGCTCCTCGAACCCCAGCTCCCCATAACTCCCCGGGAGTTCGCGTTGCGTCTCCAACGCCTGGACCATTGCCGACAACTTCAGCTCTCGCAGAGCCATTAACAGTGTATCCATATTTATTCTCCTTAGTGATAACTGTCCGGACTTCGGAGGTTTTCGTGAACCAGCATTGATACGCCGGCTCCGTCCTGGGTGACCTCACTTTCACGACCGTGTTTCAATACGTTGGCTATGAAAGAGCGGTTAATGCACCCTTTCTCCAACGCCAGCGCGCAGGCCTTCTCCAGTCGCGTCGTCTCATAGCGCCGTTGCAGATTGAGTAGCCCCAGCACGGAGCGGTAAGCCTGCTCCGGATGGGCTTTGCTCTTTTGGATGGACTCGACCACTTTCAGTGTGCACACACCCACCGACAGCGCCCAACTGCACAGCCTTTCCGGCGTCCACTGACTCTGCCCCTTATGATTAGCCGGCATGTGCGCCGCCTGAGTCGTGTGCCTATAGGCGTTATCGCTGCGAGGGTGCGTAGCCACGCAGACGCCCTTATGGTGGATTTGCACCAGCCGTTGGGTGGCGATGACGTCAACGCGCTCGCCAACCAGCGGATGCGGCACCGAGTACCAGTTTTTGCCGTAGTCTATGTGGTAATCAGGTCCCACTCGGGCAACGAGATACTCACTGTATTCCCATTGTGTGGGCGGTAGAGGCCCAAGAGCCGGTTTGTCCAGCTGCTCGAAGCGTTCAAGGCGACTTTGTCCGCCGTAATGACGCATCGGGCGCAGATTCAACTCATGATTGAGTTCTCGTATCACCTGGTTGAGTTCGGCCAGCGAGTAGAACCTACGTTTACGCAACCGGGCCAAAACCCAGCGTTCTACCAGCTGCACAGTTGATTCTGCCTTCGCCTTGTCTTTCGGTTTTCTCGGGCGCGCCGGTAGCACCACTGTCTCATAGTGATTTGCCAGCGCCTGGTAGCTCTGGTTTATGACCGGCTCATAGCGGTCAGGGGTGCTGACAGCGCTGCGCAGATTATCAGGTATCATCAGCTCCGGAACCCCACCCATGAAGTGCAGACAGCGGCTATTGGCGTTGAGCCACGATGCCATGTCCTGGCCTTCGCAGGCTTCGATATACGCATAGCCTGACACGCCCATGGCAGCGACGAAGATAGCGACCTGGCGTACGCTACCGGTCGCAGGGTTGACGATAGGTACGGTGGGGCCACAGAAGTCGATGAAGAGCTTTTCGCCAGCCTTGTGCTCCATGCGCATAGAACGCCGCTGCTTCTTTTTCCAGTCACGGAACAGTGCACAAAACTGTGAGTAACCGAGGGCATCACCGCCCACGGCGGACTGATATTCCATCCAGAGCAGCTGCTTGGTCATGCCCTTGCGGCTTAACTCGGTATCGATATCAAGCCAGCTGGGTAAGGTATTGATAACTTTTCCGGATTTGCCGGGATAGAGCAGGCGGTCGAGGTCGACGGGGGACAGTTCCGCCGGCAATGGCCAGACCAGGTTAGCTACCGTGAATCGGCCGAGGATATCGTGCACGGTAGTACAGCCTATGCCGAGCGCTGCTGCGATAGTGCGATTCGAGCGACGCTGCTCGAATTTCATACGTAAGACATTAATATAGATGCATATTTCCGTTCTCGTTTTCTTCTTTTTACGTGCCATGCCATGCCCCCGGAAGCTAAAAGTCTCCAGAGTATGGCGGAACAGAAGATGAGCGATCGGACAGAATCGGAATCGCTGATCGGGCGACCGGAATCAGTGATCGGATGTGACCGGAACCAGCAGTTTGGCATTCTTAACAGTGTGATCCGGTTAAGTGCTTTAACCATTGCCATTGCCTCACCTACCTGCGCGTCATAGTCATGCAGACTCAGATGACCACCCAGAAGTGTTTTAAACCGGAACATGGCCGTTTCAGCCAGTGAACGCCGGTGATAACCTACTTTCTTTTTCCAGGTATCGTTATTGCCGCTCAGATGCTGATTTGCCACCGCATGGTTACGCTCATGGTATCGAGCTAGCCAATATTGCGCACCACTTCGCGGTGGGATAAGCGGCTTTATTTTTTTCCTCAGCAGAGCATCATGACAGTAACGCGTATCGTAAGCACTGTCAGCCGACGCTTCCCTGATTTTCCGGTGGGTTTGGTTAATCAGCCCGGGCAGCGCCTGCGCATCTGTCGTACCGCTTAGCGATAAATCGGCACAGATAATTTCATGTGTCGCGCTATCTACTGCCAGATGAAGCTTGCGCCATACTCTGCGCCTCTCAGCCCCATGCTGCCTGACTTTCCATTCGCCTTCGCCGAAGACTTTCAGGCCGGTGCCATCGATGACCAGGTGTGAGATTTCGCCGCGGGTTGGCGTTTTTATGCTGATGTCGACGGTTTTTGCTCGCCGGCTAACCAGAGAGTAATCTGGGCAGCGCAGCGACAGCCCCATCAGTTTAAAAATCGAGTCAACGAAACCCTGTAACGCCCGGAGCGAAAGGTTAAACACGCGCTTTATCATCAGAACCGTGGTAATGGCCATATCGGTGTAGTGAAGCGGCCGGCCACGATGTTCAGGTGGTGTACTCTCAGTCCATGCAGCAATGGCTGACTCATCAAGCCATACTGTCAGGTCCCCCCGCTGCCTGAGCGCATTGTTGTATGCGGGCCAGTTGGTGATTTTAAACTTTTGCTTTGCCATGGGGACCTGATGTTGAAACGAATGTAGTGATCAGAGCCGTCAGTCACCTAAAAGTTCGATTTATTCAACAAAGCCCCGCTTAGCCTCTATTAAATAAAGATCTCTTTCCGTTTAGCTTCCATTTAAATCAAGGTCGTGGAATTTGACATATATCATGCAATAGACTTTTTTGTAATGTTAGCATTTCCATGATTAATCGGCTTAGGCGTTTATCAGCTTATAGCGCGGTTATTTCACCCTTATGCGGCTTTGTTGAATAAATCGAACTTTTAGGTGACTGACGGCTCTGATCACTACATTCGTTTCAACATCAGGTCCCCATGGCAAAGCAAAAGTTTAAAATCACCAACTGGCCCGCATACAACAATGCGCTCAGGCAGCGGGGGGGACCTGACAGTATGGCTTGATGAGTCAGCCATTGCTGCATGGACTGAGAGTACACCACCTGAACATCGTGGCCGGCCGCTTCACTACACCGATATGGCCATTACCACGGTTCTGATGATAAAGCGCGTGTTTAACCTTTCGCTCCGGGCGTTACAGGGTTTCGTTGACTCGATTTTTAAACTGATGGGGCTGTCGCTGCGCTGCCCAGATTACTCTCTGGTTAGCCGGCGAGCAAAAACCGTCGCCATCAGCATAAAAACGCCAACCCGCGGCGAAATCTCACACCTGGTCATCGATGGCACCGGCCTGAAAGTCTTCGGCGAAGGCGAATGGAAAGTCAGGCAGCATGGGGCTGAGAGGCGCAGAGTATGGCGCAAGCTTCATCTGGCAGTAGATAGCGTGACACATGAAATTATCTGTGCCGATTTATCGCTAAGCGGTACGACAGATGCGCAGGCGCTGCCCGGGCTGATTAACCAAACCCACCGGAAAATCAGGGAAGCGTCGGCTGACAGTGCTTACGATACGCGTTACTGTCATGATGCTCTGCTGAGGAAAAAAATAAAGCCGCTTATCCCACCGCGAAGTGGTGCGCAATATTGGCCAGCTCGATACCATGAGCGTAACCATGCGGTGGCAAATCAGCATCTGAGCGGCAATAACGATACCTGGAAAAAGAAAGTAGGTTATCACCGGCGTTCACTGGCTGAAACGGCCATGTTCCGGTTTAAAACACTTCTGGGTGGTCATCTGAGTCTGCATGACTATGACGCGCAGGTAGGTAAGGCAATGGCAATGGTTAAAACACTTAACCGGATCACACTGTTAGGAATGCCAAACAGCGTCCGCATCATGTAACAATCGCCCTGATAGGGAGGAAGTCGTCACAAATTTCGGATTTATTCAACAAAGCGCCCTTATGCATGTCGCTTGCGCTGTTTTGTCGTCTCATTAACAAATCAGCGCAATAAGTTGAAAAGGCCTGCTGAAAAGGAGCCTGTTTAGAAATTTGTGTATTTGCCTGATTTTGATATGTTCAATCCAACATCAAAAACAGGTTAATTTATGGACGAAAAACAGTTGCAGGCTCTGACTAACGAACTGGCCAAAAATCTCAAAACCCCTGAAGATCTCAGTCACTTCGATCGGCTGCTGAAAAAAATTAGCGTCGAAGCAGCTCTCAATGCCGAAATGACCCATCA
This sequence comes from Candidatus Sodalis pierantonius str. SOPE, assembly GCF_000517405.1. Taxonomy (NCBI): domain Bacteria; kingdom Pseudomonadati; phylum Pseudomonadota; class Gammaproteobacteria; order Enterobacterales; family Bruguierivoracaceae; genus Sodalis; species Candidatus Sodalis pierantonii. The sequence goes on along the minus strand of NZ_CP006568.1, from coordinate 4,436,590 downwards.
CCTCGGCTACGATAAAAATCAGCCTAAACCGGGGACCAACGCCCGCAACGGCTATTCCACAAAAACCGTTACCACTGGCGATGGCCCGCTGGCGCTGCGTACTCCGCGCGATCGTGACGGTTCCTTTGAACCGCAACTGGTGAAGAAGAACCAGACCCGGATTACCGGGATGGATAACCAGATTTTATCGTTGTACGCTAAAGGGATGACCACCCGCGAGATCGCCGCCGCGTTCAAAGAGCTGTATGACGCCGATGTCTCGCCGGCGCTGGTCTCAAAGGTCACCGATGCGGTCATGGAGCAGGTTGTCGAATGGCAAAACCGGCCTCTGGATGCAGTCTATCCCATTGTTTATCTTGACTGTATCGTTCTAAAAGTCCGGCAGGACAGCCGCATCATCAACAAATCTGTGTTCCTGGCGCAGGGCATCAACATCGAAGGCCAGAAAGAGTTGCTAGGTATGTGGCTGGCCGAAAATGAAGGCGCAAAGTTCTGGCTGAACGTGCTGACAGAGCTGAAAAACCGCGGCCTGAACGATATCCTTATCGCCTGCGTAGACGGGCTGAAAGGTTTCCCTGACGCTATTAACGCGGTGTATCCGGAAGCGCGGCTCCAGCTGTGTATCGTGCATATGGTGCGCAACAGCCTGCGGTTCGTCTCCTGGAAGGACTACAAGGCCGTCACCCGCGACCTGAAAGCTATTATCAGGCCCCTACGGAAGAAGCCGGCTTGCAGGCGCTGGAAGCGTTCTCCAGTGCCTGGGACATCCGCTACCCGCAAATAAGTCGAAGCTGGCAGGCAAACTGGGCCAATCTGGCCACGTTCTTTGCCTACCCGACGGATATCCGCAAGGTGATCTACACGACCAACGCCATCGAGTCGTTAAACAGCGTGATCCGGCATGCCATCAAAAAGCGCAAGGTGTTCCCGACCGACGACGCAGTGAAAAAGGTGGTGTGGCTGGCGATACAGGCGGCCTCACAGAAATGGACAATGCCTTTGAGAGACTGGCGCATGGCAATGAGCCGCTTTATTATCAAGTTCGGTGACCGCCTGGACGGTCACTTCTGAGAAAAGGCATTTACACAGAATCATGTACAGGGTCCTGACCGGCGTATACCGGCGCTCGGCCGGCGAGATCCTGCTTGCCGGCCGGGCGGTGGAGCCCAAGGGTACCGCCGACGCGCAAGCGATGGGTATCGGCACCGTTTACCAAGAGGTGAATCTGCTGCCGAATCTGTCGGTGTCAGCCAACTTATTCATCGGCCGTGAGCCTGTTTGTTTCGGTTTGGTCTCACATCGGAAAATGAATGCCCGCGCCCGGCAGATTTTGGCTCAATATGGCCTGGCAGTTGATGTAGCCATCCCTTGGCCAATTATTCCAGCGCGATACAGCAAATCGTGGCTATTGCCCGGGCGGTCGATCTTTCCGCTCAAGTGTTGATCCTCGACGAGCCCACCGCCAGCCTGGACGCGAATGAAGTGGCGATGCTGCTTGATATACTGCGGCAACTACGCGACAGCGGCGTCGGAATGATTTTTGTAACGCATTTTCTCGATCAGGTTTACCAAATCAGCAATCGTATCACCGTACTGCGCAACGGCCAGTTGGTTGGCACCCGCGACGCCGCGACGCTGCCGCGGCTTGAACTGGTGCAAATGATGTTGGGCAAAATGTTTAACGAGGCTGACTTGAAACGTTCCGCTCGGCCGGTAAGCCGCGCGGACCCGCTGGTGTCTTTTCGTCAATACGGCCGCCGCGGTACGGTGGCGCCCTTTAATTTACAGGTACGGCCCGGCGAGATCGTCGGTCTGGCGGGGCTGCTGGGATCCGGCCGTACCGAAACGGCGCAACTGCTGTTTGGTATTAAGCCTGCGGACAGCGGCGAGGCCCGTTTGGCCGGCACGTATTCGTCTATCAAACCCGCGCCGGACCGCTCATTTGGGTTTCGGTTATTGTCCGGAAGACCGAAAAAATGAGGGCATCATCGGTTCCGCCACGGTGCGTGAAAATATCATTCTAGCGTTACAGGCACAGCGCGGCTGGTTCCGGCTGCTGCCGCTGCGTGAGCAACTGCGCATCAGCGATTCGTTTATTCTCCTGCTGAGTATCCGCACCCCCGGCCCCGAGCAGGAGATCCAGTATCTTTCCGGCGGCAATCAGCAAAAAGTGCTGCTATCGCGCTGGTTGGCCACGCAGCCGCGCTTTCTAATCCTTGATGAACCCACCCGCGGTATCGATCTTGGCGCCCATGCGGATATTAGCCGGGCCATCGAGGCGTTATGCGCTGACGGGATGGCGCTACTGGTCATCTCGTCGGAACTGGAGGAGATGGCCGGGTACGCCGATCGTATCATTGTCCTACGCGATCGTCGGCACGTGGCCGAGTTGGCGTGCCAGCAAATCTCGGTCGCCGGTATTATGCAGGCCATCGCCGCGCAACCCGAGGAGGCCGCCCTTGAGCAGTAAACCCTTGTCCACGCCGGCCGGCGCGCGGCAGATACGCTGGAGCATGCCCTCTGGCAGCACGCAATGCCTGGCGCTGCTGGCTATCTTGATTATTGACGGTTTGGTCTCGCCGCATTTTTTCTCGTTGCATATTCAAGACGGCAGACTGTTCGGTAGCGTAATCGACATCATCAATCGCGGCGCGCCGGTGGCTCTTCTGGCGCTGGGCATGACGCTGGTTATCGCCACCGGCGGTATTGACCTGTCCGTCGGGGCGGTCATGGCAATCGCCGGGGCGGTGGCGGCGACGCTTATCGATCATCACGTATCGCTACCGGTGGCGCTGGGAGCGGCCTTAGTCGCCGGGGTCGCGTGCGGGCTCTGGAACGGTTTTCTCATCGCCGTACTTGGGATGCAACCCATCGTCGCCACGCTGATTCTGATGGTTGCCGGCCGCGGTGTGGCGCAACTGATTACCGAAGGCCAAATCGTGACCTTCGATAATGCGGCGTTTGGCAAAATCGGCCACGGGGCGCTGTTATGGTTACCGGTACCGATGATCATCGCCGTCGCCATGCTGTTGTTGTTATGGGTGCTGACCCGCAAAACCGCGCTGGGGCTGTTTATCGAGGCGGCCGGCATCAACATCCGTTCGGTGCATAACGCGGGGGTCAATACCCGTCTGGTGCTGATGGTAGTGTATATGCTGTGTGCCGCCGCGGCCGGTATTATCATTACCGCCGACATTCAGGGGGCGGATGCTAATAATGCCGGCCTGCGGCTGGAGCTGGACGCCATATTAGCCGTGGTTATCGGCGGCGGCTCGCTGTTGGGCGGCCGTTTTCATTTGCTGCTATCGCTGGTGGGGGTGCTCATTCTTCAGGGCATGAATACCGGTATCTTGCTTTCCGGCTATCAGCCCGAATTCAACCTGGTCGTGAAAGCGATTGTGGTGCTGCTGGTTCTAATGGTGCAGTCGCCGCGGATGTCGCTGTCGATGTTGCGGAGGCGTCACTAATGCTGAAACGTAATTTGCCGTTGGCGTTTACTATCTTGGTTTTCATTGCCGGTTACCTGTACTGTCTGAGCCAATATCCGGGCTTTGCCTCCACGCGGGTCATTGGCGATCTGCTAACGGATAACGCGTTTTTGGGGATTGTGGCGGTGGGAATGATCTTTGTGATCCTCTCCGGCGGTATTGATTTGTCGGTTGGGTCGACAATTGCGTTTACCGGCGTACTGCTGGCGAAAATGATTGGAGAATATGGCATTCCCCCCGGACTGGCCTTCATTATTGTGCTGGCGCTGGGCGCGCTGTATGGCGCCCTGACCGGTTGGATTATCGATGCTCTGCGGTTACCGGCGTTTATCATCACCCTGGCCAGTATGTTTTTCCTGCGCGGCATGAGTTTTATTTTGTCGCGGAAGTCGGTCCCTATCGTTCACCCGTGGTATGACCTGCTGGCTAACTATGCCCGGCGGCGGCAGGCTCACCTTGTTAGCGCTTATCATGTTGCTGGTAGTGGCGGTGGGGGTAGTGCTGGCGCATCGCACACGCTTTGGCCATAACGTCTACGCCATGGGCGGTAACGGTTACTCCGCCGCCCTGATGGGGGTGCCGGTAAAAAGCACGACGGTGCGAATATATATGCTGCCGAGTTTCCTAGCGGTGCTGTCGGGCATCGTCTTTTCTCTTTACACCTCGGCGGGTTATGCTCTGGCGGCGAGCGGCGTGGAGCTAGACGCTATCGCGGCGGTGGTTATCGGCGGAACGCTACTGACCGGCGGTGTCGGTACCTTGCTGGGGACGCTGTTTGGCGTGATGATTCAAGGATTGATTCAAACCTATATCACCTTTGACGGGACGCTCAGCTCCTGGTGGACCAAGATCGTCATAGGGATTCTGCTATTCGGCTTTATCGGTCTACAAAAAGGCTTAAACGCGTTCTGGCTGGCGCGCCGTGGAAACGGTAACGCAGTGGCGATTCGTGCCGCACCGCTGAGCGGCGCCACGCCGGCCGGGCCAGCGCGACGCGGGTCGTCATAGCACGGCGGTTTTCAGCAATTGCCGAATCATCGGACGCTGATCGCTGTTTTGCAGCCATACCGCGTACAGCGGGCGTATAATGGTTGGCACATCGCTAACGGGCCGCAAATCCGGAAATCGCTGCGCCCAATGGGTGGGCAAAAAGGCGCAGGCGGCGGTGACCTGTAATAGCTGTCGCGTTAATTGCGCCGAGGTGGTGGTGACGAGCAGCGCCTGCTGATTAAGCTGCAACCGATTTTCGTGCGTATGAAAATCGGCTCCCCATTCAAGCTGTATATAAGGTCGCTTATCGTTAACCGGTTCGCCGCCGCTGGCATCGGCGAACAGCGTCAGGGAAAAGCTGCCAAGCTGCTGGCTGGTCAACTCCTCCATTTTTGGCGCTTCGGTGGTAATCAATAAATCCAGCTGGCGTTCGTGCAGCTCTTTAATCAGCCCCTGGCGCAGCGCAATGCGCGCCTCCAGCTGGAGGTCCGGCCACTGTTTATAAAGATTTTGCAGCCAATCTCCCAGCCACGCTTCCCACAGCGATGCGCTGGCGCCAATGGACAGCGGATTGTGCTGCAAGGAACGCGTCACTTCCTGCTTGGCGACCTGCCAGGTGATCATCAGATTTTCGGCATAGGGCAACAGGCGTTCCCCCGCCGCGGTCAGGCGAATATTATTCCTATGGCGGGTAAACAGGCTTACGCCCAGCTGGGTTTCCAACTGGCGGATGCGAAAGCTGACCGCTGATTGTGTCAGATAAAGCGCTTCCGCCGCTCGCCCGAAATGTCGGGTATGGCTTACCTCCAAGAATGTTTTCAGTAATTCCGTGTCCACTGCGCTCTCCAAAAAAATTTTGTCGTAATGATTAAAATGTTTCGTTTTACAGAAAGTCAACCCTAACTAATACTCCGCGCCATAAACAGCATGGCTTATGTAGAGATGGGAGCGCGTAAGATGGCGGACAGCTTTTTTACTTCTAATCGTTATTTTGATAACAAAAATTATCCTCGCGGCTTCTCCCGGCATGGTTATTTCACCATTCGGGAAGCGCAGTTATTGGAGCGTTGCGGCCATGCCTACAATGATTTGGACAGCGGCAAACGGGAACCTGTAACCGATAAAGAGCGGCAGTTTGTTGCGGTGTGCCACGGTGAACTTTCCCCCTCCAACGAACATGAGAAGGTCTGGTTCAAATACATAGAGTATACTCGCCGCCCCAAGCGTTTTCATACCCTTTCCGGCGGTAAACCACAGATGGATGTGGTGGAAGACTACACCGACACTGAAGATTGATAAAGAAGGGGCTGCGGCCCCTTTGTTCTAACGCTTATTCCCGCTGTTGCCACAGCTCATGCAGCAGCCGATCGATACAGCGATAGCTGAGGGTTTCCGCCAGGTGATTCCGGCTAATTTGGGCTTCACCCGCCAGATCAGCCAGTGTACGCGCTACTTTTAATAACCGATGCCAGGCGCGTACCGACAATCCCAGCGACGTTAATGCATTTTCCAGAAACCGGCCATCGACCTCCGATAAAGGGCACCATTGCGCAAGCTGCGTATTGCTTAGCCAGGCGTTAAGGCTCTGCGCGCGCTAACTGAATGGCGCGTGCCGCCATGACCCGTGCACGCACGGTCGCGCTGTCTTCGCCGGGCGGCGCGCGGCAGCGGAACCTCCACCGACAGATCGAAGCGATCCAGAAACGGCCCCGACAGGCGATTCAGATAGCGCAGGATCTCAGCCGGCCCGCAGCGGGCATGTACGCCGCTGCGATCGCCGGAAGGACTGGGGTTCATGGCCGCCACCAGTTGAAAACGCGCCGGCAGGCAAACGCTGGCCCGAACCCGCGCGATGTGGATTTCACCCGTTTCCAGCGACTCGCGCAGCAAATCGAGCACCCGCCGCTGAAACTCCGGCAGCTCGTCAAGAAACAGTACGCCGTTATGGGCCAGCGAGATCTCGCCGGGGCGCGAAAAGGACGCTGCCGCCAATGGCGTCTAGCGGTGCTGACGCTGACGCTGACCAGACTGGTAATGGCGGCGGTTTCCATCGCCTCGTTATCCGTTAACGGCGGCAGCAGCCCCGGTAATCGGCTCGCCAGCATGGTTTTCCCGGTACCCGGCGGCCCTATCAGCAATAAATTGTGGCCGTCGGCCGCGGCGATTTCCAGCGCGCGTCGGGCCTGCTGCTGGCCGATAACTTCCGCCAAATCGCTGACGGCTGACGGCGCTAGTAGGGTATCCGTCGTGGGTTCGGCGATGATCAAAGAGCCGTTGCCCTGCAAAAAGCGGCACACCTGCTGTAGACACCCGGCGAGGCACGCCTGGCTACCCGGCAGCAGCGCGATTTCTTCGCGGTTGGCCTGCGGTAGGATAATCTGCCGACCGTCGCCCGCCGCGCCGTGGGCGGCCGGGATAGCGCCATAAACCCCCCGCAGCTCCCCGGCCAGCGACAGTTCGCCAAGAAACTCATAAGATTTCAGCCGCACGCCGGGGATCTGTTGCGTCGCCGCGAGGATTGACAGCGCGACCGGCAAGTCGTAGCGCGCCCCCTCTTTCGGCAGATCTGCCGGCGCCAGGCTGACGGTGATACGCCGGGCGGGGAATTGATAGCCGCTGTTAAGAATGGCGCTGCGCACCCGATCCCGTGACGCGCGCACGGTACTTTCCGGCAGACCCACCAGGGTGAAGGCGGGCAACCCCTTTCCCACGTGTGCCTCCACCGTGATAGAGGGCGCCTGGATGCCGATTAGCCCGCGGGTGTAAATTGTCGCCAGGGCCATTGGGCTCTCCTTTATGAACGGAGCTGAGTATGCCCGCTATCGCGGCGGCAGGGCGGTAACAATAAAAAGATATGCGGCGCGGGTATGAAAAATAACTTCGCCATTGCCATACCGTGGCAAAAAAATGCAACGGCGCTCGCCTTTCTGGCCTAGCTGCGCCGGTAACCCCGTTGCGCTGTTTTCCCTGACGGGGTAATAGCCGCGTTGTTGACGACGGCGGAAGAAGGTGAATAGAGCGATTATCGCTAAGAGAACGGCTCGCATTAGCCAGCGGGGAATAACTCTCGCCGCTAGCAATCGGGGAAATAAGGCGATCGGATAAATAGAGGCAATCGGGTCAATAGAGGGGACAATACTCTTTCTTAGACTAAGTTTAATGCAGAACGCCGCAGGCGGAGATAATGAGAATAAAATAGGCCGCCTTTCAGCGTTTACGAGCCTGTTTAGAAATTTGTGTATTTGCCTGATTTTGATATGTTCAATCCAACATCAAAAACAGGTTAATTTATGGACGAAAAACAGTTGCAGGCTCTGGCTAACGAACTGGCCAAAAATCTCAAAACCCCTGAAGATCTCAGTCACTTCGATCGGCTGCTGAAAAAAATCAGCGTCGAAGCAGCTCTCAACGCCGAAATGACCCATCACCTCGGCTACGATAAAAATCAGCCTAAACCGGGGACCAACGCCCGCAACGGCTATTCCACAAAAACCGTTACCACTGGCGATGGCCCGCTGGCGCTGCGTACTCCGCGCGATCGTGACGGTTCCTTTGAACCGCAACTGGTGAAGAAGAACCAGACCCGGATTACCGGGATGGATAACCAGATTTTATCGTTGTACGCCAAGATGGCGTCTATCAGCTGCCGCCAACTGGGCAATATCGCCAGCGTTTTCTGCTGAACAGGATTCAACTCTCTTACCCTGACGCAAGGCATTCGACAGACTCAGCAATTTTTGCCCCTGTACCCGCGTTCCGTTGGGGTCAGCGCTCAATCCGTTATAGGTCTGAAAGCGCAGTGCCAGACGGCGTGGCAGCACACCGTTAAGGCGCTCAATAATCCCCCCGCGCCTGCGAATTGCCGGGGATACCGGTAATATGCTCAACGCCCAGCCGGGGAAAAATCCCGGTGGTATCTGCATCCAGCATCTTGTTGGTCTCACCACCGCCGTTATCGGAGTAGGCAAACAATGGCTTGCCGTGATGCTGGATGGCATAACGCCATGCATCGGCCACCGCGATGGCGTTCTCCGCCAGTGACAGGCTCCAGCCCACCAGATAGCGGGTGCGTCCGTCCAGCACCAACGTCAGCTCCGGGGTAAAGGGCCGCCCGTGTATCGGATGGGCCACCTTCATGTTCAGCGACTTGCCGTCGGCTATCCAGCAGCCGTTCACCGGCATCTGTGCCCAATCCCGCTGCTGGTACACCTGATACGCCTTAAGCGCCGAGCCGGTGACCCGCCCCTTGACCCGTCGGTGAGGTGCCACCCGCCTGACCATGCGATTGACCTTGTCGTAGGTCGGCAAGGCCGCCAGCATGGCAGGTTGGTCATGGTATTTGCCCTGCCAGTCCGCCTGAAACGCACGGTAGGCTTCTAGCACCGTCGGGCCACAGGGCCGGGCATAATGCGGCCAGAACAGGGCGTAGAATCACGTCATGTCCTCGGGGCGCTGCCGCTTCGGCTGACCGGGAGCGAGTATCGCCAGACGCTCCTGGGGCCGCTCAGCGCTGAGATAGAGACTCACCCATTCCTGCAGACTGCTTTTGCCTACCCCTTGCCGGGTGCGCCCCTTTTTAGCGTTGGCCAGCGCGGCGGCGTGCTGCAGGGCCTCGGGCAATGTGCCGGCCTTTGACTCCTCGACGATAAAGGTCACCGCCGCAATGCGGGCCATGCCGGCCTGCTGTAACCGGATCACTTCCTGTGCCAGCATCATGCGCGCATCGGCAATCTGTTTCTGCTGATCGTTCAGAGCCTGCACCTTGCGGTCAAGCAGGGCCGGACATTGACGCATGATCGCTAGCTCATCGCGCGACTTGATGGCGGTGCTGCCTTTGACCGACTCATCAACCGGCTGAGCCGAGGATTGCGTAATCAGGGACTTATAGTGCCGCTGTTTAATGATTTCTTGAGCTGAATAATGCGTTTTTAACGCTTTGTTGAATAAATCCGAAATTTGTGACGACTTCCTCCCTATCAGGGCGATTGTTACATGATGCGGACGCTGTTTGTCATTCCTAACAACAGCGTGATCCGATTAAGCGTTTTGACCATTGCCATAGCCTCACCTACCTGCGCGTCATAGTCATGCAGACTCAGATGACCACCCAGAAGTGTTTTAAACCGGAACATGGCCGTTTCAGCCAGTGATAACCTACTTTCTTTTTCCAGGTAACGTTATTGCCGCTCAGATGCTGATTTGCCACCGCATGGTTACGCTCATGGTATCGAGCTGGCCAATATTGCGCACCACTTCGCGGTGGGATAAGCGGCTTTATTTTTTTCCTCAGCAGAGCATCATGACAGTAACGCGTATCGTAAGCACTGTCAGCCGACGCTTCCCTGATTTTCCGGTGGGATTTGGTTAATCAGCCCGGGCAGCGCCTGCGCCTCTCAGCCCCATGCTGCCTGACTTTTCATTCGCCTTCGCCGAATGACTTTCAGGCCGGTGCCATCGATGACCAGGTGTGAGATTTCGCCGCGGGTTGGCGTTTTTATGCTGATGTCGACGGTTTTTGCTCGCCGGCTGACCAGAGAGTAAACTGGGCAGCGCAGCGACAGCCAATCAGTTTAAAAATCGCGTCAACGAAACCCTGTAACGCCCGGAGCGAAAGGTTAAACACTCGCTTTATCATCAGAACCGTGGTAATGGCCATATCGGTGTAGTGAAGCGGCCGGCCACGATGTTCAGTTGGTGCACTCTCAGTCCATGCAGCAATAGCTGACTCATCAAGCCATACTACCATGTCCCCCCCCCGCTGCCTGAGCGCATTGTTGTATGCGGGCCAGTTGGTGATTTTAAACTTTTGCTTTGCCATGGGGACCTGATGTTGAAACGAATGTAGTGATCAGAGCCGCTAGTCACCTAAAAGTTCGATTTATTCAACAAAGCCCGTTTTTAAACTTTTATTCTGCATACACACTACCCATTAACTAATTTATAGAGTCGGGTTATGCTATCTCGTTGGCCAAATCTCGCTCGCGGGGACATCGATGATTTCTGCAATGATTGCTTCACCTTTTGGCCATGGTCTATCTAAGGCATTTTTCAAGTATCCAGTGCTTTTACCCTGAGAAAGTGATAATTGCCTTAGTGACCAACCTTTTTTGTGAACAGCTGCAACTATGTCCGCTCGATGCCAATCAGTTTGGCTATTTTTTTGAGTTTGTATGTGCTCATTAATTAACCTTTAAAACTAACCTCGCGAGTAAGATACAACCTAAAAAAAGGTATGTAAACCTGAAAATAGGCTTTTCATGTTTGTTTTTGAGTTTATTTTGCAAATGATTGGTTTTTTTAAGGTCTTTCAATGAGTTGAATAAAGGTGAAAAAGATGAAAAAAAACCAAGTAGTTTTCCTGTTAGCTGTAAAGAAGGTGAAAAAAGTTTGATTTCAGGTATAGGTACTAGATGCAAGGGACGCAGAAGTCAGTTAGGGATATCCCGAAATATTATTGCGCAGCGTATAAATGTGTCCCTATCTACACTACAGGCATGGGAAAACCAAGAAAGAGAGCCATCTGCAAGTGATATAATACTTCTAGCTGATGCCCTTGATGTGGCCCCTAGCTGGTTGTTAATCGGCAAGGCAGAATCCGACCAGGTAGGCACTGAAAACCAATCGGAGGCATATGTACAAGAGACCTTTAATCATTACGAATCACAAGCTGATCTTGTGTTAAAAAGTCTAAGTAAGGAACAAAAGGAAGTGTTGGTAGAGGCCATTCTTCAGGTTGGTGTCAGCGGTATTATGGGGGCTTTGTCCAAGGCAGAGCTTATGGCTACTTTTTCTATGCTCTCCGATACAGAGAAAGAGCGTCTTATGCGGTTCTATGACCAAATCAAAAAGGGGGCTCGTGAGGAGGGTGAAGTAGCATCAGAAGATAGCCTAACAAGCGAACGCAAGACCCTGTACACGATTCTGTGTAAATGCTTTTTCTCAGAAGTGACCGTCCAGGCGGTCACCGAACTCGATAATAAAGCGGTTCATTGCCATGCGCCAGTCCCTCAAAGGCATTGTCCATTTCTGTGAGGCCGCCTGTATCGCCAGCCACACCACCTTTTTCACTGCGTCGTCGGTCGGGAACACCTTGCGCTTTTTGATGGCATGCCGGATCACGCTGTTTAACGACTCGATGGCGTTGGTCGTGTAGATCACCTTGCGGATGTCCGTTGGGTAGGCAAAGAACGTGGCCAGATTGGCCCAGTTTGCCTGCCAGCTTCGACTTATTTGCGGGTAGCGGATGTCCCAGGCACTGGAGAACGCTTCCAGCGCCTGCAAGCCGACTTCTTCCGTAGGGGCCTGATAGATAGCTTTCAGGTCGCGGGTGACGGCCTTGTAGTCCTTCCAGGAGACGAACCGCAGGCTGTTGCGCACCATATGTACGATACACAGCTGGAGCCGCGCCTCCGGATACACCGCGTTAATAGCGTCAGGGAAACCTTTCAGCCCGTCTACGCAGGCGATAAGGATATCGTTCAGGCCGCGGTTTTTCAGCTCTGTCAGCACGTTCAGCCAGAACTTTGCGCCTTCATTTTCGGCCAGCCACATACCTAGCAACTCTTTCTGGCCTTCGATGTTGATGCCCAGCGCCAGGAACACAGATTTGTTGATGATGCGGCTGTCCTGCCGGACTTTTAGAACGATACAGTCAAGATAAACAATGGGATAGACTGCATCCAGAGGCCGGTTTTGCCATTCGACAACCTGCTCCATGACCGCATCGGTGACCTTTGAGACCAGCGCCGGCGAGACATCGGCGTCATACAGCTCTTTGAACGCGGCGGCGATCTCGCGGGTGGTCATCCCTTTGGCGTACAACGATAAAATCTGGTTATCCATCCCGGTAATCCGGGTCTGGTTCTTCTTCACCAGTTGCGGTTCAAAGGAACCGTCACGATCGCGCGGAGTACGCAGCGCCAGCGGGCCATCGCCAGTGGTAACGGTTTTTGTGGAATAGCCGTTGCGGGCGTTGGTCCCCGGTTTAGGCTGATTTTTATCGTAGCCGAGGTGATGGGTCATTTCGGCATTGAGAGCTGCTTAGACGCTAATTTTTTTCAGCAGCCGATCGAAGTGACTGAGATCTTCAGGGGTTTTGAGATTTTTGGCCAGTTCGTTAGCCAGAGCCTGCAACTGTTTTTCGTCCATAAATTAACCTGTTTTTGATGTTGAATTGAACATATCAAAATCAGGCAAATACACAAATTTCTAAACAGGCTCGAACGCAAAAGGGCCGTTTAAAAAAACATACATTCCTTATTTACATTTAGCAATTAAATTGTTAATGAAAAATTTTTAAACGGCTTTCAAACTTATCCAAACTACAATCAATCCAGTCCAAAATATAGTGCAAAAAAAATCATTTTCCGCTCATTTTTTTGCGACGAGTCCAGAATCGATAAAATTGCTGTAAGCCGCGCCAGTAAAGGACTTTCAGCTAACCCATCGTTCCCCTTGATAGTCCAGAAATGCTTGCCACCCCACATGCCTGCTGGGGCTTTTGACCATTCAGTTTTCAAGGCGTCATATGGACGGTCACGATATGATGAAACTGGTTGACTGGGCGCAGGCGATTGTGACGTTTCACGGTCATGCATCTGACCATCTGGACGGCGTGGAGTGGGTATATCGCGTGCACTTGGTGTTGGGTATGACGCTATTTCTGGTTTTCCCTTTCACCCGGCTGGTGCATGTATGGAGCGCGCCGGTGGGGTATTTAACCCGGCGTTATCAGATTGTGCGTTCGCGTCGTTAACCTCGCATACTCGGCCAGGGGGCGAGGCATTGCCGGCACCGTGCCTGGCCGCGATTGTCAAGCATCGACGGCGTCCTTTTTGCGCAGCGGCCTCTCTGTGCCTGCTTACGGCCTTCCCTGACCCGTTGAGCGGCCTTAAACGGTGCCGAGCGCCGTTATTGGCGCTGTAGCGACCAGTAGGTGAGGAGATGCAGGCTGGCGGAATAATAATTCTCATTGTTCTGCAAACGGTCGGTTACCTGAGCGCCGTTGGCCAATATGGCGTCTCGTATGGCCAGCATGCCCGGCGGTAGCATGTAGTCGGCTTTTTCGCCGCTTTGCACGTCAACCCAGGCCGGCGTACTAAGTCTGTCGTACTGACGCCAATAGGCGATATAAGGCCCCAAGGCCTGGCTGTCCGGCTGCGCCCAATGGAGGTAAAGCGGAATACGCACCGCGTCGAAACTGAACCGCGCCGGCCAGCGATCGCCGGGCGCTACGCCGCCGTTCGCGTCCAGACGCACCCAGTCGGTGGGCAGCCGGGACGCGCCGAAACTCATTTTGCTCAATAATTGCCGGGCGTCGCTGCTGAGTTCATTCCAAATCGGCAGATGACTCTCTTGATAAAACGCCTGCCAGGCGGGAAAAATAAAGTAGGAGGGGTTAAGGGTCAGCGCGTCGGCCTGCTTAAAGCCCTCCACGCCGGGCAGCAACACTTTGAGGCCGGCGAACTCCACCACGGTGCGCTGCACAATCGCCTGCTGTAGCGCCTTAGAGGCCTGTAGGTAGTCGGGCTGTCGCCATTTTTGCCCTGCTTGCAGCAGTGCCCAGGCAATCAGCGTATCGCCGTCGGTAGCGTTATTGCGATCCGCCACCGGCGGGGTGCTGGCGGGATCAAAGCGCCAGGCCTTTAGGCCGCTATTCTGCTGGTACAAATGCGCCCGGGTCCACTGCTAGAGCAAATCGAATGTCGGCCGGTCGTTATTGTAAACCGCCAACAGCATGCCGAAGCCCTGTCCTTCCGAATGGCTGACGTTATGATTGCCGGTATCGATAATCCGGCCCTCCGGCAGCAAAAAGCGGTGTTTATATTGCGCCCAGCCGGCGGATTCAGCACGGGCGCCGCCGGCCAACAGCGTTAGCGTTAGACCGAGCAGACAGGTTAATTGACCGAAACGTTTCATCACACTATCACATCCTTAGCGACTGTTTTCATAGCGAAAGGTCATTTCGCCACCGGCGCTGTCCTGCTGCCAGTGCCGCGCGACGTGCCGCTGCCCGCCCTGATCTAACAGCCAGCGCGCATAGGCGCCTTCCAGAACGGCCGCCAGACCGGTTCGCTTTGCCCGGCGGGCGTGGCGCGGTGGCGTCAGGCGTCAGGCGGACATAGCCCCAGTGAAAGCAAGACCAAAGCCGATTCAGTCCGTCCTCCAACTCGCCCACCGTGGCGGCGGCAGGCTGCGGGAAACGGCAGGCCAACTGCTCCCCCACCAGATTCAGAAACTGACGCTTGTCCTCATCGCCGGCGTTATCGCTGATGCCCGCTATAAGCAGACCCACCAGATCCTGTCAGCCGGGCTGAGTTTGCCGCTGGCGGTAGTAGTCCAGCGTCGTGGATGTCTGCAGATCTTCCTGCTTCATTATTGGCCATCTAAAAGATATTTTAAAAACAACTGCGCCGAACCTTCGGAATAATCACCAAAAGTGTCATAACTTAACTGCCCGCCGACGCTCATTTGCGGGTTGATTTTATAGACCCCTTTAGTATGGACGTTATAGCCGACGCCATATTCGCTACTGCCGCTGTAATAGGCGTCATCGGCATAGCCATTGGCCACCAGGGACGCCATTTCCGCCTGCATGTCGGGGTCGTTGGGATAATAGTCGCTCTTATCCTGATTATAGGATTGATAGCCGATAACGCCGCCCAACGTCAGATTCCAGTCGTCGAAGGTCTGGATGTAGTCAACTGGCAGCGAGAGGCTGATGTAGTTTTGCGGGCTGAAGTAGCCGCCCTGCCCATAGTTGAAATAGCTCAGATTGCGATCAAACGCCATCCAGGTCAGGTTTACTCCGCTGCGCAGTTCGCGGCCGTCGGCGCGATAGGGACGGAAATAGACCCCCGACGAGGCGTTGATACCGGTGTTGCTTTTGACGTTGTCGCCCAGATAGCTATAAGCGCCCAAACCGGCATACAGGCCAATGTCGCCATCGTCATAGGCGTACTGCACGCTGCCGCCGTTGCGCGTTACCTGGCCCCAATGTTTCCCGCTAATTGCGTCGCGCGCGCCGACGTAGGCCAGCAGACTGTCCGTGACCGCCCGCCGTTCGGCGCGGAAGGTCAACTGGCTGAAGTTCGACAGCCGGGGCGACCATTCGACGCCGCCCACCCAGGAGGCCATATCGTTATCGGTTCCGAGCGGCGTCGACCCCACGTCGACTTTGTAGCGTTCGCCCTTTAACGCCAGATTGACCTCGGTCCCCGTCGCTTTCTGCGCGCTGGAAGAATCGGCGACGTAATCGCCGCTGTTGATGCTATCGCTGGTGGACGTATTGGTCGTGGTGCTGGTGGCGCCATTGGATCCGGTGGTGGTGGATGTCGTGGTGGTAGAGGTTGTCGCGCCCGCGGTGGCGTTGGCGACCCGCTGGCCCTGCTGTAGCGCGCCGGTGCCGAAACGATTATTGGCGGAGCCGGAAGAGCTGCCCGCATCCAGAGAAACGGGTGTCACCGTTAGGCTAAGCCGGGCGTTATCGACCGGCGAGCCGGAAATCGTCAGCGGGGCTTTGACTTCGGTCAGATTGCTCAGGCCGTTTTCGCCGTCGCGGCTGCGCACCGCCACTTCGCCCTCCGCCCAAGTGGCGGTTTTCTCTCGGACCTGGTTCATCAGATCGTTGATTTGGGTCAGCGTCCGGGTCTCCGGCGTAGCGGTCGGCGTCGCCGCGCGGCTATCGTCGCCAAAAGGATTATCGGCGCTTTGCAGACCGCCGACCAGCGACACCGCGCCGTTGTCGGTGTCGGCCATGCCGATGATCCGGCCTTTGGCGGAGCGCAGCAGCGCCATGGCCTGGTCGTGATCCCCTTGCGCCTCGGCCACGCGCGCTTCCAGGATCAAGCGGTCCACCGATCGGGGCCCTTGCATGCCGTCGAGCAATTGCCGGGCGCGCGCGATGTCGCCCTGGGCCAGAGCCGTATTGACCGCGCCTTCCCGCGCGTCGGTATTTTGCGGTTCGCGCGTCAGGACATAATTGTAGATCTTCGCCGCCTGGGCATTCATCTTACCGCTCTGATAAAGGCGCGCCATCGCCAGCATCAGCCCGGTATCCTGCGGGTCGTTTTGCAGCGCGACGATCAATTTATCGTAAGCGGCGGCATATTGACCGCGTTCGCGCAGCGTATCCGCTTGATTAATCACCGCGCCTTGACGCAGGCGGCTTAGCTCAGCCGGTGTACTGGCGGCGACAATCGCGGGGTTATTGAGGAAGGCGGCGGCTTCATCGGTCAGCCCCGTCTGGTTCAATACGCCGATTTGCGCGGCGTAATCGCCGATGCCGCCGTGGATCGGCTGGCGCAGGTTGGTACGTACCAGCGAGACCGCAGTGGTGTTATCCCCCAGCGTTTGCAGACGCTGCGCCAGATTGCCGACGTCGGCCGGCGCCGAAGGGGGCGTTTGCGCCAGCACGCGCAATGTATTGAGCGCCGCGGTACGATTTCCCTGGGTAATAAAATCGTCGGCGTCGGCCATCTGTTGATGAAAGCGCACCCGGTCGGCCAGATCGCGCACGGCGCGGTTGCGGCGGCCCTCCGGGATCCAGGCCAGCCATTGGGCGGCGGTGGCCATACGCCCGGTTTCGCTGGCAAACAGCGCCGCGGCATACAGATTGTCCACCGGCGCGCCACGCTGGGCAATCGCGCTCATCAGCCCCTGCGCGCGGGCGCTGTCACCCTGTTGTTGCAGAATACGCACCATATCCAGCCGCACCCAGACATTGGTCGGCTGTTTTTGTAGCGCCTCATTCAGTCGCGCCAGCTCCTGCTGCGTATTACCCGCCTGTAACGCCTGCTGTGCCTGCCTGCGCAGCGGATCCACGCTATTGCCGGCCATTTCGCGCGGGCGTTCATCGGCGGGCAGGGTTTGCAGCAACTGTTGAGCGTTGCGGGGCTTATTTTCCTGGCGCAGCGTGTAATACAGACCCAGCCTGGCATCCTTGTTCTGTGCGTCGCGGCTGAGGATAGTTCGATAGGTCTGCTCCGCGCCGCTGAGATCGTTTTGCTGGAAATGCTGCCATAGGGCGCTATCGCCGGGATGGCGCTGGATATAGCGGTCATAGTCCGCCTTGTCGGCGGCCTGCGGCCGGGCGGAGGGAATGCCGGCCAGGGTGTCATAGTATTCCACCGCCAGACTGTCCGGCGGCGCGGCATCCCGGAACAGCACGCGGTAGCTTGCCACCGCCTGCGCGGCACTGCCGCTGGCCGCCAACCGGCGGGCGTTGTCCAACTGCTCAGGGGGGATGGCCTGTACGGCGTTGGCGCTGTCCAGGCTCCCCAGGCGCGTATCGTTGGGGGAAACTGCCGTTAAGCGGGCGCGCCATCTCGCCGCCTGCGCCTGATTGCCGTCTTGCAGCGCATAGAGCGCCAGCAGGTAAAGGGCATCGGCATTATTCTCGTCCACCGCCAATACTTTTTGCAGCGATTCCCGCGCCAGATCGTCATGGCTTTTATCGTGCCAATAGGCGGCCTGCTGCAACAGGGCGTTAATCGCCGGACTGTTGTCGGCGGCGCACCAGGCGGCAAAGATTGGTTTAGCGACCCGTTTCATAACCGATACCCATAGAACCCACGCCGCAATGCCTCATTTACTGATCCTGATGAGGGTTGGCGCTGTTGGCCAGCCGTTTGGCGGCATGGCGAGCCAGCAGAAGATAAACACCGCTGCCGACCAGCAGGGCACATAACAGCCCGCACAGCGCGAGCAGGATGATGTGCTGATTGGCGTACCACAGCACCCGCATGTACCAGGGCATTTCACCGCGCGGGAACAGCGCGCCGACGCTAAAGCTGCGTACGCCATTCTCGTTATTAATCACCGCCACATCGCCGCGAATGCCGGTGGCATTGCCGGCGCGGGCCGCCATCGCCATCAGCGTGGCGATTTCCGCCGCCTGCGGTTTGGCCGGCAGCAGCATCACCGTCTGGGAAAAGTCGGCCATACGGGTAAAAGGAAACGAGGCGCCCACATAATAGGAAATATTCGACAGCAGGCCGAAATGATAGGTGCGGCTCAAATCAATATACGAGTCCGGATCGATGCGGCTTTTAATGGTATTGCTGGTGAGCAGGCTACAGGGGGCATTCGGCTTCGGCCGCAAAGAGAAATAGAATTGCATCTGGTTATCGCCATAAATAAGATAGGGCGCCAGTTGCAAGGTATAGCGTTCCTGACGGGAATCGCCGCCCAGCTTACGCCACAACCCTTTCAGCAGGCCGCGCTTGTTCACCGGCAGGCTGTAAAGGAAGGTGCCGTTGAGGGTGACATCCAGTTTGGAGTGATCTTCATCGATTCCGCTGTCGGCGGGAAAGCGGTAACCAACGTAGACCGGAATGTGGTCGCCGTCCCACATAAACAGATCCGGCGCGGCGCGAAAGCCAATGCGGATGCCGTCGTGATACAGCCCGCTGGCGGTCAGTGATTGGATGTCCTGCGTCAGTTCCTTCAGATAGACCGGGCGACTGGTGTCTATCCAGCGCGGCGCGTCATAAGGCTGGCGTTCAGGTATGGCTTGCTCCTGCACCTGGATGACATCCTGTTTTGCCGGCAGCGGCGTCGAAATCAACTGCCACGCGGCCTGGCGCAGCTCGGCGCCGTTGCGTCCCACCACCAGCAGCAGTTTATACACCGGATTTTGCGGATTATTGATGACCTGCAGCGTCGGGCCCGTTACCTGCGGCAGGGTCAGCGTGCCGATTTTGTCCTCCGGTTCGCCGAACAGGATGCCGTTTTGCGCCGGCAGCGCGTCGAGCAATACGGCGAAATCGACGCTGCGGTAGCTGGAATGCAGGCCAAAATAGGAGGCCAATATACTGGCGGCTTCCACCGCATCCGGTTTTAGCGTCCGGGAAAACAGGAAGGCCAGCGAGGAGCCTTTCATCGATTGCGGATCAAAGAGCGGACGGGGAAAATGAGATAAATCCCTACCGGTATCAAGGATTTTGCTGCTTAACTGCATATGGGTGTCGGGCAGGAGGGTTACCCAATATTTGTCGGTCAGATCCCGCTCGCAGGTAAGCGTATTATCATCGCTGACGCTGAAGCTTAGATTGTTTTTCCCCACCACCATCGCCGACGGGACGTCCAGCCGATAGACGTTATTGCCGCTCGCCGTTTGATTTAGGCGGATATCGCCCAGATCTTGGCCGTTGAGCATCAAGCGCAGGCGGGTATCCCGCGCCGCCAGCGCCGGCGACACTTTCAGCGCCAAAGAGAGATGGGCGTTGGTGACTACCTGATTTTGCGCCAGGGTGAAGATAATCCCCGATTGCAACTGACCGCCGCCAGAGAAACCATCATCCTGAAATGACATATGTTTGATTCCGCCTGTCCTTATGCCGTCTCACCTGGCCCGGCGGACCGGGCGTGCTTTTTCTTCTGACCGCGTTCTTTCCAAGTGTTATAGAACAACTCGAATACGCAGCGCACAATGCTGGCAAATGAGCGCAAAGGACGATCGCGCGGGTAGGGGGGCGCCAGCCAGGCATCGGCGCGCGCCATCACCACCCGTACCAGCTCGCGCCGCTTATCCAGAGGCATATCTTTAAACATGAGCCGAATCACGTCCGGGCCGGTGTGGATCACGCTGACCGGAATGCAGACGCTTCCTGATTGCAGCCGTAGCTCCACCTCTTCAAGCGTGTCGTGAAGATAGCGATCGTCCGGCGTCACCAATTTCACGCCGCCCATGGAGAGATCCCGCGTTTCGCTGACCACGGAGATGCCGCTGGCGTAATGAATGATGGCCGGAATCGTCACTTCGACGCGGATGGTTTTGCGCACCTGGCGCGTTTCTTTGGCCACCGCGATGGCCGCCAGCAAAATAATAACGCTGAGCTTCGCCCACACGACGTTGAACACGATGACGCGCGGGTCGACGTTGAAATAGTCATACATGACCGCCCGCGCTATCCCCGCGATAATGCCCAGCACCAGCAAACAGGCCACGATGATATGCGGGCGCACGATGTGGGCGTCGAAAAACCCCTCATCCAACAAGCCACCCTTATCCGTCACGTTAAATTTGCCATGCTTGGGGGAGATGAGGGTCAACAGGGTCGGGATGATCAAATGAAACGCCATCACCGTTTCGTAAATCTCACCCCAGAAGGTGTAACGGTAACGGCCGTTCATGCGTGAATTCAGCCAGATGGCCATAAACAGATGTGGTAGCACATAGGCGAAAATCGTACTGGCCGACGAGGCGATAATATTCTGGTTGAAAAGGAGATACGCCAGCGACACGGTTAAAAATACCACCCGCGGCAGGCCGTATTGAAAATGCAGCATGGCGTTGAGATAGCACAATCGCTGTTGCCACTTCAGTCCGCGGCCGAATAGCGGGTTATCCATGCGCAAGATTTGTGTCATGCCGCGCGCCCAGCGGATACGCTGGATGACATGCAGCCCCAGTCGTTCGGTGGCCAGGCCGGCCGCCAGCGGGATCGCCAAGAAGGCCGAATTCCAGCCCTTACGCTGTAGTTTGAGCTCGGTATGGGCATCTTCGGTGACGGTCTCCACCGCAAAGCCGTGGGTTTCCTCCAGCGCCGTCCGGCGAATTACCGCGCAGGAGCCACAGAAGAAGGTCGCGTTCCAGTTATCGTAGCCCTGCTGCACCGGTCCGTAAAACAGCGCGCCCTCATTCGGGTTATGCCGCGCCGCCGAGAGATTGCGCTCGAACGGGTCGGGAGAATAAAAATAGTGCGGCGTTTGCAGCAGCGCCAGCCGCGGGTCAATGAGAAAACTGCCGACGGTGGCTTGCAGGAAACCGCGCGTCGCGACGTGGTCGCAGTCAAACACGCAAATCAGTTCGCCCCGGGTCAGGGTCAGGGCATGGTTAAGGTTGCCCGCTTTTGCGTGTTTATTATCGTCGCGGGTGATATAGCCTACGCCGGCGTCGGCGGCAAACACCGCAAATTCGCTACGCTTGCCATCATCGAGAATATAGATACGCATTTTATCGCGCGGGTAATCAATGCATTGCGCCGCCAATACGGTATCGCGCACCACATCCAGACTCTCGTTGTAGGTGGAAACATAAATATCTACCGTCGGCCACAGGGAGAGATCATCCGGCATGGGTTCAATGCGGCGTTTTAGCGGCCAGGTGGTCTGTAAATAACCCAAAACCAGAATGACCCAGGCGTAAAGCTCGGCGATAAAAAGCCCGATGCCCAAACAGGCTTCAAATGTGGTGTAAAAGTGCAGCGTTTCGCTGGCGCGCCAGTAGATATAGCGCGTTGACATCAGGCATGACATTACCACCAGCACGACATTCACATAAGGGCTTTTACTGATGCCGAGCACGAGCATCAGTCCCAGGCTGACCAGACCGAAAAAATACTGTTTATCGCTGTCCATCGGCGTAATCACTACGATTGTGGCGGTGGGGAGCATTAAAAGTAACAGCAGATAAAACAGCGGTTTATTCATATTCTGACCTGCGATAATGTCAAATGCCCGGATTGGGCATGGCGTAGAATTTTCCATCGCCCACTTTGACCCCGACTATAGCGGCGACTTTTTTACTGATCAGTTCGATATCGAAGGCCGCCGCGGACACCGGGCTGAATTCGATAATAGAACGCTGGGACGCGTTGGCTTCCGGCACGCATTCATCGCGATGAATGCGTGCCCAGCAATTTGTCCCCTAGCCGCTGCTCAAAAAAATGCGAGACGTCCCGGCTGAGATTTCGGCGCATATCACTCTGATTAACGACGTAGTATTCCCCCAGGCGCTGGTTAAGCGGCGCGCCAAGAAATTTATGATTTTCGATCTGCGGCAGCAGCGACAGCGAAGCGGTGTCCGCCAGCATCATGACGATATGCAGATCGGCGAAGCTTTGTACGGCCTTCAGCGCCGGTACCGGCCCCGGCGGAAAATCGGCGATGACCACCAAACCTGGATAATTCAGGGTCTTCCCCGCTTTGTTGAATAAATCCGAAATTTGTGACGACTTCCTCCCTATCAGGGCGATTGTTACATGATGCGGACGCTGTTTGGCATTCCTAACAGTGTGATCCGGTTAAGTGCTTTGACCATTGCCATAGCCTCACCTACCTGCGCGTCATAGTCATGCAGACTTAGATGACCACCCAGAAGTGTTTTAAACCGGAACATGGCCGTTTCAGCCAGTGAACACCGGTGATAACCTACTTTCTTTTTCCAGGTATCGTTATTGCCGCTCAGATGCTGATTTGCCACCGCATGGTTACGCTCATGGTATCGAGCTGGCCAATATTGCGCACCACTTCGCGGTGGGATAAGCGGCTTTATTTTTTTCCTCAGCAGAGCATCATGACAGTAACGCGTATCGTAAGCACTGTCAGCCGACGCTTCCCTGATTTTCCGGTGGGTTTGGTTAATCAGCCCGGGCAGCGCCTGCGCATCTGTCGTACCGCTTAGCGATAAATCGGCACAGATAATTTCATGTGTCGCGCTATTTACTGCCAGATGAAGCTTGCGCCATACTCTGCGCCTCTCAGCCCCATGCTGCCTGACTTTCCATTCGCCTTCGCCGAAGACTTTCAGGCCTGTGCCATCGATGACCAGGTGTGAGATTTCGCCGCGGGTTGGCGTTTTTATGCTGATGTCGACGGTTTTTGCTCGCCGGCTGACCAGAGAGTAATCTGGGCAGCGCAGCGACAGCCCCATCAGTTTAAAAATCGAGTCAACGAAACCCTGTAACGCCCGGAGCGAAAGGTTAAACACGCGTTTTATCATCAGAACCGTGGTAATGGCCATATCGGTGTAGTGAAGCGGCCGGCCACGATGTTCAGGTGGTGTACGGCTTTGTTGAATAAATCGAACTTTTAGGTGACTGGCGGCTCTGATCACTACATTCGTTTCAGCATCAGGTCCCCATGGCAAAGCAAAAGTTTAAAATCACCAACTGGCCCGCATACAACAATGCGCTCAGGCAGCGGGGGGACCTGACAGTATGGCTTGATGAGTCAGCCATTGCTGCATGGACTGAGAGTACACCACCTGAACATCGTGGCCGGCCGCTTCACTACACCGATATGGCCATTACCACGGTTCTGATGATAAAACGCGTGTTTAACCTTTCGCTCCGGGCGTTACAGGGTTTCGTTGACTCGATTTTTAAACTGATGGGGCTGTCGCTGCGCTGCCCAGATTACTCTCTGGTCAGCCGGCGAGCAAAAACCGTCGACATCAGCATAAAAACGCCAACCCGCGGCGAAATCTCACACCTGGTCATCGATGGCACCGGCCTGAAAGTCTTCGGCGAAGGCGCATGGAAAGTCAGGCAGCATGGGGCTGAGAGGCGCAGAGTATGGCGCAAGCTTCATCTGGCAGTAGATAGCGTGACACATGAAATTATCTGTGCCGATTTATCGCTAAGCGGTACGACAGATGCGCAGGCGCTGCCCGGGCTGATTAACCAAACCCACCGGAAAATCAGGGAAGCGTCGGCTGACAGTGCTTACGATACGCGTTACTGTCATGATGCTCTGCTGAGGAAAAAAATAAAGCCGCTTATCCCACCGCGAAGTGGTGCGCAATATTGGCCAGCTCGATACTATGAGCGTAACCATGCGGTGGCAAATCAGCATCTGAGCGGCAATAACGATACCTGGAAAAAGAAAGTAGGTTATCACCGGCGTTCACTGGCTGAAACGGCCATGTTCCGGTTTAAAACACTTCTGGGTGGTCATCTGAGTCTGCATGACTATGACGCGCAGGTAGGTGAGGCAATGGCAATGGTTAAAGCACTTAACCGGATCACACTGTTAGGAATGCCAAACAGCGTCCGCATCATGTAACAATCGCCCTGATAGGGAGGAAGTCGTCACAAATTTCGGATTTATTCAACAAAGCAGGTCTTCCCCTGTTGTGGTGGCTCAATCGACAGTTCTGCATTTTTACTTTACTTATTCTTTTGGCTGGAACTTGGACTTCTATATGGATGTCAAACGTATTTACGTTTAAAGGAATAACGTTCATGTCATGCTTAAAAAAATATGCATATGCCCCATTTATCTTACTGCTTCATGGTGTTGCAGCATCGGCCTCACCAAATATGATGTATGACACTGATAAGAAAGACTATTCACTGTCACCAGAGGTAACGCCAAAATTATCTTGGGAGAAAAGTGAGTCTCAAGTTGATAAAACTCAATATTGTCTTACCCCTAGCGATCCGGGATGCAGCAATATGTGGCAAAAGGAAAAAGAAAAGGAGAATGACGAGCGAATACAACATCACCAGCAAAAAAAATTTTATAACTCCCTTAAATGATTGCTCAAAAATTCATATTTAGTTTCCTATAGTGGAACATTACGCCTAGCTTGAAACGTTCTTTGTTCCTGAAGCCCCGTGACTTGATCCTGAGCAGCCGTATTTTGCTGTTCAGGGACTCCGCATTCCCATTTGATACCCGGTTTTTCATTGCATTCAAAATGCCGTAAAGGCGTTTTGCCACCATGCGGGCAATGCTGGCCATGAGCGGTATGCCGGTGTCTTTAGCTATCGCCATCCATTCCTGCCACAGCTTACGGCTATGATTGTCATAGCGGCGGTGCCACAGATCGCGAGCAAGCTCTTTCATTACCCAGCACTGGCTCGTTTGGGGTAACACCAGCCGGGCAACTTCTAACCTCTCTGCCCGGCACCCGAGGCGATTTTGTTTGCTGTAAAACCATAGATAGAGTGAGCGGTGGGCGTCTTTCCTGTCTGACGAAGGGATCTGTTTCATCTCAGCCTGACGGGTTTTATCAACGACGGCGCACAACATTTTTGCCACATGGAAGTGATCGAAAGCGATTTTATCGACGGCATTGGGGAGATGGATGCGGGCTGCACTGATATAGGCCATGTTCATGTCCATAGACAGCGTTTTTATCTCATCAAGCTGGTGATCTTTCAGGCTGCGCAGATAACTGGCAAGGCTTTCTACACCGCGGTCGTCGGTCAGTTGCAAAGTGCGTCCCTGCCTGTCAGAGATAACGGTGACGTACTGGTGTCCTTTTTTGAACCCGACTTCATCCACGCAGAGGTGACGCGCGGATGAGGGTTGTTTTATCCGGGCCAAGCCTCGTTTGACTGCGCGCATCATGATGCCGTCAACGGCATTCCAACTGAGTTTGAGCTGCTTTCTGACAGCATCCACGGTGCTGACTTTCAGCCATGAAAGAACAAAGGCTTCGAACAACAAGGTGTAGCGGCTGCCTGACCCTGCCCAGGGAACCAGGCAGTGTCTGGCAACCGTGCTCAGGGCAGTCAACGCGGGGGACATCAGCCTCAACCAGCGTGGTGAACTGACAGGTATCGAGGTGACGCCATTTACGACGCCGGTGATCATGTATGGAGCAGGATTTACCGCAGGTTGGGCAGGCCAGTTGTGTGTGCTCGGCAATGCCGACAATTACCGTCACTGATCCAGATTTTTCATCAAGAGAAAGGGATTGTACCTGCCACGGTGCGGACAGGTTAAGGATATGGGCATAGAGGGACTTTTCGTCCATGGCAGACTCCTCAAAAATCAAGACTGCCATCATAATGCCCTTAGCCACCACAACAGGGGAAGACCCATAATTCAACACCATATTCAGACCGCGCTGCAGAAAGTGCGGGTCGTGGCTGATGGCATTTTCAAACGCCAGCCGTTGCTCCTCATCCGCTTCGCCATAGGGCAGGACAAAGAGATTGGCGTCCGCCTTCAAAATAAATTGGCTCCAGTCCATGACCGTGGTGGCCTGTACGAGATAGCCGCGGGTGTCGGAAATCGGCACGCCGAAATGCAGCCGTAGGGCGTTTTGTACATCGAAATCAATAACCAGCACTTTGCTGCCGCTGCGGGCCAGGGCATAGGCTAAATTGGCGCTTACAGTGGTTTTGCCCACGCCGCCCTTGGGCGAACGGCGCTGGGGTATGCGACGCATTCGGCGCCGCCGGACGGGCGCTAAACTCTTGTTGCGATATCGGCGCCGGCGACGGTAGGGTCGAATGCCCTTGCTCTAGGGGATGGAACGGCTTATCGGCATTAACGATGTGCTTGATGATTGTCCAGCTGGAAGCGGAACTATTAAGATTATTCTCAGCGATTTCTTTATAATCAATAGGTTCCATATTCAGCTTTTCTTTGAATCGCTTAATGTCATCATAATTATTCATGGCTCACCTTAGGAATGGCGTGTTGCAGAACCGTACCGGCGCGTTGTCGCTAGGAGGCAAGCGAAACGGCGCTATAGGGCAAAATAAGCTTTGGGCGTGTATGAAAAAAAATGACGAAATCTATAAGATAGGCTAATACAAGTCGCATTTATTTACCAATCTTAATCGGCGCACGCGCCGCGATAATAGCGATAAGTCGTCATCGCGCCTGCGAGATTCCACCCTTTGGCGACCTGCTCGCGCGCGACTTTAAACATAGACCATATTATTGGAAATACCGGATAATTTTCGCCGGGGAATCCTGTACCAAATGCCGTTTGCTGCTGCTTTTTAAATAAAAGCCTATTAACCGCGTGTTAATAATAGTCAAAACCCCCGCTTTTTTGAAAAAACGGCCTATTTTCTACGACCGGGTGAACACTTTATAGTGAAGTCATTGCCCCTGGGTATAGGTAAAGTTAGCGCAATGGCCTTAACGATTACTTTACAAAAATTGATCATTTCGGCGAAAACCAAAGTTAGGCATAATGAAAGCCATTTCACTAGGGCGTCGCTATCGCATAAGATTTGGTTGAATCGCCTGTTTTGAGGCATAAAACGCGCTGCCAAATCGGTTATATTAGGCAGGATAATCGACGCGGCCGGACGGTGGGCCGTGCCGCGTTACCCAGATGGCGTTTTCGGGTAAGTGGCCAGCGAGGGCGGCGCCCGCGTTTGCCTCCGTCAGCAAGAAATGGAGAAAAGTTTGCGGATCAGACGTTCCTTAACGATCAAACAAATGGCAACGGTGTCCGGCGTGGCATTGGTGACTATTTGTCTATTCATCGTGATCCAGATTTTCCATTTTGTTTCGCAGCGCCGTGAAGACTACACCCAGCAATTGCAAAATATCGCCATGTCGGTCCGCCAGCCGCTGTCCCGCGCGGTGCTCAAAGCCGATATTCCTCAGGCGGAACAGATTCTGGTCACCCTAAAACGCGGCGGCATACTGAGCCGCGCGGATGATGTGGTGCTGCCGAATAATGTTCAGGTTTTGCACGGCGATTTTCCGCCCGAGCGGCCGGTACCGGCGCTGATAAGCCGCCTGTTCCGCCTGCCGGTTGAGGTGCAGGTGCCGCTTTATTCCCTGCCGCGACCTTCTCATCCGCAGGCGCTGGCTTATTTGGTACTACAGGCCGACTCATATCGTCTGTATCAATTTATCGTCAGCGCGATTGCTACGATGATAACCACGTATTTGCTGTTGGCGCTTATCATGACGGTCGCCATCACCTGGTGCATCAATCGGCTGATGGTCCATCCGCTGCGCGCGATTGCCCGCGAGCTGGAAAACCTGGCGCCGGAGGACATGGCTTCCCACCAGCTTACCCTGCCGAATATGCACCGGGACGATGAATTGGGGGTGCTGGTGCGCAGCTACAACCGCAATCAGCATGTCATCAGCCGCGGCCGGCAGGATCTCGAGCAGCGGGCGACACCCCTCGCTGCAACCGGTTTGCCGACCCGGGCGCGGTTCCTCGCGATGCTGGACGCCCCTCTGGCGACGCATGTTGAAACCGGGTCGTATTGCCTGTTGGTGATTGCGGTCACAACGTTGCCGGAGGCGACGGGCGTTTTAACCGAATCGCAGCGTGACCTGCTGTACACCAGCCTGGCAAACCGGCTAGGACGGGATTGTGGCGCCACCAGCCTGCTGGCACAGTTGAACCCGCATGAATTCGCGCTGTGCCATTGGGCCACGGAACCGCCGTTTCAGGCCATGGCGCTGGCGCAGCGCGTGTTATCCATTATTAACGGGCTGCTGACCATCGGCAATCTGGCCTTGCGCCCCGCCGCCGGTATCGGCGTCGCTTTTGGGGCGCTTGAGGACAAAAACGCCGAGAATGTCCTGAACCACGCCGCGCTGGCCGCATCCTCTGCGGCGGCGCGGGGTCGAAACCAGATTCTGTTTTTCGAGCCTGCACTGGCGGTCGCGGCGACCCGGCGGTTGACGTTTGCCCATTGTCTTCTGGAGGGGATCGCGCAGGGCCGTTGCGCGCTGTTCTTCCAGCCGCAGGTCGATATGCGCGACCAGCGGCTTTTGAGTGCCGAAGCCCTACTACGCTGGCGTCAGGACGACGGCAGTTGGAGCCTGCCGGAGGATTTCATTTGCCAGGAGGCGGCGGCGGGCGTCATGGTGCCGCTGGGCAATTGGGTGCTGGAAGAGGCGTGCCGGGTACTCGGCGAATGGCAGGGGCGCGGTATCGCCGTGCCGCTGGCGGTGAACCTGTCCGCGCTACAATTGCAGGAAAACGACCTGGTGTCGTCGCTAAAACAGAGCCTGGCGCGTTTTCAGGTCGGATGCTCGCAATTGGTATTGGAAATCACCGAGACCGCCCGCATTAACGAATTCGCCTCCTCGTTCCAGGTGCTGCGCGAGCTGCACGACCTCGGCATCGTCATTGCGCTGGACGATTTCGGCATGGGTTATTCCAGCCTATATTGCCTTGATCGCCTGCGGCATCTGCCCATTGATATGGTGAAAATCGACCGCAGTTTTATTGCCACTTTGCCCGAGGACGCCATCATGCTGCGGGTAGTGAGCGCCATCGCCGACGTGCTTGACCTGCCGGTTATCACTGAAGGGGTGAAAACGCCGCTCAGCGTGATTGTCTGCTGGCGCACCACATTCATCTCGGCCAGGGGTATCTCTTCGCCGAACCGCTAACTTAGCAGGCGTTTGAACACCGCTTCTTCAATCGATCCTGCTCCTAATTCCCTGTCGCTTACGCCAGGTCCGCCGCCGGCGTCCATTTTTTGCCCTGCCGCGCCCGCCGAAGGTAATATTTTCTGCTACAGGGTGACATCTGCAAAGGTCCGCTGTCTAAACAACATGGTACACTTTGCGCCACACTTTTTCGGCGGAAAAGTAAAAACGATGCAAAGCACAGTCAACCGTCAAAGTGAGACTTACGTTTTTCATTGGTATTGATTGAGTAGGGGTTTACATGCAGGGCACCGGAATTCGTCTTTTCATATGTGGTGTATTACTGGTGACGTCAGGCGGGTGGGCACGGGCCGAAGCATTACAACCCGATGCCGCCTGGCAGCAGGGAAAACTCGGCAACGGCTTTGCCTGGCAGGTCCTGACCACGCCGCAACGACCCAACGATCGTATTGAATTGCGGCTGATGGTCAATACCGGCTCATTGGCGGAAAACTCCCAGCAGACCGGTTTTGCGCGCCTTATTGCCCGCCTGGCGCTGACGCACGGCGAAAACTTTACTACCGCACAGCTGACTTCCTTATGGCAGCAGGGCGCGAATGAACAACGGCCGCAGCCGCCGGCGCGCGTTTCCTATGATACGACGCTGTACAGCCTCAGTTTGCCGAACGGTCGGCCGGATTTATTGAAAGAAGCGCTTAAGTGGATGGTGAATACCGCCGGCCACCTGTCTATTACCGGGTCTTCTCCTGTTGTGGTGGCTAAGGGCATTATGATGGCAGTCTTGATTTTTGAGGAGTCTGCCATGGACGAAAAGTCCCTCTATGCCCATATCCTTAACCTGTCCGCACCGTGGCAGGTACAATCCCTTTCTCTTGATGAAAAATCTGGATCAGTGACGGTAATTGTCGGCATTGCCGAGCACACACAACTGGCCTGCCCAACCTGCGGTAAATCCTGCTCCATACATGATCACCGGCGTCGTAAATGGCGTCACCTCGATACCTGTCAGTTCACCACGCTGGTTGAGGCTGATGTTCCCCGTGTTGACTGCCCCGAGCACGGTTGCCAGACATTGCCTGTTCCCTGGGCAGGGTCAGGCAGCCGCAACACCTTGTTGTTCGAAGCCTTTGTTCTTTCATGGCTGAAAGTCAGCACTGTGGATGCTGTCAGAAAGCAGCTCAAACTCAGTTGGAATGCCGTTGACGGCATCATGATGCGCGCAGTCAAACGAGGCTTGGCCCGGATAAAACAACCCTTATCCGCCCGTTGCTGGTTCCGGTCACATCCGATCACTGATTCCGATTTCACCCGATCACTAATTCTGATTTCATCCGATCACTGATTCCGGTCGCCCGATCAGCGATTCCGATTCTGTCCGATCGCTCATCTTCTGTTCCGCCATACTCTGGAGACTTTTAGCTTCCGAGGGCATGGCATGGCACGTAAAAAGAAGAAAGCGAGAACGGAAATGTGCATCTATATTAATGTCTTACGTATGAAATTCGAGCAGCGTCGCTCGAATCGCACTATCGCAGCAGCGCTCGGCATAGGCTGTACTACCGTGCACGATATCCTCGGCCGATTCACGGTAGCTAATCTGGTCTGGCCATTGCCGGCGGAACTGTCCCCCGTCGACCTCGACCGTCTGCTCTATCCCGGCAAATCCGGAAAAGTTATCAATACCTTACCCAGCTGGCTTGATATCGATACCGAGTTAAGCCGCAAGGGCATGACCAAGCAGCTGCTCTGGATGGAATATCAGTCCGCCGTGGGCGGTGATGCCCTCGGTTACTCACAGTTTTGTGCACTGTTCCGTGACTGGAAAAAGAAGCAGCGGCGTTCCATGCGCATGGAGCACAAGGCTGGCGAAAAGCTCTTCATCGACTTCTGTGGCCCCACCGTACCTATCGTCAACCCTGCGACAGGTAGCGTACGCCAGGTCGCTATCTTCGTCGCTGCCATGGGCGTGTCAGGCTATGCGTATATCGAAGCCTGAGAAGGCCAGGACATGGCATCGTGGCTCAACGCCAATAGCCGCTGCCTGCACTTCATGGGTGGGGTTCCGGAGCTGATGATACCTGATAATCTGCGCAGCGCTGTCAGCACCCCTGACCGCTATGAGCCGGTCATAAACCAGAGCTACCAGGCGCTGGCAAATCACTATGAGACAGTGGTGCTACCGGCGCGCCCGAGAAAACCGAAAGACAAGGCGAAGGCAGAATCAACTGTGCAGCTGGTAGAACGCTGGGTTTTGGTCCGGTTGCGTAAACGTAGGTTCTACTCGCTGGCCGAACTCAACCAGGTGATACGAGAACTCAATCATGAGTTGAATTTGCGCCCGATGCGTCATTACGGCGGACAAAGTCGCCTTGAACGCTTCGAGCAGCTGGACAAACCGGCTCTTGGGCCTCTACCGCCCATACAATGGGAATACAGTGAGTATCTCGTTGCCCGAGTGGGACCTGATTACCACATAGACTACGGCAAAAACTGGTACTCGGTGCCGCATCCGCTGGTTGGCGAGCGCGTTGACGTCATCGCCACCCAACGGCTGGTGCAAATCCACCATAAGGGCGTCTGCGTGGCTACGCACCCTCGCAGCGATAACGCCTATAGGCACACGATTCAGGCGGCGCACATGCCGGCTAACCATAAGGGGCAGAGTCAGTGGACGCCGGAAAGGCTGTGCAGTTGGGCGCTGTCGGTGGGTGTGTGCACACTGAAAGTGGTCGAGTCCATCCAAAAGAGCAAAGCCCATCCGGAGCAGGCTTACCGCTCCGTGCTGGGGCTACTCAATCTGCAACGGCGCTATGAGACGACGCGACTGGAGAAGGCCTGCGCGCTAGCGTTGGAGAAAGGGTGCATTAACCACTCTTTCATAGCCAACGTATTGAAACACGGTCGTGAAAGTGAGGTCACCCAGGACGGAGCCGGCGTATCAATGCTGGTTCACGAAAACCTCCGAGGTCCGGACAGTTATCACTAAGGAGAATAAATATGGATACACTGTTAATGGCTCTGCGAGAGCTGAAGTTGTCGGCAATGGTCCAGGCGTTGGAGACGCAACGCGAACTCTCGGGGAGTTATGGGGAGCTGGGGTTCGAGGAGCGGTTGTCGCTGATGGTAGAAGTGGAAAATTTACATAGAAAAAATAACAACATATGCCGTATGCGACGGCAATCGCAAATGCGCTTGCAGGCAAAACCGGAAGATATCCGCTATATCCCTAGCCGAGGAGTGACACCGGAACAGATGCGAGATCTGCTAGGGGGACAATATCTGAAATATCAGAAAAGCATACTCATCACGGGGCCAACAGGTACGGGCAAAATCTGGCTCAGTTGTGCGCTTGGTGAGCAGCAGGCATGCCGGCAGCAATATAGCGTGCGTTACTGGCGAGTGGGTCGGTTGCTGGCCCATCTTCACCAGTGTCAGGTAGACGGGACCTATCTAAAACAGCTTAAGCAGTTAGAAAAAATAGAGTTACTGATCTTGGACGACGTGGGCCTAGAATCAATAAGTCCGATGCAGGCAACGATGCTGTTGGAGGTGATGGAAGATCGCTACGACAAAAGCAGCAGCATCCTGATCAGTCAACTGCCGGTGAAAAAATGGTATGGACTGATAGAAAACCCCACGACAGCTGACGCGTTACTCGATCGGTTAGTACACCCCAGCTATAGACTGGAACTTAAAGGCGAATCACTACGCAAAGAGCAAGGAGTAGCCAGCACAGGAAAAATAGACTAAACTCGAGTCAGAAGATGAGCGAACACGTGAACGAATATCACTGGAATGGGTGATCGGAAAATATCGGAATAACTGATCGGATGTGACCCTGTACACGATTCTGTGTAAATGCCTTTTCTCAGAAGTGACCGTCCAGGCGGTCACCGAACTCGATAATAAAGCGGCTCATTGCCATGCGCCAGTCCCTCAAAGGCATTGTCCATTTCTGTGAGGCTGCCTGTATCGCCAGCCACACCACCTTTTTCACTGCGTCGTCGGTCGGGAACACCTTGCGCTTTTTGATGGCATGCCGGATCACGCTGTTTAACGACTCGATGGCGTTGGTCGTGTAGATCACCTTGCGGATGTCCGTTGGGTAGGCAAAGAACGTGGCCAGATTGGCCCAGTTTGCCTGCCAGCTTCGACTTATTTGTGGGTAGCGGATGTCCCAGGCACTGAAGAACGCTTCCAGCGCCTGCAAGCCGGCTTCTTCCGTAGGGGCCTGATAGATAGCTTTCAGGTCGCGGGTGACGGCCTTGTAGTCCTTCCAGGAGACGAACCGCAGGCTGTTGCGCACCATATGCACGATACACAGCTGGAGCCGCGCCTCCGGATACACCGCGTTAATAGCGTCAGGGAAACCTTTCAGCCCGTCTACGCAGGCGATAAGGATATCGTTCAGGCCGCGGTTTTTCAGCTCTGTCAGCACGTTCAGCCAGAACTTTGCGCCTTCATTTTCGGCCAGCCACATACCTAGCAACTCTTTCTGGCCTTCGATGTTGATGCCCAGCGCCAGGAACACAGATTTGTTGATGATGCGGCTGTCCTGCCGGACTTTTAGAACGATACAGTCAAGATAAACAATGGGATAGACTGCATCCAGAGGCCGGTTTTGCCATTCAACAACCTGCTCCATGACCGCATCGGTGACCTTTGAGACCAGCGCCGGCGAGACATCGGCGTCATACAGCTCTTTGAACGCGGTGGCGATCTCGCGGGTGGTCATCCCTTTGGCGTACAACGATAAAATCTGGTTATCCATCCCGGTAATCCGGGTCTGGTTCTTCTTCACCAGTTGCGGTTCAAAGGAACCGTCACGATCGCGCGGAGTACGCAGCGCCAGCGGGCCATCGCCAGTGGTAACGGTTTTTGTGGAATAGCCGTTGCGGGCGTTGGTCCCCGGTTTAGGCTGATTTTTATCGTAGCCGAGGTGATGGGTCGTTTCGGCATTGAGAGCTGCTTCGACGCTGATTTTTTTCAGCAGCCGATCGAAGTGACTGAGATCTTCAGGGGTTTTGAGATTTTTGGCCAGTTCGTTAGCCAGAGCCTGCAACTGTTTTTCGTCCATAAATTAACCTGTTTTTGATGTTGGATTGAACATATCAAAATCAGGCAAATACACAAATTTCTAAACAGGCTCCTGACAGGCAGGGACGCGCTTTGCAACTGACCGACGACCGCGGTGTAGAAAGCCTTGCCAGTTATCTGCGCAGCCTGAGAGATCACCAGCTTGATGAGATAAAAACGCTGTCTATGGACATGAACATGACCTATATCAGTGCAGCCCGCATCCATCTCCCCAATGCCGTCGATAAAATCGCTTTCGATCATTTCCATGTGGCAAAAATGTTGTGCGCCGTCGTTGATAAAACCCGTCAGGCTGAGATGAAACAGATCCCGTCATCAGACAGGAAAGACGCCCACCGCTCACGCTATCTATGGTTTTACAGCAAACAAAATCGCCTCGGGTGCCGGGCAGAGAGGTTAGAAGTTGCCCGGCTGGTGTTACCCCAAACGAGCCAGTGCTGGGTAATGAAAGAGCTTGCTCGCGATCTGTGGCACCGCCGCTATGACAATCATAGCCGTAAGCTGTGGCAGGAATGGATGGCGATGGCTAAAGACACCGGCATACCGCTCATGGCCAGCATTGCCCGCATGGTGGCAAAACGCCTTTACGGCATTCTGAATGCAATGAAAAACCGGGTATCAAATGGGAATGCGGAGTCCCTGAACAGCAAAATACGGCTGCTCAGGATCAAGTCACGGGGCTTCAGGAACAAAGAACGTTTCAAGCTGGGCGTAATGTTCCACTATGGGAAACTAAATATGAATTTTTGAGCAATCATTTAAGGGAGTTATAAAATTTTTTTTGTTGGTGATGTTGTATTCGCTCGTCATTCTCCTTTTCTTTTTCCTTTTGCCACATATTGCTGCATCCCGGATCGCTAGGGGTAAGACAATATTGAGTTTTATCAACTTGAGACTCACTTTTCTCCCAAGATAATTTTGGCGTTACCTCTGGTGACAGTGAATAGTCTTTCTTATCAGTGTTATACATCATATTTGGTGAGGCCGATGCTGCAACACCATGAAGCAGTAAGATAAATGGGGCATATGCATATTTTTTTAAGCATGACATGAACGTTATTCCTTTAAACGTAAATACGTTTGACATCCATATAGAAGTCCAAGTTCCAGCCAAAAGAATAAGTAAAGTAAAAATGCAGAACTGTCGATTGAGCCACCACAACAGGGGAAGACCCCTATTACCCCAGCGGCGGTGCAGCAGGCGCTGGCGGCCGCGGATCCGGTAGCTACGGTGCCGGATAAACCGCGCAACAGCTGGTGGCATTACCGCCTGAAAGGGTCGCAACTGCTGGCGCACGGGCCGGATGCGGCGGCGAAATCGCCGGTGGATGCCGAGCAGGTGCAACATTTCTATCAACGCTGGTATACCCCCGACGCCATGACGCTGTATGTGGTGGGTAACGTTGATGGTCGCGCCCTCAACGAACAGATTGTCAAAACCTTCTCCGCGCTGCAGGGCAAACGCGATACGCCGGCTACCGTGCCGACAATGTCGCCGCTGCCTCATCAGCCCGTCAGTCTGTTCAGCGACGAAGGCGATTACGACAGTCTTAAACTCGTTTGGGACAATCCGTGGCAGCCTATCCGCGATTCACAGTCATTGAATCGTTATTGGTGCGGGGATTTAGCGCGCGAGGCGCTGCATATGCATTTGCAGCAGGCGCTAAAGGAAAGTGACCTGAAGCAAACCAATCTGCGCTTTGACTGCAATGTGAATTATCTGCGCGCGCAGTGCGCGATTCACATTGATACACAGGCGGACAATTTGACGCCGTCGCTGACCTTCGTCGCCCATGAGCTGGCCAACGTGCGCAACAATGGCCTGAATCAATCGGAGTTTTACGCGCTGATGGCGCGTAAAACCGCTGAGCTGAGTACCTTGTTCGCCACTTACGCCCGTACCAGCAATGAGCCAGCGTCTGCGCTCACAGCAAAACGAGGTGGTGGATATCGCGCCGGAACAGTATCAGAAGCTGCGCCGCGCGTTTCTCGGGGGGCTGTCGCTACAGATGCTTAATCAGGAATTGCGCGCTCAGCTGGCGAAAACGCCACGCTGGTGCTGATGCAGCCAAACGGCGAGCCGGAGGTGAACATGAAGGCGCTGCAGGAGAGTTACGAGCATATTATGGACCCCGGCCCGCTGCCAGCGACGATAGACGAGAGCAAGCCGGAAGTGACCGATATTCCGCCGGCTTCCTGACGCCGGCAGGAACGAATAATGCCGTGTCGCGCTCCAGATCCGGCGGAGCAGAAGTCCTACCGGGCCGTTATTCGGCGCATCAGTGATGCGCCCCGCGTCTGCGGTGTATTAGCCCTGACGGGCCATCCTTCGGCGCACCAGGCTATCCGTAAACCGTTAGCCCGCGCGGGCCGGCATTACGTCGCGTGGGATAATGGCGCCGCGGTACTGGATAACCGTACTGGCGGTACGATGCCCGCTCTCGGCTGCGGCGCCGCCGCTGCCGCCAGATAGCCGGCGCTGAAAGAGTCGCCGGCGGCGGTAGTGTCGACCACCTTCTCTTTCGGCAATTTCACCGCGGGCACTTCCTGTAACTCCCTACTGGCTTCCGACACCAGGCAGGCATCGGCGCCGCGTTTGATGACAATTTCACCAACACCCAGCGCGCGGGTGCGATCCAGTACCGCGTCTACCGGTTGTTTTCCCCACAGCATATCCTCGTCGTCCAAGGTCAGGAAGGCGATATCGGTATAGGCGAGGATGTCGCGATAGGCCGCCTGGGTCTCTTCCCGGCTTTGCCACAGGCGCGGGCGGTAATTGTTGTCAAAAATGACTTTGCCGCCGTTGGCGCGGCAGGCCCGCAGCAAAGCCAGCAGCCGCTCGCGGCTCTGCGGCGATAGGATGGCGATACTAATACCGCTCAGATAGAGATAATCAAAGCCCGCCAGCGTTTGGCAAATCTGATCCGATGACGCGCTTTCCAGCCAATAACGGGCGGCCGCCTCGTTGCGCCAGTAATAGAAGATTCGCGCGCCGTGGGCATCGGTTTCAATGTAATACAGGCCGGGCAGCCGGTTTTCCAAGCGCTGGATGAGGGAGGTATCCACCCCTTCTTGTTGCCAGGATTGCAGCATGTCGTCACTGAAGCTGTCGGTGCCCAGCGCGGTAATGTAATGCACCTTGAGCTGGGCCGCAGGAACCAGACGCGAGAGATACACAGAGGTATTTAAGGTATCGCCGCCGAATCCGCGCTTAACGTCGCTGCCCTTTTGCGACAATTCGATCATGCATTCGCCGATAACGGCGATGTTTTTGGTTGTCATTGCTTGGTTGCCCGCCATTGAAAAAGAGAAAGCTGATATAGGCACCTAGTCTCAACAGAATGGCCGATGCAGTCAATAGCCGCTGAAACGTTGTTTTACTTTATCATGACCTGGATCGTAACTGCGGCCATTTTCCCGGCGATTGTCCATCAGGTGGGTGAGACGGCGTCTTAGCGCAATCGCCTAATGAACGCGAGATCCCCGCCGGCGCCGTTGCGTTTTCTGCCGCGCGCTTCACCCGGCGGGCCCGTTTTATCGCGCGCGAGCGCATCTTCAGCCTCAGCGGCGCCATGGCCAGCCCAAAACACCGCGCCGTTGCCGCTCCGGTGTAACCCACTGGCGACACGTTACTTTTGTGCGCGCAATACCGCCCCTTCCCGCCGCTGAGTCTGGCAGGCGTGTAATCCTCAACTATGATTAATGCATCGGGGAAGCTTAACGAGGATATCGACATTCATGACACGGACCAAGAAAGTGATAGGTGGGATCGTGCTGTTTCTGCTGCTGCTCATCGTGGCGATCGTGATTTTTATCGCCACTTTTGACTGGAACCGCCTCAAACCGACCATCAATGAAAAAGTCTCCACTGAACTTCAGCGCCCCTTTGCGATTAATGGCGACTTGGGAGTGCAATGGTCCCGGCATCGCGAAGAGCGCGGCTGGCGCAGTTGGGTGCCGTGGCCGCATATTCATGCGGAAGATATCTCGCTGGGCAACCCCCAGGACGTACCGGGCGACTACACCGCCCGGCTGAAACGTATTGAAGCCAGTATCGCCACTTTAGCACTGCTGCACCGCGAAGTGTATCTGCCGCGAATCACGCTGGTTAGCCCGGACGCGTCGTTAAAACGATTGGCGAACGGTAAGAATAACAGGACCTTTAATCTGGCCAACAGCGACGATAAAGATAGCCAAAAACCCGTTTCGCCGTGGTCCTTCCAGGTGGATGATATCGTTTTCGATCGGGGTAAGATCGATTATCAAAACGCCATCGCCAAGGCGGATATCCATTTGACGGTAAACCCGCTCGGTAAACCGGTGGCCTTCGCCGAACTGACCGGCAGCGGCGACGATAAACAGGCGGCGGCGAAAACTGCCGACAATTACATTTTCGGCTGGAAAGCGGAGGGAACCTACAACAATGAACCCCTTAGCGGCTCGGGCAAAATTGGCGGCATGCTGGCGCTCCGTTCCCGCTACAGGCGGACGTACGATCGGGGAGAACCCGCGTAGCGTTTACCGGTACGCTGGAGGATCCGCTCAATTTCGGCGGTCTGGATTTGCGCCTGCGGCTCGCCGGAGAGAATCTCGGAGATCTGCAAGGCTTGACGGGGGTGGTACTGCCGGATTCACCGCCCTATAACACCGACGGCCATCTGGTTGCTTCCTTCAAAGGCAAAAACGCGGGTCGGTATCGTTATGAGAAGTTCAACGGCAAAATTGGCCAGAGCGATATCCACGGCACGCTGGAATACCGCCAGGGCAAACCGCGGCCGTCGTTAACCGGCGAACTGGTGTCCAATCGGCTGCGCTTTGCCGATTTGGGGCCGCTCATCGGCGCTGATTCCGGTACCGCATCCGGCAAACAGGCGGCCAAAACCAAGTCGATACAGCCGTCTGATAAGGTGCTGCCGTATGATAAATTCGATACCGCCAACTGGTCCAAGATGGATGCGGACGTCAAGTTTACCGGTAAGGATATCGAGCATGGCGATGCGCTGCCGTTAAGCGATCTCTATACCCATCTGAAGTTGGATAATGGCGAACTGTTGCTCGATCCGCTGCGCTTCGGCATGGCGCGCGGGACGCTTAACTCCACCATTCGCCTTGAAGGGCAGCGTACGCCGATGCGCGGCCGCGCGGATCTTCATGCTCGCGGCCTGCAATTGAAGGCGCTATTTCCAAACGTCGAGG
Source organism: Candidatus Sodalis pierantonius str. SOPE (assembly GCF_000517405.1). Lineage (NCBI taxonomy): Bacteria > Pseudomonadati > Pseudomonadota > Gammaproteobacteria > Enterobacterales > Bruguierivoracaceae > Sodalis > Candidatus Sodalis pierantonii. The sequence continues at coordinate 4,396,973 of NZ_CP006568.1, read as the reverse complement.
CGATGCGCAGCAGTATGGGCCAGCTCAATGGCGATGCGCAATTCAACGGCACCGGTAACTCCGTGGCGGCGCTGTTGGGCAGCAGCAACGGCAATCTGCGCCTGCTGATGAACGATGGCATTATCAGCCGCAATTTAATGGAAATCGCCGGTCTTAATGTCGGCAATTACGTGGTCGGCAAGCTGTTTGGCGACGATCAGGTGAAAATCAACTGCGCCGCGGCGGACGTCAATGTGAATGACGGCCTGGCGCAGCCGCGGCTGTTCCTGTTTGACACTGAAAATGCGGTGATACATGTCGATGGTACCACCAATTTTGGCACCGAACGACTGGATTTGTCGATCAATCCCGACAGTAAAGGCGCGCGCATCGTTACGCTGCGATCGCCGCTGTACGTGCGCGGCACGTTTAAAAATCCTTCCGCCGGTGTGAAACCGGGGCCGCTTATCGCCCGCGGCGCTTCTGGCACTTATTTCACCGAGCGGCGGCGATGATAATCAGTGCGGGCCATGAATATCAAAAAGTAACCGATGACCGGCGGCGGGGGCAATACCGCCGCCGGATCGGTCAATGACCCTTGAGAATGATGCAGCTATGGTCCTGGATCTCTTCAATTGAGCCGGTATTTCGGTGCAGTAAGCTGCGCTGGCTGGCCAGAAGTACCAGCGAGCCATCGGGCAACGGCGTCAGCGCCATACCGAATTCCCCCATTTCCTCCGACGCCTCCGGCACTTCGCGCGCCAGCCGCAAAAACGGGCTTTGCGCCGCCAGCCCCGCCGCGGAAATGCGCTTGGCCAGATATTCATGGCCAAGCACCGGCTGCGCCAGCGGCTGCCAATCGGTGCTGATGCTGGCGGCATCGTTATCCAGCCGTTCGCGAATATCGGGCCGCAGGCAGGAGATATGAATATGCAGCTGATTTTGCGTCCGCCCGTAGGCGGAATTGATCGCCAGCGACAGAAAACGATCGCCGATCGCCTGACCACGCCTGTCGGATAAAAAATGTCTGGCCTGCCAGGCAAGATAAAAGAAATTGGGCGTCGAGGTGGACAACAAGCACGGGCTTTCGATACCGCTGATTTTTTCGGTGGGCATCAGTAAGAACTGCAGCGGCCCCACCAAATCCTTAAGCACCACACATAGCCGGCGGCGGTATTCACTTCGCTGCACGGCGAAGGATCCCCGCGCTGCAATTGGTGCGGCACGCACTCTTCGCTCACTATCCGCCACAGCGCGTCGGGATGTTTTGGCGAGGAGGTATCGTAATATTGCCAGGCGCCGAGCGCCGCAACCAGAATAACAATCACCAGCAGCAGCGCATATTTGATCTGTTGCCACGTCATGGGTCACCCTCTTAGTGTTCTCTACGCCGCATTAAAAAACGGGCCGCATCCGCTGGGATGACAGCCCGTCATTACCGTTATTTTACCGGCAGGCCGCTTAGCCGCGCAATTTACAGCGCCCAGTGCCGTGTTTCATGCGCCGCCAGCAGCGCCAGTAATGTCAGGCAGGCCATCGTCGCCAGGTAGATACCCACGTAGAATAACCCGTAATTGGCGGTGAGCCAGGCGGCAATATACGGGGCGACCGATGCGCCGATGATTGAGGCCACATTATAGGAAAAAGAGGCGCCGGTATAGCGAACTTCGGTAGGGAATAACTCCGGCAATAGCGCGCCCATGGGGCCGAACGTGAGGCCCATCACCATAAATCCTATCAACAAAAACACCATGACTACCCAGATATTGCCGGAACCCAAGAGCGACGGGAACACCAGCGCAACGGCCATAATCAATACCGTAATGGTTATCATGGTGTGCCGGCGGCCGAATTTATCCGCCAATTGACCGGCGACGGGAAACCATCAGGCCGAAACCGATGACGCCAATCATCAGCATCAACAGAAAGTCGTTGCGCGAGAAACCCAGACCGCACGGCAGGGGAGCCGTTCCATGGGTCATGGAAAACACCGTCATGATATAGAACAGGTGTAGGTGGCGACCATGATAAACGTAGCGATAACGGTTACTTTCAGATGCTGTTTCAGCAGGGTGCCGATGGGCATGCGCACCTGCGCCTTGGCGATTTTGACGAAAACCGGCGTTTCGTGCAGCGAGACGCGCACATAAAGCCCAATCAGTACCAATACGGCCGACAGCAGGAACGGCACACGCCAGCCCCAGCTCATGAACTGTTCATCGGTCAGCAGCCAGAAAAGCAGTAGGAACATGCCGTTGGCGAAAAAGAAACCAATAGGGGCGCCCAACTGCGGGAAGGAGCCATACAGCGCGTGTTTTCCGTCGCCAGCAGCGCCGCGCCGCCCCATTCGCCTCCCAGGCCAAGACCCTGGCCGAAACGGGCCAGCGCCAGCAGCAGCGGGGCCAGCACGCCAATGGTTTCATACCCCGGCAGGAGACCGATCACCACCGTGGAGATGCCCATGGTGAGCAGTGAGGCCACCAGAGTGACTTTGCGGCCGGCGCGATCGCCAAAATGGCCGAACAGCGCCGAGCCAATCGGCCGGGCGATAAACGCGATGGCGAAGGTGGCCAGCGATTGTAGCGTCGCGGCGGTCGCGTAGATATAGAAATCGAAGAATTCGATGGCGGTGCCGATCAACGAAGCAACAATCACTTTGCCCCGCGAATTGACGGGGGGCGCTGCTGCGTCGGAATCCAGAGTCGGTGCTGCTGAGACTTGCATAATTGTTTCTTATTTGGTCAACTACGGAAAGATAGGCATCTTAGACAGAGAAATAAGGCATTTCAATGGCTGAATTTTGACCAAATAGTCATTTCCGGCGGCCAGTAGCAGATTATCTTTCGCCCTGCTGTTCTGACAGGGAAAACCACGTAGGAAAGCGTTTGCAACAGAGTTAATTTCTGTAAAAACCCGCAAGAAAAGTTATCAACCAGATATAAATGCTGGTTTATGGTTGTTAAAATGTAAAAGTTGGTGTAATGAGCTGCTTATTGTGCGTAAAAGCAGCGCATTATATTGTTATGGTCGTGAATGTCGACATATTCGCTATGGTCCGGGCGGCTCGACGGCCCCTATTCTTGACCACAAGAACTCGGTTTGGCCCGCATGCGGGGTGATTTCGACGCGCCGGGCCTTCTTTCCCTCGGCGGCGAACGTCCTAAACTCCAGCGGCACCCCTCAGCCGGCCGGAAGGCATATTCCCGCCAGCAGCGAGCCGCGGAATGACCCAGAATATCCACAGAAATAACAGGAAATTAGCCAGCATCGAAAGCGTCATGCCCGTCACTACCATCACCGGCCGCAGCCAGGTGACGGTGTCCAGCCCCATCGCCCGAATAATGGCATCCTGTGTTCCGGCGAAAACAGACGTCAGCGACAGCGTGACGATGAGCGCTACCACCAACCCTATCAGTGAAACCAGGTCGCGCAGGTATTTCAGGTAAAATTTCTCCTGCTCCTGGGGATTGCGCTCCCATTCGTCACGCAGCTGGGCGCGGATGGCTTCGCGCAGGTTTCCCATCCAGTTCAGACCCGAATAAAGCGCCACCAGTAAACCGGTTACCCCCACCGTCGTGCGCTGTTGCACGGCGGTTCGGACCGTGTCCTTCAGCGTGCTCGCCAGCGTTTGCTCGCTGATGCTGTCGGCGATTTTATTATTCAAATCGGTGAGGATATCCGGATTGGACGCCAGAAAAAACCGACACCGGCAAACGACACCATCAGTATGGGGATCAGGGAAAGGAACGAAAAATAGGTGATTGCCGCGCCGAATTGGCTGCCCATCCGATCGCTAAACCGTTCCGCGGCGCGAATCATATGCGCCACCACCGGATAAGCGCTGATCTTTTCGATAAGCCGTCCGAAGCGGTGTGCAACCTTATCAATCGACTCATGGCCGGTATGTAGCGTGGTCAGCGGCGTGGTAATTTCCGGTTCACGGGCGGTGGCGGCATGCGGTTTTTTTTCGGCCATAATCCCTCTCAACGTCAGCCCATAAGTTATTGTCGTAGTGAAAATAATTATAGCCAATGATCTCAACTGAGGGGCCGGCATGCCGCCGACGTCTTTCGCGCAAGGCCACTATCCCGGCCGTAGTGTAGGGGGTCGACCCCTTCACGCCACAGCAATCTGGCAGGAAGAGAGGGGGTAAGGCGGAACACGGCCAGCTAGGCTGGCCCGTGCGGGAGCGATAAAAGGTTTAACGCATCGTCACCAGTTCTTCCGCCGCGGTCGGGTGAATCGCTACGGTATTGTCGAAGTCCTGTTTGGTGGCGCCCATTTTAATGGCGACCGCAAAACCCTGTAGTATTTCATCCATGCCGAAACCGATACCGTGCAGGCCCACAATCTTCTCTTGCGGACCGGCACAAACCAGCTTCATTCGACATGGTTGACGATGCTGGGTGACCGCCGTATACATGGAAGTGAAGGAGGTCTTATAGACCTTGACCTCCTTCTCACCATATTTTTCAATGGCTTCCGGCTCGGTCAGGCCAATGGCGCCGATGGGGGGATGGCTGAATGCCACCGTCGGTATGAGCGTATAGTCCAGATGCTCTTCCGGCTTATTGTTAAACAGCCGCTCCGACAGTCGGCGACCGGCGGCAACCGCCACCGGCGTAAGCTCCACCGCGCCGGTATTATCGCCGACGGCGTAAATACCCGGCACGTTGGTATTTTGGTATTTATCCACCTGGATATGGCCCGTGCTGTCGGTTTCGACCCCCGCCGCCGCCAGATTAAGATTATCCGTGGCCGGTTCGCGGCCAATGGCCCATATCAAGGCATCGACGGTGAATTGCTGGTCATTGTGCAGCGTCAGAGTCAGGCTGCCGTCCTGGTTTTTCGTCACCGAGCGCGGCACCGAGCCGGTATGTAACGTCGGCCCTTCCGCCTGCATGACCTCGACCAACGTTTCGACAATCAGCGGATCAAAGGTACGCAGCGGCGCGTGTTTGCGGACAAACAAATGGGTCTGGGCCTCCAGCCCGTTTAGCACACCGGCGATCTCCACCGCGATATAGCCGGCGCCCACCACCGCTACGCGCTCCGGCATGGCGTCCAGCGCGAAAAACATATCGGAATCAATGCCGTATTCCGCCCCGGGGATGGCGACTTTACTGGGACGGCCACCGGTGGCGATTAAAATGTGAGCGGCGGTGATGCGTTCGCCGTTGACCTCCACGGTATGGGCATCGACGAAACGGGCAAAGCCGTGGATGACGTCCACGTGATTATTGCCCAGCACCCGGTCGTAGGATTGATGGATGCGATCGATATAGGCGCTGCGGCTCTCGACCAGGGTACGCCAGTCGAATTTTTCCACAGTCGTGCTAAACCCATAATCGGGGGCATACAACCTCACCGCTTCGGCGATTTGCGCGGCGTGCCACATCACTTTCTTCGGGACACAGCCCACATTGACACAGGTGCCGCCGAGGTATTTGGCTTCAATCAGCGCGCATTTATGGCCGTATTGGGCGGCGCGGTTGATTGACGCAATGCCGCTGCCGCCGCCGCCAATGGTGAGGTAATCGTAATGTCGGGTCATTCGGGCGTTTCCTTCAGCAAAATCGTTGGCACAAGTGTAACGTGCAAACGCGCGTTGTCGCAAAGATTGCATCAATCCCTTTGATAGGCCGCCTTATTTACTCCGGCATCAGCCAGCGCGCAAAAGCGTGACCCTGGCCAGAAGGCACCAGCGTCTGGTGCAGCCACGGCAGCAACGCGTTCATCTGTTGTTCCAGTTTCCAGGGGGGATTGATGACAATCATGCCGCGCCTGTCGCTATCGGGACGGACCGCCAGTTCAATTTGCAGAATACGGCGGATACCGCTTTGCTCCAGCGCCGACAAGGTGCGCTTTACCTGCTGGCGCAGCACCACCGGATACCACAGCGCATAGACGCCGGTCGCGAAACGTTTATAGCCTTCCTGAATCGCGCTGACCCCGTCCTGATAGTCGGTTTTCAACTCATAAGGCGGATCGATCAGCACCACGCCGCGACGGGAGGCCGGCGGCAGTTGGGACTTCAATTGTTGATAACCGTCAGCCCGCAGCACCGAGGCCCGGGGATCTTTGTGAAACTCGCTGCGCAACAGCGGATAGTCACTGACGTGCAGCTCGGTCAAATGTAACTCATCTTCGCCGCGCAGCAGTTGGCGGGCCAGCAGGGGCGAACCAGGATAATAACGCAACTGGCCGGCGCGGTTGAAATGACGGACCACCTCCAGATAAGGGGCCAACAAAGCCGGGGCATCGTCACGTTGCCAGATCCGGGCGATGCCTTCCAGATATTCACCGGTGCGCTCGGCCTGTTCGCTGGAAAGCAAATACCGGCCCGCGCCGGCATGGCTGTCAAGATAAAGGAAGGGCTTTTCCTTCATCGCGCTCAGGATGAGGCTGAGCACGGTATGTTTGAGCACGTCGGCGTGGTTGCCGGCGTGAAAGCTGTGGCGATAGCTGAGCATAGGTTTGATATCTACTTAAGATTGAATGAGTCTTTTATTAATGCCGATGCTGTCGTTCGCTCCTGCCGGCCCCGGTATGTTTCAAGGACCCGCGGCGCACATCACCAAAGAACGAACAGCATCGAAACACCGGGCCAGAGGGACGATTATATCAGGATGAGTGTGAAAGGGGTTAGAAGCTTCCCTACGCCTCGGCGCTTATAGCATGAAGCGCAGAAAGGCGCACCCGCCCTCATCATGATCCCGCGCTGGGCGCGAAGGTTTTCAGCCGTCATCGCCGCGCGGGGCGCAAAAGCGCGCTAATACAGGGCGTGCAGATGCGTGAAAAAGGGAGGTTTGCGAGGGTTAATGGCGGTATTCCCTTATCTTGGAGGGATTATGATAACATTAAACGACACACATTATTGTGAACTCTGATGCCAGAAAGGCGTGCCCGCCTCGCCCCTCGGTGGCTGGGGTGGCAATCGGTCATTTGTCATCAGCTATCAGGCATTAAGCATTTGTCATCAGGCATCAGGCAGCGATGGCCGGGCGCCAGCCCCAAGCGGGAAGCAACGGGATAAAACGGCTTAAGGCTTGCGCGTTACCCTCTTTTTGCGCCAAATGTGAGAATCGCTTGCGACAACGTGACGCCGGTGGCTTGATAGGGGGGAGGCACACGCCCTGGTTACGCCGATCGTTAAATGTCGTGTTCGTTTATTATGGTATTATCTATTTTAATATAAATATCATTACGTCGCGGCTAACTGAGTCGTGTTCAGGAGTTGAAATACTCATTAATGTGTTTCATTATGATCCCGTCGTCGCTTCAAATATCAAATCATTTAATATTCATATTATTTAGTGCATGTGATGCCAGACCGCTTCAGGATACTAGGCGGTATTTAATAATAGGGAGGAGTATAATGCAGGGAGCAGATATTAATAAAAATGACCATGCCTATAATCGGGTGCCGGCAAGTTCCCGGGCGAGTCTGTTAAATGCCACGCTGGTGCGGATGGGGATGATGACGTCCTTATCGCAATTTATGGTTGGCGCAACGTTAGGCCACAGCATGACTTTCGGGCAGGCTATGCTCGCGACGGTACTCGGCAGCCTGATATTGGAAATCGTCAGCCTGGGAATGGGGCTGGTCGGGATGAAAGAGGGATTATGCACCAGCCTGCTGGCCCGCTGGTGCGGGTTCGGGCGCATCGGCTCGGTGATCATTGGCATATTTATTGCCCTAAGCCTAATAGGCTGGTTTGGTGTGCAGAATTCGGTGCTGGCCGATGGATTGCTGCATGCTTCTCAGGGCATGCTCAATTATCCTGCCGCCGCCGTTGTGTCCGGATTGATCATCACGCTGTTAGTTTTATACGGTTTTTCCGCACTCAGTTGGACGGCGAAAATCTCCGTCCCATTATTTTTCTTGGTGGTGCTGTATATCTTATACGATATTGTCAGTGGCCCCGATGTGATTAATTTTTTTGATGGCCAGCCGAATGGCCCGGCGATGTCATTAAGTCAGGGGGCCACCATGGTGGCAGGTGGATGCATTGTCGGCGCGTTAATTTCTCCCGATATCAGCCGCTATTGTAAAAATAAGAACCACGTTTTGTTTATGATTACTTCATCTATTGTTGTTGGTGAGATAATTATAAATTGCATGTCCATCATCGTCGCCCACGCGCTCGGAACGGCGGATGTGGTCACTATCATGTCCCATAGCGCCGGCTGGATTGGTTTAGTTACCGTGATCCTTTCCGCCATCAAAGTGAATGACGTCAACCTGTACTCCGCAAGCCTTGGTCTGGCGACGGCGCTGGACGGACTGAGCCGTCGCAAATGGCGCTACCGCTGGCTGACGCTGCTGTTGGGGCTGACCGGCACGATGCTTTCGGTTCTGGGCATCATTGGTCATTTTATCGACTTTCTCATTTTTCTCGGCGTGCTGTTCCCGCCGATCGCCGGCATCATGCTGGTAGATTATTACGTGCTGCGCACCCACCGCACGCTGCTGGATGCCACGCGCGCGCGCCACACGCTGCCAGATGCGGCGTCGACGCCTGTGATCGGCTGGTCGGGTATCGTGGCCTGGCTGAGTGGCAGTATGGTGGGTTTCGCTTTTCATGTGGGGATCCCGTCGCTGAATTCGCTGTTGGCGGCCGGCCTGTTTTATTGGCTGCTGGCGGAAGTGAAACAGAAATTAGCGACGCGATGTCGGTCTGATGCGTAATCACCGGCGGGTGGGGAGATGCATGAGCGGTGCGGCGGTTGCGGCACTCGCCATGGCTGATGCCGCGGGCAGCAACGTCGCTCTGAGCTGTTGGGCGCTCATCGAGCGCAGGATCCTGCGCCGTTCGCCGCTACCGCCATCAGGCATGATAATCGGCAATGATCTCCAGTACGCCATTAATAACAAACTGAACGCCCATACACACCAGCAAAAAACCCATCAGCCGTGAAATCGCCTCGATACCGCTGGCGCCGACCACATGCATAATGGCGCCTGAACTGTGCAGCGCGATCCAGACAATCACGCTGATGGTCAGAAATACCAGCACCGGCGCCAGGGCGGTGATCCAGGGGGCGAAATAGACATCCTCGTTAACGGTAGACACCCAACTGATGATCATGGCGATAGTACCCGGCCCTGCCGTACTCGGCATCGCCAGCGGCACAAAGGCGATATTGGTGGTTTTATGCTTATGCATTTCGCGCGCCTTACTTTCGGCGATACCGGAATCATCATCGGTCTGTGCGGGAAACAACATGCGAAAACCGACAAAGGAGACGATAAGCCCACCCGCAATCCGCAGCCCCGGAATGGAAATCCCGAAGGTATTCATCACCAGCGTACCGGCATAAAAGGCGACCATCATAATGGCGAATACGAATACATAGACCGACGCCAGCCGCGCCTGCTGATTGTGCTCCTCCACGGTCATGTTTTTACTGAGGCTAAGGAACAGCGCCACGGTGGTGAGCGGGTTCACCAGCGGCAGCGGCACCATCAGGCCCAGGCCGATTGCTTTGAAAAGTTCAAACATACACGCTGTCTCCTGACTGTTTTGCTGACCGCCTCGCCGCCAAAACCGACGACCATAAAGCAATAAGTCATTAATTTTACAGGCGTTGACCCACCCTAGCCAACTGTTAAATTGCCAGTTCTAATAATAAGAATGATTCAGTCATTTTCCCCTAGCCCGCAACCAAGGAAAGCACATGAATTTTGAATTGTTCAATTCTCTCAAAGGCGCGCCGGATCCCGCCCGCGCGCTGAGCCTGTTCCCGACATTAATCCCCTTTTATCAGGCGTTGGGCAATACGCCCTTGCAACCGGTTCCCAGCCCCGCGGGAGGTGCTCAAATTTTGGCGAAATATGAATTCGTCAATCCGTTCGGTTCGGTAAAAGATCGTGCGGCGTTCGGTATGTTCTGTGAGGCGATAAATCTTCATGATTTTAGCCGCGGACCGCTAAAGCTGCTGGACGCCTCCGGCGGCAACATGGGCAAAGCCCTGGCGAAACTGGGCCAGCTGTGCGGCATACCGATACATTTGATCATTCCCGATAGTTCGCCGCCGCCGCTAGTGGGCTTCCTGCGCGAGGCCGGCGCTGAACTAAGCACCGTGGAAAGCCGTTATTTTCTGCTGGGTCTTATCAGCCGCGCTCAGGCAATAGGGTTGCGCGATCCCGGCTGGACATTGCTATCACAGCACCTGAATCTGGTGAATGTGGCGGTGCATCAATACCAGACCGGGCAGGAGATCCGCCGCCAGCTGGCAAATGAGCAAGCGGACGGCTGGGTGGCGGCGGTGGGCACCGGCGGTACCTTAAGCGGCGTTTATAAAGCGCTTATTCAGGATAACCCGTCGCTTGTGGTGCGCGGGACTACCCCCAGCGAATTGCCGTTTGGAACCTATGATCCCCCCAATGATAGGGATAAATTCGGCGGCGCGGGCGGCGCGGGCGGCATGGGGTTCGGTTTTCGGCAACCCTTTATCGCCCATGCGGGGCTGGACACTGTGCCGTTTGATCACATTAATTGGCAGGAATCGCTGAGCACGATGTATGAATTTTATCGTTTGACCGGGATCCGTATTGGCGCTTCCGCCGTGGCCAATTGGCGCAGCGCCTATCGACTGGCGCAGGAGATGACGCCGGCGCAGCGCGTTATCACGCTGTTCGCCGATGCTGGCAGCGACGACGAGCGTGATCGGGGAGAGCGTTATTTCCATGAGCTGGGTGCGCTGCATCCGGCTTCGTCTACCTGACCGGGACGTCAATTACCGGGCAGCGTTAACGCCTGCGAAGCCGCGTCCCGGCGACATTTATTCTGTTTTGCCGCGAGCGGAGTCGCGGCGCGGTAAATCGGAGCGGCGCCTCGCTTTCCCTTGACGCGCCATGCCGTCTATCTGGCGCCACCCCCTCGTCCATCCGGCCTCGCCGGCGGACCCGTCCCGCGCCTTGCGGTCTGTCCGCCCCACGCCCTTACGGCGCCAGGTTCACGAGCGCCGATCCTTATCGCCAGGCGGGATTTCGCATCACGCTATAGCGGCCGCAGCCCAACAGTGCGATGGCCAGTCCGGCAAAAAGATAAACAGCGATATTTTCCAGCCCCCAGGCACCCACATTTGTTAGGGTGAAAATGATGCTGGGTTCGGTAATCAGCCATGCAAACAGCATGGTGAAGGCGAAAATCAGCACGGCGGGTCGCACCAGAATGCCGAAAATAAACATCAATGGCACAATGATTTCCCCCAGGAATACACCATAGGCGACGATGGCGGGCATCCCGTGGGCCTGAACCATCCCGATGATGCCAGTAATGCCGAATAACAGCTTGTGTATGCCGTGAAGCAACATCATGGCGCCAAAGGTAAACCGTAGCAGCAATTTCCCCAGATCCGGCTTGTCCAACATTCGGTTAAAGGCAGTTAGCATGGTGATACCCGTCCTCAGATAACGCGAGATGCGTATTTATGTGTTAATAATAACTATTCATATCCTAATTACTGAACATTTACCTGCATCAGATCAAGCAATTAATCGCTAATCCGCGACAAATGCTGGAAACCGCCGCTCAATCACGCCGGGGTCGGTACCCGGCGGAGGGAAAATGACCAGTCGCGCCGCGCGGCGGCCGATACGCTTCGCTCACCATTGATTTTCGCTATAGTTAGCCTCATGTTAATCCTATTGGCTCTTCACGAACATCAGGACTGCGCTATGACTAATCCGTTACTGACCTCGTTTTTATTGCCCCCTTTTGCCGCTATTCGTCCTGAGCACGTCGTGCCGGCGGTGAAAGCCGCGCTTGAGCACTGCCGCCACACCGTTGAGGAAGTCGTGGCCCAGCCCGGCCCATTCACGTGGGAAAATCTCTGCCAGCCGCTGGCGGATGCGGATGACCGTTTGAGCCGGATTTGGTCGCCGGTGGGCCATTTGAACGCGGTGAAGAACAGTCAGGAACTGCGCGAAGCCTATGAACAAAGCCTGCCGCTGCTGTCTGAATACAGCACTTGGGTGGGGCAACATAAGGGTCTGTATCAAACCTATCGGAATCTGCGCGACGGCCAGCATTATGTACAGCTGAGCGTAGCGCAGAAAAAAGCGGTGGATAACGCGCTGCGCGATTTTGAATTGTCCGGTATCGGACTGCCGGCGGAAAAACAGCAGCGCTACGGGCAGATCGTCGCCCGTCTTTCGGAGCTGGGTTCGGCCTACAGCAATAATGTGCTGGACGCGACCATGGGCTGGAGCAAGTTGATAATCGATGAACAGGCGCTGGCCGGCATGCCCGAAAGCTCGCTTGCCGTCGCTCGCGCCCAGGCGCAGGCCCGCGAGCAGGAAGGCTGGCTGCTAACGCTGGACATCCCCAGCTATCTGCCGGTACTGACCTATTGCGACAACGCCGCGCTGCGGGAAGAACTCTATCGCGCCTATAACACCCGAGCCTCCGATCAGGGGCCGGATGCCGGCAAATGGGACAATGGCCCCCTGATGAGTGAAATTCTGGCGCTGCGCCATGAGCTGGCGCAATTGCTGGGATTCGAGAACTATGCCGATAAATCGCTGGCCACCAAAATGGCGCAGGATCCCCAGCAGGTGCTGGATTTTCTGACCGATCTGGCCAGGCGCGCGCGTCCCCAGGGCGAGCAGGAATTGGCGCAGCTGCGCGCCTTTGCGCACAGCCACTTCGGCCGCGATCGGCTAGAGCCGTGGGATATCGCCTATTATGGTGAAAAACAAAAACAGCACCTGTTCTCCATTAACGACGAGCAGTTGCGCCCCTATTTTCCTGAGCCGCGGGTCGTCAGCGGTCTGTTTGAGGTGGTTAAACGCATTTACGGCATCACGGCCAAAGAGCGTACCGATGTGGACACCTGGCACCCGGATGTCCGTTTCTTCGATCTGTTTGATGAGCATGGAGAGCTGCGCGGCAGTTTTTATCTCGATTTGTACGCCCGCGACAACAAACGGGGCGGCGCCTGGATGGACGATTGCGTAGGCATGATGCGCAAAGCCGACGGCGAGCTGCAAAAGCCGGTGGCTTATCTCACGTGTAACTTCAACCGCCCGATAAGCGGCAAACCGGCGCTGTTTACCCACAATGAGGTCACCACGCTATTTCATGAATTCGGTCACGGGCTGCACCATATGCTGACCCGTATCGATACCCCGGGAGTAGCCGGTATCAGCGGCGTACCCTGGGATGCGGTGGAGTTGCCGAGCCAGTTTATGGAAAATTATTGCTGGCAGCCCGAGGCACTGGCGTTTATCTCCGGCCATTATGAAACCGGTGAGCCGCTGCCCGATGAATTGTTGAACAAGCTGCTGGAAGCAAAAAATTATCAGGCGGCGCTGTTTATTCTGCGTCAGCTTGAATTCGGCCTCTTCGATTTCCGCATGCATTATCAATACCAACCGGAGCAGGGCGCGCGCGTGCTGGAGACCCTGGCGGAAGTGAAAAAACATGTGGCGGTAGTACCGACGGTGGCATGGGGACGTTTCCCCCATGCCTTCAGCCACATCTTTGCCGGCGGCTATGCGGCGGGGTATTACAGTTACCTATGGGCGGATGTCCTGGCGGCGGATGCCTGGTCGCGTTTCGAGGAGGAAGGTATATTCAACCGGGACACCGGCGAATCCTTCCTTGATACCATACTGTCGCGCGGCGGTTCCGAGGAGCCGATGGTACTCTTCGCCCGTTTCCGCGGCCGCGAGCCGCAACTGGATGCCATGCTGCGTCATTACGGCATCCGGGAATAGGGGGCTTGAGCTCGGTTGTTTTGCAAAGCGAGGTCGGCGTCGATCCCTTGTGTTTGCAGACGCTGGCCGCGCGCTGGGGGTTGATAAGCGATCCTTAGGCCGTTATGGCGCTGGTGATGACGTCTGAATGGCTGGAACTGCGCAAGCGGGACGAGCCGAAACTGGGCGCGATTGCCGTGGACTTCGTTACCGGCGCCATGGCGTACCGGCGTCGCTACGGTGGCGGGCGCGGCGAAGCGGTGGGCGTCAAAGGCCAATGGTTGCCGGATGTGGTCGACGCCACCGCTGGACTGGGGCGCGATGCTTTTGTGCTTGCCTGTCTGGGCTTCCGGGTGCGAATGTTTGAGCGTCATCCGGTGGCGGCGGCGCTGTTGGACGACGGCCTGTGCCGCGCGTATGCCGATCCGGAATTGGGTCCCTGGCTGGAGGAGCGTCTGACGCTGCATCACGGCTCCAGCCTGAACGCGCTGGCGGTGCGCCGGGTGGTGGTGAAACGGCCTGATTACGCGCCGCCGCTGGCGGGGGTGGCCGCGCAGGCGTCCATCACCACCAAGAACCATCGTTTTGATCTGTACCTGCCGCAGGACGGTACCCCCCGGTGAAGGGCTAACGGCCAACAATACGCGACGCTGCCCTTCAGGGACATCTAAGCGCCCCTGTAATAGGCACACCCACCTGCGTCAAACTAGGTCGCCGTCGCTTCAGGTAAGCTTAGGGGTCTAAGTAAGCTTATAGGCGTTTGCACCGGCCCCGACCAGGCGTCCGCCGTCAACAATCAAATACGCCTTACGGATAGGTTTACCGTCAAAGAAGTTTTGCAGAATCTCCAATGTTCCCGCTGCGTAACGCGCTTGTGCTGATAGCGAGGTACCGGAGATATGTGGCGTCATGCCGTGATTCGGCATGCTGCGCCAGGAGTGATCAACCGGCGCCGGTTGGGGAAACCATACATCGCCGCCGTAGCCGGCCAGTTGCCCCGAGGTTAATGCCCGGGCGATGGCGTCGCGATCGCATAGTGCGCCCCGCGCGGTATTCACCAAATAAGCCCCTCGCTTGAACTTGGCCAAAAAGGCGTCATTGACAAAACCCTGAGTAGAGGGATAGAGCGGTGTCTGTAGGTTGACGACGTCGCAGACCTTGACCAGGGATGCGGGCGTTTCATGGTAAGTCAGGCCGAGTTGTTTCTCCAGTTCATCCGGCAAGCGGTGGGGATCGTAGTAGTGTAACGTCATATCGAAAGGTTTGAGCCGACGGAGAACCGCTTGGCCGATGCGCCCGGCACCCAATGTGCCAAAGTGCATACCTTCGATATCGTAGCTGCGGGCCACGCAGTCGGCGATGTTCCAACCACCGTTTTTTGCCATCAGGTGCGCGGGAAGATAGTTTCGGACCAGCGCCAGAATAGTCATCACCACATGCTCCGCCACACTGATGGAGTTTGAAAAGGTGACCTCGGCCACGGTAATACCCCGGCTGGCCGCGGCCTTAAGATCGACATGGTCCGAGCCGATGCCGGCGGTCAGGGCCAGTTTGAGCTTGCGGGCTTTGGCAATGCGCTCGGCGGTGAGATAAGCGGGCCAGAACGGTTGTGAAATCACGACATCGGCGTCGGGGAGGTGGCGATCAAAAACGGAGTCCGCCCCCTCTTTATCGCTGGTGACGACCAGCTCATGACTGTGGCTTTCCAAGTAACGTCGCAGACCCAATTCTCCAGAGACACTTCCTATTAATGCCCCGGTAATGCCCCGGGTATGAAACCCAGCGGCCCCTATGGCGTTGGTGTGGACTGACTGCTCGGATAGGCGTGGATAGCCGGAATAGCGTCACGGGCGTAGACGGGGGGATAGCCGGTCACCGGATCGGGGTAAAGCACACATAAAATCTTCGACATAGTCCATCCTTAGACTAATGAAAGCGCTTGAATTGCGTTGCTATCGCGCTATCTACTCTGATCCATGGCGACGAAATCGTCTAATCGTTTGCTACCATCCCGTGATAGCTACCCCCTATCTGGCGTGGCGGGTTATCGCCTGGTCGAGCGCATGCTGAAGATTAAATTGCGGGGTCATAGCCCAAATGCTGCAAAGGAGCGCCGACTAATTTTCCTGACGCAAGTGCAACAGGCTTATCTCCGGCGCGGGTTGCGGCATGCTGGGATGAATCCCTATGCCATGGGTGAAAAAACAGGCGGGTACCGCGCTAATAGGGGCAATGCTGTAAACCCGGCCGCGGCTTACCATCTCATAAAGCACGTCGAGCGCGTTGGTTTCAACGACAACCGTGACCGTGGGACTCACGCCCGCCTGCTGGAAGGCGTATTCGATGATCCGGTGATTGTGCATTTCGTGATTGAAGAGGCACAAAGGGAATTGACCGACCTCCGCCCAGCTCAAAACCTTGTTGTCGGGCAGCGTCACGCCGACGCCGGCAGAAGCACAAAGCGCTCGGAGAAAAGCGGCAGGGCTTCATAGAGATCGGCCGGACACTGCTCCGTATAAGCGATACCGACGTGGAGTTCATGCTTTTTTAGCCGGCCCAGTATGTCACGGGTGCTCAACGCAAACACTTTCAGGCTCAGCCGCGGAATTTCGCGGCGGTATTCGTTGATTAACAGGGATACTACGCGCATTGCCGAAGGTATGGCGCCTATCGCCAGAACGCCGCCCGCCACCGTTTGTGCCAGCGCGGCTTTCTGCCTCAGGCCATCTAAAGACGCGAGCGTTTGTTTTGCCCAAGCCAGCACGCGTCCGCCCTCAGGCGTAAACCCCTGGAAGTGGTGGGCGCGCTGAATGATTGTGATACCCAGTTTCTGTTCCAACTGGCGAATCGCGGTGGATAAAGAGAGCTGTGAAACACAACAATGCTCGGCGGCTTGGGCAAAATGGCGGTGCTCCGCCAGCGCTATCAAATAGTGAAGTTGTCGAATGAACATAGAGTAATTCCTTTTAGTAAGCGATCCCTGTGGCGAATGTTCCCTACAGCAAAGGGCCAGGCATATCCAGCAATGATAATGTCAAAGAGAGTAGCAATGCGTCCGAGCCTGTTTAGAAATTTGTGTATTTGCCTGATTTTGATATGTTCAATCCAACATCAAAAACAGGTTAATTTATGGACGAAAAACAGTTGCAGGCTCTGGCTAACGAACTGGCCAAAAATCTCAAAACCCCTGAAGATCTCAGTCACTTCGATCGGATGCTGAAAAAAATCAGCGTCGAAGCAGCTCTCAATGCCGAAATGACCCATCACCTCGGCTACGATAAAAATCAGCCTAAACCGGGGATCAACGCCCGCAACGGCTATTCCACAAAAACCGTTACCACTGGCGATGGCCCGCTGGCGCTGCGTACTCCGCGCGATCGTGACGGTTCCTTTGAACCGCAACTGGTGAAGAAGAACTAGACCCGGATTACCGGGATGGATAACCAGATTTTATCGTTGTACGCCAAAGGGATGACCACCCGCGAGATCGCCGCCGCGTTCAAAGAGCTGTATGACGCCGATGTCTCGCCTGCGCTGGTCTCAAAGGTCACCGATGCGGTCATGGAGCAGGTTGTCGAATGGCAAAACCGGCCTCTGGATGCAGTCTATCCCATTGTTTATCTTGACTGTATCGTTCTAAAAGTCCGGCAGGACAGCCGCATCATCAACAAATCTGTGTTCCTGGCGCTGGGCATCAACATCGAAGGCCAGAAAGAGTTGCTAGGTATGTGGCTGGCCGAAAATGAAGGCGCAAAGTTCTGGCTGAACGTGCTGACAGAGCTGAAAAACCGCGGCCTGAACGATATCCTTATCGCCTGCGTAGACGGGCTGAAAGGTTTCCCTGACGCTATTAACGCGGTGTATCCGGAGGCGCGGCTCCAGCTGTGTATCGTGCATATGGTGCGCAACAGCCTGCGGTTCGTCACCTGAAAGGACTACAAGGCCGTCACCCGCGACCTGAAAGCTATCTATCAGGCCCCTACGGAAGAAGCCGGCTTGCAGGCGCTGGAAGCGTTCTCCAGTGCCTGGGACATCCGCTACCCGCAAATAAGTCGAAGCTGGCAGGCAAACTGGGCCAATCTGGCCACGTTCTTTGCCTACCCAACGGACATCCGCAAGGTGATCTACACGACCAACGCCACCGAGTCGTTAAACAGCGTGATCCGGCATGCCATCAAAAAGCGCAAGGTGTTCCCGACCGACGACGCAGTGAAAAAGGTGGTGTGGCTGGCGATACAGGCGGCCTCACAGAAATGGACAATGCCTTTGAGGGACTGGCGCATGGCAATGAGCCGCTTTATTATCGAGTTCGGTGACCGCCTGGACGGTCACTTCTGAGAAAAGGCATTTACACAGAATCCGGTACGGGCTCATGCGTCCGCGTGCCGACTCTCCCCTCTCTCCCCACGGCCGCAACAGGTTTTTCCACGACGAACATAGTGGGCAGCGAATTGGCTTGAACGGCGTTTGAGGGAGGGCATGATTAACTGGCTAGCGCTGCATCGATCAAACGGTCTGGGGTGTGGCTGTGGCAATTTAGAAAAAATGTGCCCGGTGTCCACTTATGCCCGGTCCACTGAAGATGACGTCGACGTCATCGAGGGCAATGCGCAGACCCGGAGCGGAGCGCTGAAACAGCGCGAAGTGCTCACACTACGCAACGCCATGATGTATAGCCGCAAGGCCATAATTCGTACAGGCAAGGCCATGACGCATACCATTTATGGCCATGATTTATATAGGCAAACTCATGACTCACACAACCTAAGGCCATAGTCCATAATGGTAAGGTCATGACGCCTTTAAGGCGCTGGCACACAGTAAGACCTTCGGCCAAGACGCTGACCGAGACCACGGCCTTTAGCCGGAGCTTCGCGGGCCTGCGCTTCGCGCGGCCTTAAGGTAGCGCCGCGCGCGGCATTACGCATTCCACCCTCTGCCTTCAGCGCGTCACGAGGCCGGCGTGGGGTGCCGTTGCGCGCCTATCAGGCGATATCATCCATATCTTCTTCATCGTCGCCGTCATCGCTGAGCGGCACGATTAACAGGTCCACATGGACCGTGTTAATAAGCTGGCGCGCCGAGGACATCAATTTACTCCAGAAATCCTGGTGATGTCCGCACAGGACCAGGTCCACGTCGTATTTATTGATGGCGTCCACCAGCACCTGCCCCAAATCGCCGCTGCCGCTCAGTGTTTCGGTAATCGGATAGCCGGCGTTTTGCGACAGCTGGGTCATGGCGTGCTGCGTTTCTTCGGAGATGCGCTTTTGCATATCGCCGAGATTGACATCGGTAAGACCGGTGTACAGGTCGGAGCAGTTGACGTCAACGTGAATCAGGGAAACTTTAGCATTATATGGTCTAGCCATCGATACGGCTTTTTCGACCAGCACGTTACTTTCCGGTGAAAGGTCGACGGCTATTAGGATGTGTTTGTAAGCCATAATCAGACTCCTTGCAAAATGTCACTCGTCTATTCTCGTCGCAATTCGCGACCCCGGCGACAGCGGACGCACTATCTCCAGTCTTTATGTCCCTCTTTCAGTATAGCCGCACTCGACCGGGTAACGAAGCGGCTAACCCACGCAACTGCGAGAGGGGTCGCGATATCTCCCCCCCGATGAGGCCGGCGGCCCTCAGCTGATGCCACGGTAAAACTTTTTTTGCGAAAATGCATAATTTCTATCGCTTCGGTTGGCGGCTTTTGTCAAAATTTTTCTACACTGAACAATATGCCATCTCACAGTTCTCATCTGCGCCGCTCCCCTGCGCATAGCAACAAACTTCAGATGGTCTGTCAGTCGTAAGCTTACATTATATCGGTTATAACCGCTGTCCACCCCGCGGTAGGCGGGCTTCGCGGCGGTTTTGGATGTTGCCGGGAGGATCATAATGAACACTGTTGCGCTGTTCTGGGCTTTATGTGTCGTATGCATTATTAATATGACTCGATATTATTCTTCGTTGCGTGCGTTGCTGGTAGTGCTGCGCGGCTGCGATCCGCTGCTGTATCAGTATGTCGACGGCAGTGGTTTTTTTACCGCTCATGGACAGCCCAGCAAGCAGTTGCGTCTGGTGCGCTACATTTTCGCCCAGCACTATCTGGATCACCACGACCCGGAATTCATTCGCCGCTGTGAGCGCGTGCGGGGGCAGTTTATGTTGACCAGCGCATTGTGCGGTCCCATTGTGGTCAGCCTCATCGCCCTGGCAATCTGGCACTGAATCGCAGGCAAAAAAAAGACGGCCGATTGGCCGTCCTGCCCTATGTGGCGGCGGTTAAATCAGCTTTAACGCCAGCCAGTAGAGGCTGCCGGCCAGAATGATCGCCACCGGTAGCGTCAGCACCCAGGCCAATAGGATGTTTTTCACGGTCTTGCCCTGCACGCCGCCGCCATCCACCACCATGGTGCCGGTCACCGCGGACGACAGCACGTGGGTGGTCGACACCGGCATGCCGGTATAGCTGGCGACGCCGATGGACACCGCCGCGGTCATTTGCGCCGATAGCCCCTGGGCATAGGTCATGCCTTTTTTACCAATTTTCTCGCCAATGGTCGTAGCGACCCGGCGCCAGCCAACCATGGTGCCCAACGATAACGCCAGCGCCACGGCGATAATGATCCATATCGGCGCGTATTCCACGGTATACAGCAGATCCTGACGCAGGTTTGACAGGAAACGTTTATCCGCGGCGGAAGTTTCCGGCAGCTTCGCCACTTTATCGGTGGTATCGGCGATGCACATCAGCAGGCGCCGTACGTGGAAGCGCTGATCCGCATTGAGCGTTTCGTAGCTGTCCAGATTGCCCAGCAGTAGCGAGGCGCGATTAATGGCGAACAACGCCCGCGACAGGTCGCAATGAAATTCCTGCGTTTGGGGGGCGATGCTTGGATCCAGCATTTGACCATTCGCCATTGGCGCGCCGCTGGCAGCGGGGGGAACGGCGGGGCCGACGACGTGGGTGAACGCGCTGGGGTGCTGCGTATAATACTGCTGCAAATGATTAACCGCATCGCGGGTGCGGCTGATGTCGTAGCCGCTGGCGTTCACATTGACCACAAAACCCGCCGGCGCAACCCCTATCAGCACCAGCATGATAAGCCCGATGCCTTTCTGGCCGTCATTGGCGCCGTGGGAAAAACTCACCCCGGCGGCGGAGAAGATCAAGGCGATACGGGTCCAGAACGGCGGCTTACGCTTACCGTCCTTTTTCTCCCGCTCCGCCGGGGTCAGATGGATCCGGCGGCGTTTTTTGGTGCTGCTCCAGTAGCGGCGCAGAACGAAAACCATCGCGCCCGCCAGCACCAACCCCACCAGTGGAGAGATAATGAGCGAAAGGAAGATCTCAATCAGTTTGGGGATATTCAGCGCCTGCACCACCGAGCTATCGCTCACCAGAGCGTTGGTCAGACCGATGCCAATAATTGCGCCGATAAGGGTGTGCGAGCTGGAGGCCGGCAGGCCGAAATACCAGGTGCCGAGATTCCACAAAATAGCCGCCAGTAGCATGGAGAACATCATTGCCAGACCGTGGGCAGAACTGACGTTAAGCAAGAGATCGGTCGGCAAGAAATGAACGATAGCATAGGCCACACTCAACCCGCCCATCAGGACCCCGAGGAAATTAAACACCCCGGACATGGCGACCGCCAGCTGAGAGCGCAGCGCGCGGGTGTAGATAACGGTGGCTACGGCATTGGCCGTATCATGAAAGCCATTGATGGCCTCATAAACCAGAACAAAGATTAATGCGAGCACCAACATTAGACTGGTATGGAATTCCAGGCCGGTGAATAGATGTAGCATAGAGAGTTACGCCATTGTTTGGACATGAACGGGCCGCATTATCTGCGACAAGAGGGCCAGGGGAAAAGGAAAATATAACCTTTTTTTAATAAACTTGCCGCCGACAAGCATGTACTACCCCCTATAAACTTTCAAATTCAGCAAGATACGCTTTTTTATCCAAGCTAGCATTTTGTTACCATAGCAATATGCCGCCGGGCCCATTACAATCGGGCCGCAGTCTTGGCGCCCGCGGGTCAGGTCGCCCATTAAGAGTATAAGCAGAGCGAGATAATGGCAGAACAGTTTGAAGTGGTGGTCATCGGCGCCGGCGCGGCGGGCATGTTTTGCGTCGCCCAGGCGGGCCAATTGGGTCGCCGCGTGCTGTTGCTGCAGTTCCGAGACCCTGTACACGATTCTGTGTAAATGCCTTTTCTCAGAAGTGACCGTCCAGGCGGTCACCGAACTCGATAATAAAGCGGCTCATTGCCATGCGCCAGTCCCTCAAAGGCATTGTCCATTTCTGTGAGGCCGCCTGTATCGCCAGCCACACCACCTTTTTCACTGCGTCGTCAGTCGGGAACACCTTGCGCTTTTTGATGGCATGCCGGATCACGCTGTTTAACGACTCGATGGCGTTGGTCGTGTAGATCACCTTGCGGATGTCCGTTGGGTAGGCAAAGAACGTGGCCAGATTGGCCCAGTTTGCCTGCCAGCTTCGACTTATTTGCGGGTAGCGGATGTCCCAGGCACTGGAGAACGCTTCCAGCGCCTGCAAGCCGGCTTCTTCCGTAGGGGCCTGATAGATAGCTTTCAGGTCGCGGGTGACGGCCTTGTAGTCCTTCCAGGAGACGAACCGCAGGCTGTTGTGCACCATATGTACGATACACAGCTGGAGCCGCGCCTCCGGATACACCGCGTTAATAGCGTCAGGGAAACCTTTCAGCCCGTCTACGCAGGCGATAAGGATATCGTTCAGGCCGCGGTTTTTCAGCTCTGTCAGCACGTTCAGCCAGAACTTTGCGCCTTCATTTTCGGCCAGCCACATACCTAGCAACTCTTTCTGGCCTTCGATGTTGATGCCCAGCGCCAGGAACACAGATTTGTTGATGATGCGGCTGTCCTGCCGGACTTTTAGAACGATACAGTCAAGATAAACAATGGGATAGACTGCATCCAGAGGCCGGTTTTGCCATTCGACAACCTGCTCCATGACCGCATCGGTGACCTTTGAGACCAGCGCCGGCGAGACATCGGCGTCATACAGCTCTTTGAACGCGGCGGCGATCTCGCGGGTGGTCATCCCTTTGGCGTACAACGATAAAATCTGGTTATCCATCCCGGTAATCCGGGTCTGGTTCTTCTTCACCAGTTGCGGTTCAAAGGAACCGTCACGATCGCGCGGAGTACGCAGCGCCAGCGGGCCATCGCCAGTGGTAACGGTTTTTGTGGAATAGCCGTTGCGGGCGTTGGTCCCCGGTTTAGGCTGATTTTTATCGTAGCCGAGGTGATGGGTCATTTCGGCATTGAGAGCTGCTTCGACGCTAATTTTTTTCAGCAGCCGATCGAAGTGACTGAGATCTTCAGGGGTTTTGAGATTTTTGGCCAGTTCGTTAGCCAGAGCCTGCAACTGTTTTTCGTCCATAAATTAACCTGTTTTTGATGTTGGATTGAACATATCAAAATCAGGCAAATACACAAATTTCTAAACAGGCTCTTTTCATCATAGTCCAGCTTGCCTAATGCATCGCGGCTATTGATTATTTTTAAAGCATCACAGACGTCCTGAGCAACAAACCATGGTTCGCCATTTTTTAGTAGGATACGGACTGGATGATTTTCAAATGTGAAAGGGCTTATAGCTAATGCGGTCATGATGACCTCCAACAGTATGATAGTAGTTCAACTACCACTTCAGAGGCTAATCTTGGGTGGTAGCCCAGACAGGGTTAGCCTTACCAGCTCATACCACCTGGCGAACCTTTCGGTTCCCCTCCCTGAGCCACCATTGACATGTGGCTTGGCTGGGGCCAATAAAAAATACGCTCGCGGCGTGTTCATTGGCGCGGTATGAGAATTGGCAGGAGGCTAATCCCGGCACCTGAATTTGCAGATGCAAGGCGACTATAGCGCATGGGATTTCCTTCGTCAAATATGGGGAGTTGGGCGGTCAAATTTTGGCGATTCTGGCGTAGTCGGCAAGTCGAAATGAGCGGTAAGTTATTGATAAAAATGTCGTGTATTGTCGTGCTTTGTTGTGTTTTGTCGCCTATTTTTTGAGCTAAAAAATAAATCAACGCATTGATATTTATGGTTTTTATCATGGTTTATCCCGCTGAATATCATGCAGCCGGATAAAGGCTACCTGCTCCGGCGTCAGGCCGGACATCTGTAGTTCGATAGTGGCCTCGGTCCTCGGCAACAGCGAGGCCGGCACGGAAATCGGTTGGCTAAGCGCATCGGCGGTCAATGGCTTACCCGTGGCCGCATCCACCTGTCCCCAATCCACAATCCCGCGCGCGAGCCGCTGGCTTCCGCCTCTACCTGACTGATTGAGACCCGCAATTTGCCCGCCTCGCTTTGCACGTCCGCCGCGGTTTTTGCCGCAGGGTACAGGTAGATACCGCGGGTCGACTGCTGATTTTGCTCGTTTTGCGCCACCAGCGCTGCGGCCTAATTGGTAAGCGTTTGCAAACGCTGGTTCAAATGCCCCACTTCGCTGTGCAGTTTGGGCACCTGTTGGGCCTCTTCCCGGCTGGCGCAGCCGGTAAGCAACAGCAGGGCGGCAACGGCATAACTAGCGCGATAACTGATTGTCATAGCGGCAATTTCCTTTTTTCAACGGTTGCGTTCAGTTTAGCCGTTAAGCGGCGGAAAGTCATGAGGTGCGCCGCGTTCTCTCGTCAATAGCGATAACTCTGCGGCGCCGGTTCCGCTTTAAGTACTGTTGCTTTGTCCTCGGCGGAGTTCGCGCTAAACTACCCTATCCCTAATCAGCTGGCCAGGAAGCGCTATGCATTGTCCGTTTTGTTCTGCAGTCGATACCAAAGTGATAGATTCCCGTCTGGTGGGGGAAGGAACCCAGGTGCGCCGCCGCCGGCAGTGCGTCATCTGTAATGAACGCTTCACGACATTTGAAGTGGCGGAACTTGTGCTGCCTCGAGTCATCAAAAGCAATGATGTGCGCGAACCCTTTAACGAAGAAAAGCTGCGCAGCGGTTTTTTGAAAGCGCTGGAAAAGCGGCCGGTCAAGTCCGACGATGTCGAAATGGCCATCAACCACATCATCCCAGCTGCGCGCCACCGACGAGCGCGAAGTGCCGAGCAAAATGATCGGCAATCTCGTGATGGACGCGCTGAAAAAACTGGATAAGGTCGCCTATATCCGCTTTGCCTCGGTTTATCGCAGCTTCGAGGATATCCGCGAGTTTGGCGAAGAGATCGCCCGACTGCAGGACTAGCGTCACCCTTAAGGACCCTCCTATGGAGCATGATGAGGTTTTTCTCGCGCGCGCATTTGAACTGGCGCGCCGCGGACGCTTTACTACCGCGCCCAATCCTAACGTGGGCTGCGTTATCGTCCGCGATGGACGCATTGTGGGCGAAGGTTATCACCAGCGCGCCGGCGAGCCGCATGCCGAAGTGTATGCGCTGCGCACGGCGGGAGAGGCGGCGCGCGGCGCCACCGCCTATGTCACCCTTGAACCCTGCAGCCACCACGGCCGCACGCCCCCCTGCGCCGACGCGCTGATAGACGTCGGCGTGGCGCGGGTGGTGGCCGCGATGCCCGATCCCAACCCGCAGGTCGCGGGCCGCGGCTTCTACCGGCTCCAGCAGGCGGGCATTAATGTCCGCCACGGCTTGATGTTGCCCGAGGCGGAAGCGGTAAACCCGGGCTTTCTCAAACGCATGCGCACCGGTTTTCCCTGGGTCAGGCTCAAGCTCGCGGCATCGCTCGATGGCCGCACCGCCATGGCTTCCGGGGAGAGCCAGTGGATTACCTCCCCCGAGGCGCGGCGGGATGTTCAGCGCTGGCGTGCCGAAAGCGACGCTATTCTTTCCACCGCCGCCACGGTGCTGGCGGACGATCCCGCCCTGACGGTGCGCTGGCCGTCGCTGCCGGAGGATGTTCAGGCTCACTATCCCCAAGATCGGTTGCGTCAGCCGGTGCGAGTGATCATCGACAGCGCCAACCGCGTGACGCCCGCTCATCGGGTCGCACATGAGGAAGGGCGAACCTGGCTGGCACGCCTTGCGCCGGACGGTCTGTCGTGGCCGGCGTCCGTCGAGCAGCTTCAACTGCCGGCGCGCGAAGGGCCGGATGGCGCGCAGCTTGATTTGGTGGTGTTGATGATGCAACTGGGCCACCGTCAGATCAACAGCCTGTGGGTTGAGGCGGGCGCCGGTCTGTCCGACGCGCTGCTGAGCATCGGATTGGTGGATGAATTGATATTGTACCAGGCGCCGAAATTGCTCGGCGCCGACGCCCGCCCTCTGTGTCTGCTGCCGGGACTGCAACAACTTAACGCGGCGCCGGGGTTTACGCTGCTTGACGTCCGGCAGGTGGGGCCGGATATCCGCCTGCGTTTGAAACCCGGCGAGGGTGTTTAATTGGCCCGCGCAGCGGACAAAGTATTATGTTAGAATCCGCTCCCTCGCGAGACGATTCAGCTATTTGCCATTTTGTAAGGATAACCATGAACGTTATTGAAGGTGTTGTTGCAGCTCCCAATGCGCGCGTCGCTATCGCTATTGCGCGCTTTAACCACTTCATCAATGACAGCCTGCTTGATGGCGCCGTCGACGCCCTGAAACGCATCGGCCAGGTCAAAGACGAAAATATCACCGTGGTCTGGGTGCCGGGCGCTTACGAATTACCGCTGGCGGTCAGCGCGTTGGCCGATAGCAAAAACTATGATGCCGTCGTGGCGCTGGGCACGGTTATCCGTGGCGGCACCGCGCATTTTGAATTCGTCGCCGGCGAATGCAGCGCCGGGCTGTCCGCGGTCGCCGCGCGCACCGCGCTGCCGGTGGCGTTCGGAGTGCTGACCACCGAAAGTATCGAACAGGCCATCGAACGCGCCGGCACCAAGGCCGGCAATAAGGGCGCGGAAGCCGCACTGACCGCGCTGGAAATGATCAACGTATTGCAAGCCATCAAAGCGTAAGTAAAGGAAAGGGGAATTTTGTGAAACCAGCCGCTCGTCGCCGTGCTCGTGAATGTGCCGTCCAGGCGCTTTACTCATGGCAATTATCACATAACGACATCGCCGATATCGAAGTCCAGTTTCTGGCGGAGCAGGACACGTCGGATGTGGATGTCGCTTATTTCCGTGAGCTGTATGCCGGCGCGGCGACGAATGCCCAGGAGCTGGATAAGCTGATGGCGCCCTATCTTTCACGTCAGCTGGAGGAGCTCGGTCACGTGGAGCGCGCCGTGTTGCGCATTGCGCTGTTTGAACTGAACAAGCGCCAGGATGTGCCTTACAAGGTCGCCATCAACGAAGCTATCGAGCTGGCCAAAACCTTTGGCGCAGAAGAGAGTCATAAGTTTATTAATGGTGTGCTGGACAAGGTGGCCCCAGAGATTCGTCCCAACAGAAAATAGCGGGGCGGGGCCGGCGTCGCCGGTCCCACCGTTACGCCGCGCCAGCACCAACACAAATTTGGACAGAGTATGGCATGTGGTGAGTTTGACCTCATTGACCGCTATTTTAACCGGATGCGCAGCACGCGCCGGGATGTGGTGGTGGGCATCGGCGATGACTGTGCGCTGCTGTCGGTAGCTGAAAAAAAATGGATTGCCGTCAGTACGGATACGCTGGTGGCGGGCACGCATTTTCTGCCGGACATCAGCCCTTCTGATTTGGGCTATAAGTCGCTGGTGGTCAACCTCAGCGACCTGGCCGCCATGGGCGCCGATCCGGCCTGGCTGTCGCTGGCGCTGACCTTGCCCTCGGTAGACGAGGGTTGGCTGGCTGCCTTCAGCGATAGCCTGTTCCAGCAGTTGGATTACTACGATATGCAGCTCATTGGCGGCGATACCACCCGCGGTCCGTTAAGCCTGACGCTGATCATCCAGGGTTTAGTTCCCTCCGGCCGCGCGCTGACCCGCGACGGCGCCCGAATAGGCGACTGGATCTATGTCACCGGCACGCTGGGGGATAGCGCTGCCGGCCTGGCGATACTGCAAAATCGCCTGCAGGTAAAGGATGCGGAGGATAGGCAATATTTGCTGGCCCGCCATTTGCGCCCGCAGCCGCGCATTCTACAGGGCCAGGCGTTGCGCGACCTCGCCAGCGCCGCCATTGATATCTCCGACGGTATTATCACGGATTTGCGCCACATTCTTGCCCGTAGCGACTGCGGGGCCCGCATTAACCTCGACGATGTTCCCACTTCTGCGGCGCTGCGGCGCCACGCCACGCCCGATCAGGCGCTGCGCTGGGCGCTCGGCGGCGGTGAAGATTACGAACTGTGCTTTACGGTGCCCGAAATTAATCGCGGCGCGCTGGATGTCGCGCTGGGCCATACCGGCGCGCCGTTTACCTGCATCGGCCAGATCGGTCCGCGCAGCGAAGGGATACAATTTATGCGCCATCACCAGCCGGTAGAGTATGACTGGCACGGGTATGACCATTTCAAAACGGACGATAGTGAATGACGATGGATATGCTGGCCGCCAAGCGGCGGATTAACCTTTCCAACCCCTGGCATTTGCTGGCAACGGGCTTCGGCAGCGGCATGTTCCCCTGGATGCCCGGCACCGTGGGCTCGCTGGCAGCGATTCCGTTTTGGTGCCTGCTGGTGCTGCTGCCGTGGCAGCTGTATTCGCTAGCGGTTATGTTCAGTCTTTGCCTGGGCGTCTACTTTTGCCATCAGACGGCGCGGGATATGGGGGTCCACGACCACGGCTGCATCGTTTGGGATGAATTCGTCGGCATGTGGATTACCCTGATGGCCTTACCGGTAAACGATTGGCGGTGGGTGCTGGCGGGCTTTTTACTGTTCCGACTGCTGGATATCTGGAAACCCTGGCCGATTCGCTGGTTCGATCGCAAGGTACATGGCGGCATGGGCATCATTATCGACGATGTGGTGGCCGGGATCATCGCCGCCGGCGTCCTTTACTGGGTCGGGCATCACTGGCCGCTGTTTTAGGGCGTTTCCCCTGTGCCGGCGGCGGGAGGAAACGCCGGCTACCCTAGCGAAAGCCCACCACATGGTGCGGTAAGTAAGCAGTCTCCAGCTCGGCTATCTCTTCGCCGTCCAGCTTGACCTCCGTGGCCTGCAGCAGCTCGGCAAGCTGCGCCGGGCGCGACGCGCCAACGATGGGTGCCGTCACCGCCGGCTTGCTGAGCATCCACGCCAGCGCCACCTGCGCGCGCGAGACGCCGTGGACCTTGGCAATCACGCCGACCCGTTCGGCGATACGGGCATCATTATCCTCGCTGTGTCCATACAGCGTTTTGCCAAATTCGTCAGACACCAGCCGGGCGGTGGTTTCGCCCCAGGGCCGGGTAAGCCTGCCACGCGCCAGCGGGCTCCACGGCAATACGGCAATGTTTTCCGCCAGGCACAACGGGTGCATTTCCCGCTCTTCTTCCCGTTGAATCAAATTGTACTGATCCTGCATGCTGACAAACCGCGTCCAACCGTGCAAATCGGCGGTATAGCGCGCGGGCGAATTGCCATGCGTACATCGAGGAGGCGCCGATAAAGCGCGCCTTACCGGATTGCACGACATCATGCAATGCCTCCAGCGTCTCCTCCAGCGGGGTGTCATAGTCCCAGCGGTGGATCTGCAGTAAATCGACATAGTCCATGCCCAAGCGCGTCAGGCTATCATCGATCGACTGCAGGATATTGGCGCGGGACAAGCCGCCAGAGAGGCCGGCGGTCGGAAAAAATACCTTGGTCGCCACCACCACGTCTTCGCGGCGGGCGTAGGTTTTCAGCGCCCGGCCGACGATCTCTTCGCTGCTGCCGTCGGAATAGCTATTGGCCGTATCGAAAAAATTGATGCCGCCCTCCAGCGCCTGCTGGATGAGCGGCCGCGAGCTTTCTTCCGGCAAGGTCCAGGCATGGCGTCCGCGCTCGGGTTCGCCAAACGTCATACAGCCAAGACACAGGCGGGACACGCGCAGGCCGGTCTGGCCGAGGGTGGTATATTCCATAATCATCTCCAGATGAAAAGCGCCGTAGAGGGAAATAATAAGTATAGGCGCCGGCGCCGGCGACGCGGGCAACCGATAACGGCTTTACGTGACTAACGGCACAAATGGCGCAAAAGCGGATTAAAAGCGGCGCGGGCGATACCGCCGGCCTGTGCGAAATAAAACCGGGGCAGGGGACAGCGCCGGCTGGCGGGGGCGTAGAGGTGTCATGGGCGCTCAGCGCCGGGAGACTCAGCTCAGGCGTCTACGCCGGAAAACTGACGCCAGCGCGGGGCGGGGCGGGAGGCTTCCGGTAACGGAGTCCGCACCGCGCCGCGGGCTTAGGCCAGCCAGTTCTCGATTTGCCGGCGGATCCCAGCGCCGTCGAGGCCCAGATCGGCGCGGATCTCCTCTTGGCCCCCCTGGGGGATGAAATGGTCCGGCAGGCCGATGTTCAATACCGTCACCTGCAGCCGCTGGTGCATGACGAATTCGTTCACGCCGCTGCCGGCACCGCCCATGATGGCGTTCTCCTCAACCGTCACCAGCGCCTGATGACTGGCGGCCAGCTCCTTTATGAGCGCGCCGTCGAGCGGTTTGACGAAGCGCATGTCCACAAGCGTCGCGTTCAGCGCCTTTGCCGCCTCCTCGGCCTCGGGCAACAAGGTACCGAAGTTGAGAATCGCCACGCCGACCCCCTCGTGGCGCACAACCCCTTTCCCCAGCGGCAATTCATACAGCTCGCTGAGCGGGGCGCCGGTGCCGTTACCGCGCGGATAGCGCACCGCGCTCGGCCCAGCCCGATAGTGATATCCCGTGTGCAGCATCAAACGGCACTCGTTTTCGTCGCTGGGCGTCATGATGACCATGTTGGGAATACAGCGCAGATAAGAGAGATCGAACGCGCCCTGGTGGGTCTGGCCGTCGGCGCCCACGACACCGCCGCGATCGATGGCGAACAGCACCGGCAGATTCTGAATCGCCACATCGTGGATCACCTGATCGTAGGCACGCTGCAAAAAGGTGGAGTAGATAGCGACCACAGGGTGATAACCGCCGATGGCCAGACCCGCGGCGAAGGTGACCGCATGCTGCTCGGCGATGGCGACATCAAAATACTGGCGCGGATATTGGCGTGAAAAGGCAACCATGCCGGAGCCTTCGCGCATGGCGGGAGTAATCGCCATTAACTTATCGTCGCCGGCGGCGGTGGCGCACAGCCAATCGCCGAAAATGGCCGAGTAGGAGGGGCATCCGCCGCCGCTTTTCGACAGGGTGCCGATTTGAGGATCGAATTTCGGCACTGCATGCCAGCTAATGGGGTCTTTCTCCGCCGGCGCATAGCCGCGGCCTTTTTTAGTCATGATATGCAGCAGCTGTGGCCCTTTCTTGGCGCGCATATTTTTTAGCGTCTGCACCAGACCCTGCACATCATGGCCGTCCACCGGGCCGATATAGTTAAATCCCAGCTCCTCGAACAGCGTGCCGGGCACCACCATGCCCTTAATGTGCTCTTCGGTGCGCTTCACCAGCTCCTTGATGGGCGGAATACCGGACAGCACCTTTTTGCCGCCCTCGCGCAGGGTAGAGTAAAGCTTGCCGGACAGGATCTGCGCCAGATGGTTATTGAGCGCCCCAACGTTTTCCGAAATGGACATCTCATTGTCGTTAAGCACCACCAGCAAATCGGATTTGACATCGCCGGCGTGATTCATGGCCTCGAACGCCATACCGGCGGTGATGGCGCCATCGCCGATAACGCAGACCGTGCGGCGGCCCAATCCCTCATGCTCCGCGGCCACCGCCATGCCGAGCCCGGCGCTAATGGAGGTGGAGGAGTGGCCTACCGAAAGCTGGTCATATTCGCTTTCGCCACGCCACGGAAACGGATGCAGGCCGTTGCGCTGGCGGATGGTGGCGATGCGATCCCGACGTCCGGTCAGGATTTTGTGCGGATAGGCCTGATGGCCGACATCCCAAATCAGCCGATCGAACGGCGTATTGTAGACGTAATGCAGCGCCACCGTCAGTTCCACCGTCCCCAGCCCCGAGGCGAAATGGCCGCTTGAGCGGCTGACGCTGTCGAGCAAAAATTGCCGCAGCTCATCGCACAGCGCCACCAGACACTCTTTGGGTAACTGGCGCAGCTCCATAGGATTATCGGCCAGGACCAGCGTCGGGTATTTCTTTGTATCAAGGCTCATGGGGTACTCATATCTGAGGTGTAAAAAACCACATCACTTATTTGTCACGTTCAATAATATAGCGCGCCAGCGCCACCAGCGTGGCGGTATCATAACCGAGTGCGGCGACACATTCTAAGGATGCTAGCGATTCGTGATACAGATCCTGAGCCTTGGCCCGCGCCATGTCCAGTCCCAGCAGGGCCGGATAGGTACTTTTGCCTAATTCCTGGTCCGCTCCCTGCCGCTTGCCGGTGGTTTGGCTGTCGCCCACGACATCAAGAATATCGTCTTGTACCTGGAAAGCCAGGCCGATGGCGGCAGCGAAACGATCGAGATAGCCCAGCGCCGGGCCGCCGCGTTCGCCGGCCGCCAGCGCGCCCATCCGCACCGCGGCGCGGATAAGGGCGCCGGTCTTGTGCCGGTGAATCGTCTCCAGACGTGCGGCGGATACCTGCTGACCCTCCGCCGCCAAATCGAGCGCCTGCCCGAGGCACATGCCGTCGGCGCCGCTGGCGGCGGCCAGGGTCGAGATCATTTGCAGCCTATCCTGTGCGCTGACCTCAGGTATTTCCGCATCGGCCAGGATGCTGAAAGCCAGCGTTTGCAGCGCATCACCGGCCAGAATGGCGGTAGTTTCACCGAATTTGACGTGGCAGGTTGGCAAACCGCGGCGCTGCGCATCGTTATCCATCGCCGGCAGATCGTCATGAATCAGCGAATAGGCATGGATACACTCAATCGCGCTCGCCGGCGCGTCAAGGCTTGCGGGCGTGAGTCCGAATAGCCGGCCGGTCTGATAAACCAAAAAGGGCCGCAGCCGTTTGCCCCCCAGCAGAGCGCCGTGGCGCATGGCCTGGACAAGCGGCGCCTGCTGGCGGGTAAGGGTGTGCAGATAGTGTTCCAACGCCGCATCCACCTGCTGGCGGCTATCTTCTAACGTGCGGGCGAAATCGATCATAGCGCATCATTTTCCGGCGCAAAGGGAATAAGCTGTGCGTCTGGCGTGTCATTTAACAAGATTTGCACCCGCTGTTCCGCCTGTTGCAGCGTTTTCTGACCTTGGCGCGCCAGCTGCACGCCCTGCTCGAATTCGTTAAGCGCCTGCTCCAGCGGCAATTTCCCGGATTCGAGGCGGGTGACTATCTGCTCCAGCTCTTTTAGGGCAGTTTCAAAACTGACGGGTTGTTCAGTTTTTTTTGGCATGATCTGTATCCTACCGGTCAATAGCGAAGGCGCGGGTGGCGGCCCACGTTAGCCCAGAGTGCGGTGATAAGCAAATTGCGCCTTAATCCCACGGCATAAAGTGGTATACTCCGCGCCGCAGGGCCGAGAGGTCGACGCCAGGGCTAACGTGGGCCAATGCCCCATTATATAACGTGTTGCGACGCGTGACTCTTTAATGATCAAATAACGACTATCGCCATGAAGTTTATCATCAAACTGTTTCCGGAAATCACGATAAAAAGTCAATCCGTGCGGTTGCGCTTTATTAAAATTCTTACCAGCAATATCCGCAATATTCTCAAAGAGTGCGATGAGTCGGTGGCGGTGGTACGCCATTGGGATCATATCGAGGTGCGCACCGGCAATGAACTCCGTCGTCCTCAGGTGGCCGATGCGTTGACCCGCATTCCCGGGATCCATCACATTCTGGCGGTGGAGGAGCGTCCCTGGCAGGATATGCACGATATTTACCTGCAAACGCTGGCGATGTATCGCGACCATCTGGTGGGCAAAAGCTTTTGCGTGCGGGTAAAACGCCGCGGCACGCACGATTTCACGTCGCAGGATGTCGAGCGCTACGTCGGCGGTGGTTTGAACCAGAATGTGGAAAATACCCGCGTTAAACTGACCCATCCGGACGAAACGGTACTGCTGGAAATCGATAACGACCGACTACTGCTGATAACCGAACGCCTCGAAGGCCTTGGCGGCTTCCCTATCAGTACCCAGGAGGATGTGCTGTCGCTGATTTCCGGTGGCTTCGATTCCGGCGTTTCCAGTTACATGCTGATGCGCCGCGGCTGTAGGGTGAATTACTGCTTTTTTAATCTTGGCGGCGCAGCGCATGAGATCGGCGTCCGTCAGGTGGCGTATCATTTGTGGCGCCGTTATGGTCTGTCGCATAAAGTCCGCTTTGTGTCCCTTGATTTCGAGCCGGTAGTGAATGAGATTCTGGCAAAGGTGGACGATGGCCAGATGGGCGTAGTGCTAAAACGTATGATGGTGCGCGCGGCGTCGGCCATGGCCGAGCGCTACGGGATCCAGGCGCTGGTGACCGGCGAGGCGCTGGGGCAGGTCTCCAGCCAGACGCTGACCAATTTGCGTTTGATTGATAATGCTTCGGATACGCTTATCCTGCGTCCGCTCATCTCCCATGACAAAGAGCATATCATCACGCTGGCGCGCCAGATAGGCACGGAAGAATTCGCGAAAACCATGCCGGAATATTGCGGGGTGATTTCCAAAAGCCCGACCGTGCGGGCGGTGAAAAGCCGCATCGAGCAGGAAGAGGGGCAATTCGATTTCGCCGTGCTGGACGCGGCGGTGGCGCAGGCGCAGGTGCTGGATATCCACGAGATTGACGCCGCCGCGGCCGCCGCGCCGATAACCGAAGTGGAAACGACCGCCGAATTGGGCAGTGGCGATGTCGTGCTGGATATCCGCTCGCAGGATGAACAGGAAGGCCGCCCGCTGTCGCTGGACAATGTGGCAGTGCAGACGTTGCCGTTTTACAAACTGGGCAGCCAATTTGGCGATCTGGATCAGAGTAAATATTACTTGCTTTACTGCGATCGCGGGGTGATGAGCCGCTTGCAGGCGCTCTATTTGCGCGAGCAGGGTTTTCATAATGTGAAGGTTTACCGCCCGTAAAGCCTCACGGGCGCGGTGAGCAGACCGTGCCCGCCTTCATGCCGCTATCTGGAGCGCGCTTTTCGTTCAACGCCACGGCGACCGCTCACCCTGATCCGCACTCTTGGCCCGCGCTGAACCGCAGCTGCGGCTCAATCTGGCCCGTTGCTAATCCTGGTAGCTGTCAATGCCCTGCGGCAGCACCAGCTGCGCCGCTACCTCGGCCGCGCGCGGCCGGCCGGCGAGTAACTCAATGATTTTGAGAGCGAAATCCATAGCCGTCCCCGGCCCTTGGCTGGTGAGGGGCCGATAACGCGCATCATAGACCACCCGCTGATCCACCCAGCGTTCGGCGGGGATGCGGTCTTTAAGCGCCGGAAAACCGGTCATATTAGCCTGGCTGAACAGCTGATGGTACTGCAACACCAATGCCGGCGCAGATCGCCGCCACCAATTTACCATCGAGATGCATACGGCGCACGCACGCCACCAGCAACGGACTGCGTTGAAAGCACTCGGCGCCCTGCATACCGCCGGGCAGTACCATGGCGTCATAGGGCTCGTCCGCCAGCGGCGCGTCGGCCAGCAGACGTACGCCGCGCGATCCGGCGATGGTCAGCCCGCCATCGCCGTTGACGCTGGCCGCGCGCACCTGGAAACCGGCGCGCACCAGCAGATCGAAGGTGGTGACGGCTTCGGTTTCTTCACTACCATCTGCCAGACAGAGAAGAATCGTTTTGTCCATAGCTTTCCTCCTTGCGTTTCACCAAATCAAACAGTCGCTGGTTCTCCGGCCCGCTCAGCCCGTGCGCGCCGTAGAATATGGCCGTTGATATAATCAATTTCCGAATGCCGCTGCGCCCGGACATCCTGCAACATGGAGGAGACATTATCGGCGGTGCTGCGGATGACCTGGCCAACATAGAACAGCAGGCTTTCGTAATGGGTATGGTAGCCCTCGCGGTCCATCACCATCGCCACCTCGCGGCAAATGGCCTCGATTTCCGCCGCATAGCGCACCAGCTCGCCGTTGTGGCAATCGTGGATCGCGGTCAGGGGATTAATCACACAGTTGGCGGCAAGTTTGACCCAACTGGAGGCGGTAATATTGTTGTGCCAGGCGACCTCAGGCAGGGCGTGGTGCAGCACTTCGGCAATGGCGCTGGCCTGTTGCGCCTGGCTATTACCGGGCCCGATGCGGGTCGTGCCGGCATAAACATGGTGAATTTTGGCCTCTTCTCGGTGGGCGGCATAGGTAGTGGTGCCCATGATCAGTGGCTGGACCAGGGTGGGTCATTCTTCACGGGTGCCGAGCCCGTTATGCAGCAGCAAGATGGCGCAATCGGCCCGCAACTGCGGCAACAGCGCCCGCACCGCCCCCGACACCTGCCAGGCTTTCAGCGTGACCAGCAGCAGATCGCTTTTAGCCAAATGCTCGGCGTTATTGGCGGGCAGTTGCAAACGGCTTTCCCGCCCTTGCGGGCTGATAACGTCCACGGCGCAAACCGATTGCGGCACCCGTAGCCATCCCTGGACGCTATGTCCCTGGCGGCTGAGCGCCGCCAGCCATAGCTGCCCCAATGCGCCACAACCCAGAACGGTAATTTTCATTTTCCTTACCCTGTAGCGAAATGATAGGGCTCCGGCCGCACATCACCCTGGAGCCATAAGTATAGACTTTTCTGCTGTGCCACAGATTTTCCCGGCGCGCCAGCGCGTAACGTGCCGCGGGGATCCCGTCTTTTATCTCTTTGCCCTTGAAGGTATGATATGGGCAAATTTTGCCTTGCCGGAGCCACAGTATGCCCTCATTTGATATCGTGTCAGAAATTGATATGCAAGAAGTTCGTAATGCGGTGGAAAACGCCAATCGCGAACTGAGCACCCGCTGGGACTTTCGCAATGTCCTGGCCAGCTTTGAGTTGAATGAAAAAAATCAGACCATCAAGGCCGCCAGCGAATCGGATTTTCAGGTGGAACAACTGATCGAAATCCTGCGCGAAAAACTGGTCAAGCGCGGCATTGAAGGCGGCGCTATCGAATTGCCGGACGAACTGGAGCACAGCGGGAAAACCTACAGCGTCGATGCGAAGCTCAAACAGGGGATCGAAACCGGCTTGGCCAAGAAAATCGTTAAACTCATTAAAGACAGCAAGCTGAAAGTGCAGGCGCAGATCCAGGGCGAGCAGGTCCGCGTCACCGGCAAGGCCCGCGACGACCTGCAGCAGGTTATCGCGCTGGTCAAAGGCGGGGAGCTGGGTCAACCCTTCCAATTCACCAACTTCCGCGATTAATGCCCCGCCGGCGCCGATCGTTGTGCTGTTCCCGCGCCGTAAGCTTTCGCTAGCCGCTGCCGTTTCCCGGCGCGGCGAGGCGTGAGGGCGCTTGCCGTTTTAACGAGCTGCGGCCTTTGACGATGCTGCCGTCAAGACCACGGGTGAGGGCCGCACAACGGGCGGCTTGCGACTGCGGCGCTTGATTGGGCGGCGACGCCGGCGTTAGACCGCCACCGCCTTTTCCAGCGCCGCGCGGTTGATTTGTTTGGTATCCACCTTGATGTAGGCGCTGCGCTCTTCGGGCACCACCACCACTTCGGTTACGCCAGGCTGCGCCTGTAGACGCTGCGCCAGTTGATTATCGGCCGCCGCGCGACCGGGCAGGGCAATGCGCAGACTGCTGACGTAGGGCGGTTCACGCAGCGTCGCGCTCACCCCCCACGAGGCCAACGCTATTACCGCCCCCGCCAGAAACACCAGCCACGCCCCCTGAAGCTGAAACAGAAAACCGCCGAGCGTGCCGCCGAATGCAACGCCGAGAAACTGGCTGGTGGAGTACACGCCCATAGCGGTCCCTTTATAGCCGGCCGGTGACTCTTTGCTAATCAACGAAGGTAAGAGGGCCTCCATAACGTTGAATGCCAGAAAGAACAGTTGGATGCTGGCGAACATTACCCACAGATGGTTGCCCGCCGCGAGCAATACCAGCTCGGCAAACAGCAGCAGCGTCACGCAACCCAGAAAGACGCGCTTCATATGGCGCTTAACTTCGGCGTAAATGATCGCCGGCACCACCGCGGCAAACGAAACCAGCATGGTGATCAGATACACTTTCCATTGTTCGCTAAGCAAAAAGCCGGCGCCGGCCATCATGGGCGGCAAGGCGACGAAGCTCGACATCAGCATGGCGTGCAGGCAAAAAATACCCATATTGAGTTTTAGCAATTGTGGATTGGCCAGGACTTTGCCGACGCTGCCGCGCACGATGCCCGACTCGCGGTTGAGCGTATGGTCGCCGGCGGTGGGCACCACCAATAGGGTAAGCACGACGCCGGCCAGCGCCAGCGCCAGCGCGGTGATGCCCCAGAACAGGCCGTTTAGTCCGATGGCGTGGGTGACGATCGGGCCCACCACCATGGCGATGGCAAAGGTCACGCCAAAGCTAACGCCGATAAACGCCATCGCTTTGGTGCGGTTTTGTTCGCGGGTCAAATCCGACAGCAGCGCCATTACCGCGGCGGCAATTGCACCGGATCCCTGCAACGCGCGGCCGAGTATCACCCCCCAAATGTTGTCGGTCAGCACGGCAATGGCGCTGCCGAGAGCGAAGACCAGCAAGCCGCCGACGATAAGCGATTCGCTGGCCCCCTGCAAGGCCATGCCGTAGGTGGTCAATACCGGCAATACCATGAACATGCCCAGCATGCGCAGTGAAAATACCGTACCCAGGCCCCAGGTGGCCCGCAGCTCCATGCCGGTCATTTTTGTGTCGTTCATCACTACCTCGAAATATCTTACCGGGCCATTGTAATGCCTTAACGCATGACGGGAAATGGAATGATATTTAACAGATGTTAACGTCATACGCCTTTGTCCGGCGGGCGTGGCGATAGTCGGAGCGCGGCGCCGTCGCAGCTCCGGCGGCCATGGCTGACAATGAGGTGAAAAGGACAGGAAGAGGGCAGGGCCTGCGCCCTGCCGGAAAGAGGGTAAGGCGGATGGCTACCAGACGTAGGCGAGCAGGCTGGTGGCGGAAGGCACCATAAAGTCCACCGACATCATCACGCTGAGCAAGGTGATAGCAACGATCGAAAAGATGAACAGCTTGCGCGCCCAGACTTTATCGTCATTTGCGGATTTATAGCCCTGTAGCGCCATGCCCAGCCACCAAACGCTGACCGAGGCGGCGACAATCAGGTATTTGTAGCCGGCATAACCGCTCAGCGTCAACATCAGCGTCGCCACCATAAAACCGATGATATACAGGGTAATATGGTGTTTAGTGACCGAAATGCCGCGTTTTACCGGCAACACCGGAATCGACGCCGCCTGATAATCCTTGAAACGGAAGATGGCGATGGCATAAGAGTGCGGCATTTGCCACAGGCTGAAGATCAGTAGCAAAATCAATGCGCCGGTGTCGAACCGGTCGCTGACGGCGCAGTAGCCAATCACCGGCGCCGCGGCGCCGGACAAGCTGCCGATAAGAGTACCGTAGACGGATTTGCGCTTCATATACAGGCTGTATACGCCGACATAGACGATAAAGCCCATTACCGCCAGCCACATGGCCAGCGGATTGGCCGCCAGATACAGCAGTGCAAAACCGACAATACCCAGCACCGTAGCGTAAACCAGACTGGCTTTCAGAGAAATCAACCCTCTCACCAAGACCCTGTTTTTGGTCCTTTCCATTTTCCGGTCGATGTCGCGATCGATATAGTTGTTAAATACGCAACCCGAGGCGACCACCAGCGATACACCGACCAGCGTGGCGAGAAACAGGGCATAGTCTATCTGGCCCTTTGCAGCCAGCAAAAAGCCCCCGATGACAGAAATTAGATTACCGAAAATAATTCCTGGTTTTGTTACTTGCAGGTATTGCTTAATCATTACCGTTGCGCTCTGTTAGTGGCCCATCAAGTTGTGATTAAGGTACCACATAATCCACAAGGAGCCGACCACCAGGATTGCGATGATCATCACCGCAAATACAAAGGCTATCAGGTTCCACTGCTGCTCGGATGACGTATTGAAGTGCAGGAAATACACCAGATGCACGACAATCTGCACCACGGCGCAAATCACCAGCACCGCTATCAGCGTACTTTCGCTGGCGGAGCCCTGCATCACCATGGCGAACGGAATCACCGTCAGGATGATGGAGAGAATAAAACCAATCAGATAGGACTTATGGCTGCCGTGGTTGGCGCCGGTATGCCCTGCGGATGCATGACTCATTAAAGTGCCCCCATTAAATACACCACGGTAAAGACGCAAATCCAGACCACGTCAAGAAAGTACCAAAACAGGCTCAGGCACTGCAGGCGGGTTTGGTTGACCGGGGTCAGACCACGACGGGAGACCTGAACCATCATCACCACCATCCAGATAAGGCCGGAGGTGACGTGCAGACCATGGGTGCCCACCAGCGTGAAGAAGCCGGACAGGAAGGCGCTGCGATCCGGGCCATAGCCTTCGGCAATCAGATGATGAAACTCGTAGAGCTCCATGCAGATAAAGCCCAGACCGAACAGGAAAGTCAGGCCCAGCCAGACGTTGACCCGGCTCTTGTCGCCGCGGTACATGGCCAGGATCTCCATGCCGTAGGTGATACTACTGAACAGCAGGAAGAGGGTTTCGACCAGGACGAACGGCCGCTCGAAAATCTCTTTGCCCGTCGGCCCGCCCGCCACGCTGTTGCTCAGAACGGCGTAGGTGGCGAACAGGGTGGCGAACAAAATACAGTCGCTCATCAGGTAGATCCAGAAACCGAATACTTTATTGGCTCCCGCATCGTGGTGCCCATGCTCGGCATGGGCGGTATCATGATTGGATAGGATCTTAGTTGACATTCTTCACGCCCGCTTCACTGATTTGGTCAAAATGCCGGTTCTCAATACGCTCGACTTCCTCTACCGGCACGTAATAATCCACGCCTTCATTGAAGCTGTGAACTATCCAGGTCACGATCATGCCGGCAAACCCGACGATCGCCAGCCACCAGATATGCCAGATCAAGGCAAAGCCAAACACCAGGCTGAAGGCGGCGATAACCACACCAGCGCCGGTGTTTTTCGGCATATGGATCGGCTCATAGGCCAGCGGTTTTTGATAAGCGGTGCCTTCTTCTTTCATCTGCCAGAACACATCGCGCTGGTTATTCACCTCCGGCACGATGGCGAAGTTATAAAACGGCGGGGGAGATGAAGGTGGCCCACTCCAGAGTACGACCGCCCCACGGATCGCCCGTCAGGTCGCGGTTCTTTTCGCGATCGCGCACGCTGACCACAATCTGGATCACCTGGCACAGGATACCCAGCGCGATAAGCGCGGCGCCGGCGGCGGGCGGCCACCATCAGCAGCGGATGGAAGACGGGGTCGATCTGCTGGCTCAAACGACGGGTCATCCCCATGAAGCCCAATGCGTACAGCGGCATGAATGCGACATAGAAGCCGATAATCCAGAACCAGAAAGCGCGTTTGCCCTAGGTTTCGTTCAGGGTATAGCCGAAGGCTTTCGGGAACCAGTAGGTCATCCTGGCGAAGCAGCCGAAGACCGCGCCGCCGATAATGACGTTATGGAAGTGGGCAATCAAAAACAGGCTGTTGTGCAGCACAAAGTCGGCGCCGGGCACCGCCAGCAGCACGCCGGTCATCCCGCCGATGGAGAAGGTGATGACAAAGCCTATGGCCCACAGCATCGCCGAGTTAAACACCACGCGACCCTGATAAATGGTGAACAGCCAGTTGAAAATCTTCACCCCGGTCGGGATGGCGATGATCATGGTCATGGTGCCGAAGAAGGCGTTGACGTTGGCGCAGGAGCCCATGGTGAAGAAGTGGTGCAGCCAAACGCAGAACGACAGCACGGTAATGGCGATGGTCGCCCATACCAGCGAGGTGTAGCCGAACAGGCGTTTTTTCGAGAAAGTGGCCACCACTTCCGAGAACACGCCGAACACCGGCAGCACCAGGATGTACACTTCCGGATGGCCCCAGGCCCAGAACAGATTCACGTACATCATCATATTGCCGCCCATATCCTTGGTGAAGAAATGGGTACCCAGATAGCGATCCAGGGTCAGCAGTACGATGGTCACGGTTAAAATCGGGAACGCGGCGATAATCAGCACGTTGGTGCACAGCGCGGCCCAGGTGAAGACCGGCATTTTCATCATCGGCATGCCGGGGGCGCGCATGCGCAGAATGGTGGCGAAGAAGTTAACGCCGGTCAGGGTGGTTCCGATACCGGCTATCTGGATACTCCAGATCCAGTAATCAACCCCGACGCCGGGACTGTACTCCTTGCCCGCCAGCGGCGGATAAGCCACCCAGCCGGTTTGGGCGAATTCACCC
The DNA here is from genome assembly GCF_000517405.1 of Candidatus Sodalis pierantonius str. SOPE. Taxonomy (NCBI): domain Bacteria; kingdom Pseudomonadati; phylum Pseudomonadota; class Gammaproteobacteria; order Enterobacterales; family Bruguierivoracaceae; genus Sodalis; species Candidatus Sodalis pierantonii. The sequence continues at coordinate 4,354,945 of NZ_CP006568.1, read as the reverse complement.
ACGCCGAGAGAGACGTTAATCAGGATGACGCCGACGACGAAGAACCAGAAACTCACGGAGTTCAGGAAAGGAAAGGCAACGTCACGCGCGTCGATTTGCAGCGCCAGCGCGCCGCCGGTCGCCAAGAGGCGCTGCGCCAGGCGATAACCGGCGCTAAAATGGCCGCGTCGCAGGAAATCGCCGGTCTGCTGCGTCGCGGTCAACGTGGTGCGGCACAGCATCAATAGGCCCAGATCGGGAAATGAAACGGCGACGGAGAACAGGTAAAACCAGGCCCAGCCGTGCAGTTCAACGAACCAGCCGGCGAGAGGGCCGACATAGACCCGGCCGACGGCGGCCAGCGCCGACAGCAGGGCGAATTGGGTGGCGGAGTAGGATTTGTTGCACAACGTCATCAGCAGCGCGACGAAGGCCGCGGTGCCCATGCCTTCGCACAGGTTTTCGACAAATACTGCCGCGGCCATCGACCAAAGGTGTTTATCGGTCACCGCCAGCGCCCAGTATCCGGCATTGGAGACCGCCTGGAGGAGCCCGAATAGCATCAGGGCGCGGAACAGCAACAGCCGCTGCATCAGCAGCCCGCCCGCCAGCGTGCCGATGATCGTCGCCAATAAGCCCAGGCTTTTATTGATCATACCCACCTGACCGGCGTCAAACCCTACGCCGCGGAATAAGGAAGGTCGTGCTCAGGCTAAGCGCAAAAGCGTCGCCAAGCTTATAAAACACAATCAGCATCAAGATAAGCCAGGCGTTATCGCGGCCGAAAAAGTCGCGCAGCGGCGCCATCACCGCCTGCTCGAGACTGGCCGGCCTGGGTATCGCCTGGTCCGGCTCCGGCGCCAGCAGGGTGCTGACCAAGCCTACCAGCATCAACGCGGCCGTCAGCCAGTAAGTGGCCTGCCAGCCCAGCCAGCGATCCGCCAGCCACAGCGCCAGGCCGCCGGACACCAGCATGGCCAGGCGATACCCCAGTACCGAGACCGCGGCGCCGGTGCCGCGTTCCTCCGCCGGCAGCAGATCGGTCTTGTAGGCGTCAAACACGATATCTTGCGAGGCGGAGCAGAACGCCACCCATACCGCAAGCGCCGCCAACCACGCCAGATTGCGTGCCGGATCGAGGGTACCCATCGCCAGCAGCCCCACCATCAGCAGCACTTGGCAAATGACCAGCCAACCGCGGCGACGGCCCATAAGCGGCGGGCTGTAGCGATCCATTACCGGCGACCAGAGAAATTTGAAGACGTACGCCTGACCCACCAGCGAGAAAAAACCGATGGTATTCAGATCCAACCCGGCTACCGTCATCCAGGCCTGTAGCGTGCCGGAGGTGAGCGCCAGCGGCAAACCGGAGGCACAGCAAAATGAGGGAACGGCGCTGGGTAAGCGTGGCAAGTCGAACGGATGTCATGGGCATAGACGGCTTTCGGGTTAACCTGCCCGGCGCCGCGGGTAGGCGGGTGAACGGAAAAGATTAACGCGCGTTTTGCTTGATGAAGCTATTGACGCTGCTGTCGTTGGCCATATCGTTGATGACATCCGCCAGCACGCTGTCCACGGCGCTAGTGATTTTGTCATTGGTGGCGCGGAAAACGCCCTGCACGTTATAGACCGATTGGTAGCTCTTCACTTGTTTGTTACCATTTTTCGCCTGGGCGATAATGGAGATATCCGCCCGGGTGGTAATGTTATAACGCACGTTGCCTTCGGAAACATCGGCGTAAAGTTTATTGACTACGATCTGCAAATCGACGGCGCCGTTCGGACCAATCATGTAGCCGCGGGCGGTCATCTGTTTCTCCAGCACTTCCTGCAACAGGAAACGCAGATCGCGCGACGGGGTGAGGGTGACCAGTTGGCCGTCGCGGTTGACCTTGGCCAACGCCTGATCCGGCCGCTGGTCGGCGCCGTTAACGCTTACGGTGACGCCCATCAGCGACGGATCCTGCTGCAGCAGCTGAATTTTCGGGGAAATATCCAGCGTATTGGTGCTGGCGGCGCAGCCGGAGAGCAATAATAAGGCCACCAACGGCATCAGTAATTTTTTTAGCATATATGCTTTCTCATTCATCAGGATAGGGAAGGGGAAAATGGCCACATCATAGCATCGCCATCGGGAGGGGAAAGCCTTTAATAACGCTAATTTACGTTACCGGACATTTTGCTGTGCCGCGTCAGGCAAACGCCCCTCGGCCATGCGACACCCCCGTTGACGGCCCCGGGCGGGACGGTAAGGGGCGTTGAGCGTGAAATTTGTCGCTTTAAGGCTAGGCGTTAAAGAATAATCAGCTAAAATTTTAACTGACGGAGCAAAGCGCTCTGCCTGGCGTTGAGGAGAAGAGATGATGATTCGTGAGCAAATAGAAACAAAAATCAGGGCAGAGTTCACCCCACTGTATCTGGAAGTGGTGGATGAAAGTTATCGCCATAATGTCCCGGCGGGCTCTGAGAGTCATTTCAAAGTGGTATTGGTCAGCGATCGGTTCAACGGCGAGCGTATCCTGAGCCGACACCGCGCGATATACGGCGTTCTGGCGGATGAGCTGGCGGGGCCTGTGCATGCGCTGGCGCTGCACACCTACACGGTGAAAGAGTGGGAAGGTTTGCAGGATACGGTGCCGGCCTCCCTCCCTTGCCGGGGTGCCGGGCTGACGGCCTGAGCCCTATCGGCACAGGGTAAACGGGCCGGATGGGCTGGGAAGCGACCCGCCGGCCTTTTTTATCTCCCTCTACACGCGCACACGGCGCAATTTGCGCGCCGTCCTCGACTCATAAACCCTATCTCGCTATAATGAATGCCTCGGCTTATATTTCCGGAAGGTATTCGGGATGCTTCTGACGACGACGGGCAACAGGTTTTGATTCCTCAGACCACCCGGATCTTAAGAGGCCATTTTCACGTCAGTGGACCTGGATGACCGCTTCTTTGAAAACGGCTTCTGGCGTTGATCGAGCACTGTGATTTTTTGAGGTAACGAGATGCAAGTTTCTGTTGAGACCACTGAAGGCCTGGGGCACCGTGTAAACATTACCGTTGCCGCCGACACGATTGAGCAAGCGGTGAAAAGCGAATTGGTGAACGTCGCCAAAAAAGTCCGCATCGACGGCTTTCGCAAAGGGAAGGTCCCTATGAATATCGTTGCGCAGCGCTATGGCGCCTCCGTCCGTCAAGACGTGCTAGGCGACCTGATGCAGCGCAACTTTGTCGACGCCATTATCCAGGAAAAAATCAATCCGGTAGGCGCGCCGAATTATGTCCCGGGCGAATACAAGACCGGCGAAGATTTCAGCTATGCGGTGGAGTTTGAAGTTTACCCCGAAGTGGAACTGACGGGGCTGGACACCATTGAGGTGGAAAAACCGCAGGTGGAAGTGAAGGACGCCGATGTCGACACCATGCTGGAAACGCTGCGCAAACAGCAGGCCGACTGGAAAGAAACCGCTGATGCCGCCGGCGCGGACGACCGCGTCACCGTCGACTTCACCGGCACCATTGACGGCGAAGCGTTTGAGGGCGGCAAAGCCACCGATTTCGTGCTGGCCATGGGCCAGGGCCGCATGATCCGCGGTTTTGAAGAGGGCGTTATCGGTCATAAAGCGGGCGAAAGCTTCGACATCAGCGTCACTTTCCCGGAAGACTACCACGCCGAAAATCTGAAAGGCAAAGCCGCGAAGTTCGCCGTTGAGCTGAAAAAAGTCGAGCAGCGTGAACTGCTGGAGCTGGATGAAGCCTTCATTAAGCGTTTCGGCGTTGCCGACGGCACCCTGGCGGGCCTGCGCGCCGAAGTGCGTAAAAACATGGAGCGAGAGCTGAAAAACGCCGTGCGCAACCGCGTGAAGACCCAGGTGATTGACGGTCTGCTCAGCGCGAACGACATTCACGTTCCCGCGGCGTTGGTCGATGGCGAAATCGACGTGCTAAAACGCCAGGCGGCACAGCGCTTCGGCGGCAACCAAAAGCAGGCGCTGGAACTGCCGCGCGAGCTGTTTGAAAAACAGGCCAAGCGCCGCGTCAAGGTCGGTCTGCTGCTGGGCGAAGTCATCCGCAAACATGAACTGAAAGCGGACGAAACCCGCGTCAACGCGCTAATTGAAGAAATGGCGTCCGCCTACGAAGATCCCAACGAGGTCATCGAGTTCTACGGCAAGAATAAAGAGCTGATGGACAACATGCGTAACGTGGCGCTGGAAGAGCAGGCGGTTGAAGCGCTGCTGGCCAACGCGCGCGTGACGGAAAAAGAAACCGGCTTCAACGAGTTGATGAACCAGCCGAGCGCGGCGTAACCGCCCTCGTCGTCGGGCCGCGTGCGGTCCCAAGGCTCATCCGTCATCCCCATAGCCTGTCATCCTGTGGTGGCAGGCTTTTTGTTTGTATAAGCTTTTCATACTATTGACGGTGATAAATAGCGCTATATTTAACGGGTAAGCAGTGTTAAAAATAGGGTGCACCGCGGGAATACCCGGCAACGTCCGGCGCTGAAATAATGCCGCTGCGGCCTTGAAAAAGGCGCAACGCTCCCCCAACTAGAGGGGAAAGGGAGGAGCTGCCGCGCTGGCGGAAGAGGGGCCGAAACCCCTCCAGCGGACCGGCGACATCTTGGGACATGGCGATGACGCCGCATCTCACGTAAAATCGGAAACCCAGGCCAGGCGCCGAAAGCTTTATTTCTAGGAGACGATAATGTCATACAGTGGCGAACAAGATAACTTTGCACCCCATATGGCTCTGGTGCCGATGGTGGTGGAACAGACTTCACGCGGAGAGCGTTCATACGATATCTTTTCACGCCTGTTGAAAGAACGGATTATCTTCATGACCGGTCAGGTCGAAGATCATATGGCGAATTTGATCGTCGCGCAGATGATGTTTTTAGAAGCGGAAAACCCGGAAAAAGATATCTATCTGTACATCAACTCGCCGGGCGGGGTCATTACCGCCGGGATGTCGATATATGACACCATGCAGTTCATCAAACCGGATGTCAGCACATTCTGCATGGGCCAGGCCGCCTCCATGGGCGCTTTCCTGCTCGCGGCAGGCGCCAAAGGCAAACGCTTCTGCCTCCCCAACTCGCGGGTCATGATCCATCAGCCGCTGGGCGGCTTCCAGGGCCAGGCCACCGATATTGAAATTCACGCGCGGGAAATCTTGAAGGTCAAGGCGCGGATGAATGAGCTGATGGCGAAACATACGGGCCAGCCTCTTGAAGTAATAGAGCGGGATACCGAACGCGATCGTTTCCTCTCCGCGCCTGAGGCGGTAGACTATGGATTAGTGGATTCCGTATTGAGCCAGCGCGCGTAATTGCTAATGGCGGGAACGGATAGACTATAGTGAATGTAGTGCGTCGTGCGGAAGCGTTAGCGCTTCCGGCGACCGGTTTTGAGTTCAGCCGTCGCGTTGCCGCCCTGATTGGCCTGCGGGACAAAGACGAAAGAAAGAGGTTTACTGATGACAGATAAGCGCAAAGACGGTTCAGGAAAGCTGCTGTATTGCTCTTTCTGCGGTAAAAGCCAGCATGAGGTGCGGAAATTGATCGCCGGGCCGTCGGTGTATATCTGCGATGAATGTGTCGACTTATGCAACGACATTCTCCGCGAAGAGATAAAAGAGGTCGCGCCGCACCGTGAACGTAGCGCGCTGCCGACGCCCCATGAAATCCGTCACCACCTGGACGATTATGTCATCGGTCAGGAAAAAGCCAAAAAAGTGCTCGCGGTGGCGGTCTATAACCACTATAAGCGTTTACGCAATGGCGACACCAATAATGGCATCGAACTCGGCAAAAGCAACATTTTGCTGATTGGCCCTACCGGCAGCGGTAAGACCCTGCTGGCGGAAACGCTGGCACGCTTCCTGGATGTGCCTTTCACCATGGCCGACGCCACCACCCTGACCGAAGCCGGGTATGTGGGTGAGGATGTGGAAAACATCATCCAGAAACTGTTGCAAAAATGCGATTATGACGTGCAAAAGGCCCAGCGCGGTATTGTGTACATTGACGAGATCGACAAAATCTCCCGTAAATCGGATAACCCCTCCATTACCCGCGACGTCTCCGGTGAAGGGGTGCAGCAGGCGCTGCTGAAACTGATAGAAGGTACCGTGGCCGCGGTGCCGCCCCAGGGCGGACGCAAGCATCCCCAGCAGGAATTCCTGCAGGTGGATACCTCGAAAATCCTGTTTATCTGCGGCGGCGCTTTCGCCGACCTGGATAAAGTGATCGAGCGGCGCACCGAAACCAATCGCGGCATCGGTTTTAGCGCCACCGTCAAAGGCAGTTCGGAGAAAGTCACCGAAGGCGAGCTGCTGGCGCAGGTGGAGCCGGAAGACCTGATTAAGTTCGGTCTTATCCCGGAATTCATCGGCCGGTTGCCCGTCGTGGCGACGCTGAATGAGTTAAGAGAAGAAGCGCTGATTCAGATTCTGCGCGAGCCGAAGAACGCGTTGACCAAACAGTATCAGGCGTTGTTCAACTTAGAAGGCGTCGAGCTGGAGTTCCGCGCCGAAGCGTTGACCGCCATCGCCAAAAAAGCCATGGCGCGCAAAACCGGCGCCCGCGGCCTGCGCTCCATCGTGGAGGGCGCGCTGCTGGAAACCATGTACGAACTGCCTTCCCAGGACAGCGTGGAAAAGGTGGTGATCGACGAAGCGGTCATCGCCGGCCAATCGGAGCCGTTGCTTATCTACGGTAAGCACGAAGCGCAGAAGGCCTCCGGCGAGTAACGGGGGTGCGGCGCGTGCGCCGATTAAGAGCGTCCAGGCGGGGGATTTTATCCCCCGTTTTTTTCCTTACCGGCTGCCGTTGAATGTAAGCGATTCGACCCCATATACTCAAATACCTAATTGTTGAAACTGGCAAAAGCTGAGTTTTTGCGCATCCCACAAACCTGGCGGAAGCTAAACTAAGAGAGAGCTCTATGAATGCTGAGCGTTCCGAACGCATAGAAATTCCCGTATTGCCTCTGCGCGATGTGGTGGTCTATCCGCACATGGTCATCCCGCTGTTTGTCGGCCGGGAAAAATCGATTCGGTGTCTTGAAGCAGCCATGGACAGTGATAAAAAAATCATGTTGGTGGCTCAAAAAGAAGCGTCAACCGACGAGCCGGGTATTAACGATCTTTTTTCAGTCGGGACGGTATCGTTCATTCTGCAGATGCTTAAATTGCCCGACGGCACGGTCAAAGTGCTGGTGGAAGGGCTGACCCGCGCCCGGATCAAGGAGCTGGCGGACAGCGGCGATCACTTCACCGCCGAGGCGGACTATTTTGACGCGCCCGAACTGGATGAGCGCGAGCAGGAAGTGCTGGTGCGTACCGCCATCAATCAGTTTGAAGGCTATATCAAACTGAACAAGAAAATCCCCCCCGAAGTGCTAACCTCGTTAAACAGTATCGATGATGTCGCCCGCCTGGCCGACACCATCGCCGCCCATATGCCGCTGAAGCTGGCCGACAAGCAGTCGGTGTTGGAGATGGCCGATGTGACCGAGCGGCTGGAGTACCTGATGGCGATGATGGAGTCGGAAATCGACCTGCTCCAGGTGGAAAAACGTATCCGCAATCGCGTCAAAAAGCAGATGGAGAAGAGCCAGCGCGAGTACTATCTAAATGAGCAGATGAAGGCGATTCAGAAAGAACTGGGCGAGATGGACGATGCGCCGGATGAAAACGAGGCGCTGAAGCGCAAGATAGAGGCGGCCAAAATGCCGCAGGAAGCCCGGGAAAAGACCGAGGTGGAACTGCAAAAATTGAAGATGATGTCGCCGATGTCCGCCGAAGCGACCGTGGTGCGCGGCTACATCGACTGGATGCTGTCGGTGCCCTGGCATGCGCGCAGCAAAGTCAAAAAAGACCTGGTCAAGGCGCAAGAGACGCTTGATAAGGATCACTACGGGCTTGAACGCGTAAAAGACCGTATTCTCGAATATCTGGCGGTACAGAGCCGGGTCAGTAAAATTAAGGGGCCGATCCTGTGCCTGGTAGGCCCGCCCGGGGTGGGTAAGACCTCGCTCGGCCAATCCATCGCCAAGGCCACCGGTCGGCAGTATGTGCGCATGGCGCTGGGCGGCGTGCGTGATGAGGCGGAAATCCGCGGGCACCGTCGTACCTATATCGGCTCCATGCCGGGTAAGCTTATCCAGAAGATGTCCAAGGTCGGCGTGAAAAACCCGCTGTTCTTGCTCGACGAAATCGACAAGATGTCGTCGGATATGCGCGGCGATCCCGCATCGGCGCTGCTAGAGGTGCTGGATCCCGAGCAGAACGTGGCGTTCAACGACCATTACCTGGAAGTGGACTATGATCTCTCCGACGTGATGTTTGTCGCCACCTCCAACTCGATGAATATCCCGGCGCCGCTGCTCGATCGTATGGAAGTGATCCGCCTGTCCGGTTACACCGAAGACGAGAAACTCAACATTGCCCGGCAGCATTTGTTGCCTAAGCAGCTTGAGCGCAACGCTCTGAAGAAAGGCGAGTTGACGGTGGAAGACAGCGCGCTGGTGGGGATTATCCGCTACTACACCCGCGAAGCCGGGGTGCGCAGCCTGGAGCGGGAAATTTCCAAATTGTGCCGCAAGGCGGTGAAAACCCTGCTGATGGATAAGAGCACGAAACATATCACCATCAGCGCCGACAATCTGAAGAACTTCCTCGGCGTCCAGCGCTTCGATTACGGACGCGCAGAAGGAGAAAACCGCATCGGCCAGGTGACCGGTCTGGCGTGGACCGAGGTCGGCGGCGATCTGCTGACCATTGAGACCGCGTGCGTGCCCGGCAAGGGCAAATTGACCTATACCGGTTCGCTGGGAGAGGTGATGCAGGAATCCATTCAGGCGGCGCTGACCGTGGTGCGTGCGTGCGCGGACAAGCTCAGGATCAACCCCGACTTTTATGAAAAACGCGATATTCATGTGCATGTGCCGGAAGGCGCCACCCCTAAAGATGGCCCGAGCGCCGGGATCGCGATGTGTACCGCGCTGGTGTCCTGCCTGACCGGCAATCCCGTCAAGGCCAATGTGGCGATGACCGGCGAGATTACCCTGCGCGGTCAGGTGTTGCCCATCGGCGGTCTGAAGGAAAAACTGCTGGCGGCGCACCGCGGCGGTATCAAAACCGTGCTGATTCCGTTCGAGAATAAGCGGGATCTGGAAGATATGCCGGCCAATGTGATAAACGACCTGGATATTCATCCGGTTCAGCGCATCGACGAGGTGTTGAATCTGGCGCTACAGAATGCCCCTTTCGGCATTGAAGTGGCGCCCGAAGCGGTAAAATGAGGGGTTTATGTAAAATAAACCGGTAAAAAGGGGCTGGCAGGCCAATTCGGACTTGCCAGCCTTTTTTTGTACCGTTAAGTTAGTGAGCTGTTGGGTCGGGGCAGCGGGCAGGTTTAGTCTGCTCCGGCATACTGGGTTTGATATAACAGCTGCGCTGTCGCGTTTAAGGAAAAATCCGCCGCGACATGAGAATTCAAGAGGGGATGAAAAAGTGAATAAGTCACAACTGATCGACAAAATTGCCGTAGGTGCTGATATTTCCAAAGCGGCCGCCGGACGTGCGCTGGATGCAATCATTGGTTCGGTTACCGAGTCGCTGCAGCAGGGAGATGACGTTGCGCTGGTCGGGTTTGGCACCTTCACCGTGCGTGAGCGTTCCGCCCGTACCGGACGCAATCCGCAAACTGGTAAAGAGATCACCATCGCCGTTGCCAAGGTACCGGGCTTCCGTGCCGGTAAGGGGCTGAAAGACGCGGTGAACTGATCACTTTCCCGGTCTCGCATGCGTCAACTAATACCTGACGCAGTCAGACGGGTAGGGTAGAATACAAGGCGCATCATCAGGATGCGCTTTTTTTTCTGGATTGGCTGACAGAGCAGGGTTGGCGTTGTCAGAGAAATAGCGTTAACGCGCAGCGGCTCCGGGGAGCTACGGCAGGCGGGCAGCCCGTTTACCGGCGCAGAGGTTTCATTCATTTACAGCGGAGTGTTGTCACACCATGATGGACAATTTACGCGCGGCCGCTAATCACGTCGTGCTCAAAATTATTCTGGGGCTTATTGCTGTTTCATTCGTGCTGACCGGGGTAGGCAACTATCTTATCGGCGGCGATGGCGACTACGCCGCCAAGGTGAACGGTCAGCAGATCAGCCGTGCGCAGCTGGAGCAGGCGGTGCAGAACGAACGTTACCGCCAGCAGGAATCCATGGGTGAACAGTTCTCCCAATTGGCGGCCAATGAAGGCTACATGCGCCAGATGCGCCAGCAGGTGCTCTCGCAATTGATTGATGAAACCCTTCTGGATCAGTATGCCGATAAGCTGGGACTGGCTATCGGCGACGATCAAATCAAACAGGCGATCTTCGCCATCCCGGCTTTCCGCACCGAGGATAAATTTGATAACGCCAAATTCCGCGCCCTGATCGGCAACATGGGGCTGTCGCCGGATCAGTACGCCGCGCTGATGCGCAAACAATTGCTTACCCAACAGCTTATTCAGGGCATTGGCGGCACCGGCTTCCTGTTACCGGCGGAAACCGACCGACTGTTGGCGGTGGCGGTGCAAACCCGTGACGCACGCCTGGCCACGTTTGATATCGAGGCGCTGGCGGCGAAGCAGACCGCGAGCGACGATGAGATCCAAGCCAGCTACAACGCGCACAAAAGTCAGTACCTGTCGCCGGAAACCTTTAAGGTGAGCTATATCCCGATGGACGATGAAGCGATTCGGGCGAAAGTCAGCGTCGACGAACAAGAGATCCAGTCCTGGTATGATCAGCACCACGATCAATTCACCGTCCCCGCGCGTAAACGCTACAGCATTATCCAAAGCAAAACCGAAAACGACGCTAACGACTGGCTGAAACAATTGCAGCAGGGCGCCGATTTCGCCGTTCTGGCCAAAGCCCACTCCACCGATGTCGTTTCGGCGAAAAACGGCGGCGATCTCGGCTGGATAAGCGACAGCGATAGCCTCGACGAGCTGAAACAGGCCAACCTGAGCGAAAAAGGCCATCTGTCGGGCGTGATTAAATCCTCGGTGGGCTTCCTCATCGTCCGTTTGGACGATGTCGCGCCGGCGCAGGTCAGCCCGTTGAGCGCGGTGCATGACGAGGTGGCGGCGAAGGTGAAACAGGAGAAAGCCATCGACGCCTATTATGCGCTACAGCAAAAAGTGAGCGATGCGGCCAGCAATGATAACGAGACGCTGGCATCGGCCGCCGCCGCCGCCGGCATCAAGGCGCAAGAGACCGACTGGTTCAGCCGGGATGACGTGCCCGCGGCGCTGAATTATGACGCGGTGAAACAGGTGCTGTTCGAGGGGACGTTGTTGGGAAGCAATGGGGCGCCAGGCAGCAATTCGGATGTGATCACCGTCGACGGCAACCGCGCTTTCGTCATTCGTATTGCCGATCACCGTCCCGAACATGTGAAGCCGCTGGAGGATGTGCGCGCGCGGGTCGAGCAGGAAGTGAAGCGCCAGAAAGCCGTAGAGCAGGCCCGCGTAGACGCTGAAAAAGCGCTCGCCGCCTTAAAGCAGGGCAACGATAAAGGCGCCGAGGCGCTGCGGGCCGTCGGCCTGAGCTTCAGCGCCGTGCAGCATTTCGACTCCGCCAACCAAGGCGATCCGCTGGCGCAAACCCTCTTTACGCTGCCGCAGCCGCCGCAGGGCAAAAGCAGCTACGGCATGGCCACCAATGCGCAAGGGGACATAGTCCTGATTGCGTTGGATAGCGTGACGCCGCGATCGCTTGATGAGCAGCAGCGCAAAGCATTCGTGGACCAGCTGAATCAAGGGATGACCGGCGTGGCCTTTGATGCGCTGCTGGCGAACCTGCGGGCGGCGGCGAAAATCAAAATGGGCGCGGCGGCGCAGATGCAATAATGCGACACTGACCGCAACGCTACCGTTAACTGTGCAAATCCAACAGGCCGCTTTCGCGGCCTGTTGCGTTTTTCATCGCCAGCGGTAGCGGCAATCGGAACGCCAGGGCATGCTCTGCCGGGAATACACTAAGGAGAGAAGAGCATGCGACAGCCGATATTCACCAGGACGTTATTGACCCTCATCGCTGTTTTGTCCCTACAGTACGTGTCACCGGCGCGGGCCATCCTCGCCGGTGACACGGCGGAAAAACCCGCCACCGCCGATAAAGCCACCCAGACCGATCCCGTTTCGTTCGAGGCGGCGCTGCCGCTGGAGGACGCGATGACGCCGATGGATTACCAGGCGACGGATACCGCCCCTTCGGATGACAAGCAAGAAGAAGTCGAACGGCCCACTACCCGCAGTACCTCGGACAGTAAGCAAGAAAAAACCGAACGGCCCACGGCTAGCGTTAAGGCGCATCCTAAACCCTCCGGTAGCAAAGGGCGGGCTGGGGCGAAGCAAGAAAAAAAATCACGGGCGGTAGGGTGAAAGACGGCGCCGGAGATACGCCACCGAGCGGCAATACGCAGAGCGCCGGGCCGGTGCAAGGCAAGCGCGTGGCGGAACCCGCACCGGATGCCGCGCCGAGTGCGGACAGCACGGAGGAGGATGAAGACAGAATCAGTATCAATACCGCCCCCTTGACGAATTGGTGGACGGGCTGAAAGGCATCGGGCCCAAAAAGGGCCAGGCGATTATTGATTATCGTGAGCAGCACGGTCCGTTTGAGCGTATCGAAGATTTGGAAAAAGTGAAAGGTATCGGTCCGGCAACGATGGCCCGGATCAAGGATTGCCTGAAGCTCTAAGCGCCGCGGGAGAAGGTAAGTACGGCGTTGCATGGGAGCGCTGATGGCTCCAGCGCCGCGTGGAGGGGATGGCGCAGCGCTAACCGCTGTCAGCGACGTTCGGCGGGGGCGGGCGGCGCAGCGGTATTAAGCAGTCAGCGCCGCTTGGCTGGGTCTGTTGGCGCAGGGAGAATCAACTGCGAGCGTGCTTGCTGGGTCTGACCGCAGCGGTATCAGGTGCTTAAGGCCGCTTGGCTAGGGCGGTGCAGGAGCATGGCGCTTTCAGCGCAGGCCGGTTTTAGCTTTCAGCGAAGCTATCACCGCCTGCGGCTGCGCGCGATACGCCGCCGGCCCGCGCGCGCGTAAATGGCAGGCTGCGCATTGTCCACAGCCATCGCCTTTGATGCCGTTGTAGCAGGTCAGCGTATCATGCCGCACCCTTTCAAGTTGATGGTAATAATCCGCCAGCGCCCAAGTTTCAGCTTTGTCCAGCCACATTAGCGGCGTGACGAATTGTAATTCGCGCGCCATACCAAGATTGACCGCGTGGTTCAGCGCTTTGATAAAGTCGTCGCGGCAATCGGAATAACCGGAGAAATCCGTCTCGCACACGCCGGTGATGACCGCGTCCGCCTCGACCTGATAGGCGTAGATGGCGGCCAGCGTCAAAAACAGGATGTTGCGGCCGGGCACAAAGGTGCTGGGCAGACCATCGGGCGTGTCCTCGTAGCCCGGTACCGGAATGTTGTCGCGGGTGAGGCTGCTGACCGCCAGCGCATTAAGCAGGCCGGCGTCGATCACCTTGTGCGCCCGCGCGCCCAACTGCATCGCAAGCTCGCGGGCGACGGTAATTTCCGCCCGATGGCACTGACCATAATCGAAGGTAACGCAATGGACTTCGTCGTACTGATTTAAGGCCTAGATAAGGCAGGTGGTTGAATCCTGCCCGCTGCTAAACACCACCACCGCTCGTTTCATCTGTTACGTTCACTATTCATGGCAAAGGGTATAGGGTACTGTCTCTGCCTGCGGATGAACAGTAGCGGGCGGCGAAAATTGCGGCGGTTGTTTGCCGTTACAGGTTTTCCAGCTCAATCTGCCACGGACGAATATCGCCGATATGTTCCTTTACCCATGTCGGCTGGTAGTAAGTGTCGCTATAGCGTTCGCCGCCGTCGCATAATAACGTGACGATGGCCCCCGCTTCGCCGGCGGCGCGCATACGTTTGGCCAATTGCAGCGCGCCCCACATGTTGGTGCCGGTAGAGCCACCCACGCGGCGGCCGAGCAGCGGTTCCAGCCACCCTAGCGTGGCGATGCTGGCCCCGTAGGGCACGGTCATCATTTCATCGATCACATCAGGGATAAACGACGGCTCGACCCGGGGCCGGCCAATACCTTCAATACGGCTGGGCCGATTATGGGTCAGTTCGGGATCGCGCTGGCGAAAAAATGCATGGAACACGGAATTTTCCGGGGCGACGACCATCAAGCGAGTCGGGTGGCCCTGATAGCGGATATAACGTGCAAGCGTCGCGGAGGTGCCGCCGGTGCCGGCACTCATCACCATCCAGGACGGCTGTGGAAACGGCTCGCGTGACAGCTGGCGCCAGATGCTTTCGGCAATATTATTATTTCCGCGCCAGTCGGTAGCCCGTTCGGCGTAGGTAAACTGATCCATATAATGGCCGTTTTGCTCACGCGCCAGCCGTTTCGCCTCATCGTAAATCAATCCGCCGTGGCTGACGAAATGACAGCGGCCGCCGTGATGCTCGATTTTTCGCCGCGCGGTACATCCGGCTACCACGGCGATAAAAGGCAGGCCCAGCAGGCGGGCGAAATAGGCCTCGGACACGGCGGTGCTGCCGGATAATGCTTCAATAATAGGCATGCCCTGACGGATCCAGCCGTTACAAAGCCCGTAGAGAAACAACGATCGGGCGAGCCGATGCTTTAGGCTGCCGGAAGGGTGGGTGCTCTCATCTTTTAGGTAGAAGATAATATTGGGAAAGGCCGGCAACGTAAGCCGGATTAAATGGGTATCCGCCGAGCGCTGGAAGTCGCTCGCTATCTCGTTTACCGCCCGTGCTGCCCATGACGACATGACTCATGTCCTTATTGGTAATTTAAACATAGCCTAACCACAATAGCGGAAAAAGGGTTTGCTATTTATTGCATTATTATCATAATTTGGAGGAATAATTTCTCTTTTATTGCCATAAAAAGAGAATATATTATCTGATGATCGCGGCATGAATCCTATTTATAAACTACCACGCCGGCTTAATCGCCATACGGTCAATTAACCATTCAACCAATCGTCCATTCGACCAGTTGGACAATCACGCAATCGGCATAAGACCATTCAACCATTCGACAAGTTGCCTTATCGGCCCGTTAGCCGTTTGAGCAATTGACCCTTCAGCCATTTAGCCATTTAACCTTTCGACCACTAAATCACTAATCCCTGCGGTGGGGGCGATAACAGCGCCGCGCCCCCCATGGCTTTCGGTCTCCGCCAGGGTTGAAACCAGCATAAATTTCTTAATCACGGTATAATGCGGCCACAATAGCGCTTGGCGCTTGGCGCTTGGCGCTCGGCGCGGCTGTCCGGCCCTTTTTATTTTTGGAATAACGCCTCGTGAGATTATTTGCACAATTAGGATGGTTTTTTCGCCGCGAGTGGCGGCAATACCTGGGTGCTGTGACATTATTGATCATTATCGCGCTATTGCAATTAGTGCCGCCGCGGCTGGTGGGGATGATTATCGATAGCGTGGTGGCCGGCAACGCCAGCGGGCGGTGTCTCGCGCTGTGGCTAGGGGTGATGGTCTTCACCGCGGTGCTGGTCTATGGGCTGCGCTATGTCTGGCGAGTATTATTATTTGGCGCCGCATACCGGCTGGCGGTAGAACTGCGCGACCGGCTTTACCAGTTGCTCAGCCGGCAATTGCCGGGCTTTTATCTGCGCCATCGTACCGGCGATTTGATGGCGCGCGCCACCAATGATGTGGACCGCGTGGTTTTCGCCGCCGGCGAAGGGGTGCTGACGCTGGTGGATTCACTGGTGATGGGTTGCTCGGTATTGTTGGTGATGAGTTTGCAAATCAGCTGGCAACTGACGCTGTTCGCGCTGTTGCCGATGCCGATAATGGCGGTACTCATCAAGCGGGACGGCCAGCGCCTGCATCAGCGCTTTCGCGTGGCGCAGGCGGCGTTCTCCTCGCTCAACAACCAGGCGCAGGAAAATCTGACCAGCATCCGGATGATCAAGGCGTTCGGTCTGGAACAGCATCAGTCGGCGCGTTTCGCCGTCGCCGCCGCGGAGGCCGGTGATAAAAACATGCGCGTGGCCCGGGTGGATGCCCGCTTCGACCCGACTATTTACTTGGCGGTAGGGCTATCAAATTTGCTGGCGGTCGGCGGCGGCAGCTGGCTGGTGCTGCGTGGCGCCATGACGCTCGGTCAACTGACCAGCTTTATCATGTATCTCGGGCTGATGATCTGGCCCATGCTCGCCCTTGCCTGGATGTTCAATATTGTCGAGCGCGGCAGCGCGGCCTACAGTCGCATCCGCCAGACGTTGGAAGAGGGGCCAGAAGTCGAGGATGGCGCGTTATCTCTTCCCGCGGAGCGGGGAACGTTGAGCGTGGCGATTAATGCATTTCGTTACCCCCACGCTAAAGAGCGTGTGTTACAGGATATTCATCTGACGCTGGCTCCCGGGCAGATGCTGGGCGTGTGCGGCCCTACCGGCGCCGGCAAAAGCACGCTACTGGCGCTAATCCTGCGGCAGTTTGACGTCAGCGAAGGGGAGATACGCTTTCACGATCTGCCTTTGACCGCGCTGGCGCTCGATCAATGGCGCAGTCGGCTGGCGGTGGTGAGCCAGACGCCTTTTTTGTTTTCCGACAGCGTGGCCAGCAATATCGCCCTTGGCCGACCGGACGCCACGGCGGAGCAGATTGAAGAGGCGGCACGGTTGGCCTGCATACATGACGACATACTGCGTCTTGCTAAGGGGTACCAGACAGAGGTCGGGGAACGCGGCGTTATGCTGTCCGGCGGGCAGAAACAGCGTCTGGCGATTGCCCGAGCGCTCTTGCTGGAGGCGGAAATTCTCGTCCTGGATGACGCGTTATCGGCGGTTGACGGGCGTACCGAACATAGCATATTGCATAATCTGCGCCGCTGGGGTGCCCACCGAACGGTGATCATTACCGCGCACCGGCTGTCGGCGCTGCAGGGCGCGAGCGAGATCCTGGTGCTCAAACAGGGCCGCATCGGCCAGCGCGGCGATCACGCCGCGCTGCTGCACCAGCCGGGCTGGTACCGGGATATGTACCGCTACCAGCAGTTGGAAGCCGCCCTCGAACAGGAACCCAAGGAGACGGGCGATGCGCAACTGGACTAGCCTTTGGCCCACCCTCAAACGGCTACTCGCCTATGGCCGGTCCTACCGCAGGCCGTTGACGTTGGCGGCTTTGATGTTATGGCTAGCGGCAGCGGCGGAAGTCGCCGGACCGATAGTGATTAGCTATTTCATCGACCATATTCTGCCCGAGAAAGTCCTGCCGCCCTGGACGGAGGCCGGTCTGGTGGCGGTTTTCCTCGCGCTACAGGTGCTGTCGGCGGCGCTGCGCTATTACCAGGCGCTGTTATTCAACCGCACTGCGTTAAGCGTCGTGCAGCAGTTGAGAACGGAAGTCATGGATGCCGCGCTGCGCCAGCCGTTAGGCGTATTCGATACTCAGCCGGTAGGGCAGCTCATTTCCAGGGTGACCAACGATACCGAAGTGGTGAAAGATCTGTACGTCACGGTGGTGGCCTCCGTGCTGCGCAGCGTGGCGTTAATCAGCGCCATGCTGGTGGCGATGTTTTTGCTGGACTGGCGGCTGGCGAGTATCTCGCTGGTGCTGTTTCCGGTGGTCATTGTGGTGATGTGGCTGTATCAGCATTACAGCACGCCAATCGTGCGGCGGATGCGGGCCTATGTCGCCGATATCAATGATGGCTTCAATGAAGCCATCAACGGGATGGGGGTAATTCAGCAATTCCGCCAGCAGCGGCGTTTCGGCGACAAGCTACAGCGGGCAAGCCACGCCCACTTCCAAACCCGTATGGCGACGCTACGGCTGGAGGGCTATCTGCTGCGCCCGCTGCTCAGCCTGCTGTTTGCGCTGATATTGTGCGGCATGCTGCTGCTGTTTGGGCTAAGTCCGCGCGGGGCGATAGGCGTGGGGGTGCTTTACGCCTTCATCAATTACCTCGGCCGGCTCAACGAGCCGCTGATTGAGCTGACATCCCAGCAGTCCATCATGCAGCAGGCGGCGGTCGCGGGGGAACGTATCTTTGAACTGATGGACGGTTCCGCGCAACGGTACGGCACGGATGATGTTCCCCTGAGCGGTGGCGCCATCGAATTGCGCAACCTGCACTTTGCCTATCGCCGGGGATCGCCGGTGTTGCGCGACATTTCGCTAACGGCGCCGGCGAAAAGTTTTATCGCCCTGGTGGGGCATACCGGCAGCGGCAAGAGTACCCTGGCCAGCCTGATGATGGGCTACTATCCGGTAAGCGCGGGGACGCTGTTGCTGGACGGCCGGCCCATAGAGACGCTTAGCCATCGCGTCTTGCGCCAGGGGGTGGCGATGGTGCAGCAAGATCCGGTCGTCATGGCTGACACGGTCTATGGCAACGTCACCCTCGGACGGGAGATAAGCGAGCAACAGGTCTGGCGCGCGCTAGAGCAGGTGCAACTGGCGGCGCTGGTACGCTCGCTACCGGGGGGAGTGTTCGCCGAACTGGGTGAACAGGGCAACACCTTGTCGGTCGGGCAAAAGCAATTGCTGGCTCTGGCGCGGGTGCTGGTGTCCACGCCGGCGGTATTGATTCTCGATGAGGCCACCGCCAATATCGATTCCGGTACTGAACAGACGATTGCCCGCGCGCTGGTGGCGATGCGGCGCCATACGACGCTGGTGGTCATAGCCCATCGGCTGTCGACGGTGGTCGAGGCGGATCAAATCCTGGTGCTGCATCGGGGCGAGGCGGTGGAGCGGGGCACCCATGCTGCCCTGCTGCAGGCGCGAGGCCGCTATTATCAAATGTATCAGCTACAGCAGGCGGGACAGGCGCTGCGCGCCGACGCGCCCCAGGCATTGCCCGGTTAAGGCCGTGCCGCCGGCTTAGCGATACCTTTACCCTTTCGCCGCCGTGCGGCAATAACATTTGCCTTCCTCCATCAGGCGCCACGATTTCCCCTCGCCATTTCGTCATCGTTAGCGCCAATCGGATGCCCATTCGCCGCGGTACGCACTATGAATGGGCATTTGTGTTCCAAATTTGTGACAGACGCACCGTTTTTTAGCATCAGGCACCTGTTTGGTGCATTTCTGTTTGTATGACCTTTCTTTTTTGATCCCTCCCCCTAACCCGCGACAGGCAGCTGCCATAGGAATAGCCTGCTAACGGTAAATTTTTATGTCAAAACATTTGTGGCACATGCTTTGCTTTAATTGGGCGTAGTGGTCGCGAGTCGGGACTTAATTTTCGAGGGGTACATATGAAGCTGGTAACCGTGGTGATTAAGCCATTTAAATTGGAAGATGTGCGTGAAGCGCTCTCCTCTGTGGGAATTCAGGGGCTGACGGTCACTGAAGTCAAGGGATTTGGGCGTCAGAAAGGCCATGCCGAGCTTTATCGCGGTGCCGAGTACAGCGTAAATTTCCTGCCAAAAGTGAAAATTGATATCGCTATCGCTGACGATCAGCTTGATGAAGTGATTGATGTCATCAGCAAGGCGGCCTGGCCTATACCGGCAAAATCGGCGACGGCAAGATTTTTGTTGCTGAACTTCAGCGGGTTATTCGCATTCGTACCGGCGAAACCGACGAAGCTGCACTTTAACGACATGCGCTATTTGTAGATAGGGATGAATAAAAAATGAAGAAACTTGTCTCACTCACCGTTTTAGGCGCTGCGGCCCTCTTGCCGTCCTGGGCCATGGCTGCGGCACCCGCAGTCGACAAGGCCGACAATGCCTTTATGATGATAAGCACCGCGCTGGTGCTGTTCATGACGCTTCCGGGGATAGCGCTGTTTTACGGCGGTCTGCTGCGCGGGAAAAACATGCTGTCAATGCTGACGCAGGTTGCGGTCACTTTTGCGCTGGTCTGTGTGCTATGGATGATTTACGGCTACTCGCTGACGTTCGGTACCGGTAATGCCTTCTTCGGCGATTTCAGCATGATCATGCTTAAAAGCATCGGCGTGACCGCACTGACCGGCAGTTTCTATCAGCTGATTCATGTCGCGTTCCAGTGCTCATTCGCCTACATTACCGTTGGCCTGATCGTCAGCGCGCTGGCGGAGCGTATCCGCTTCTCGGCGGTGCTGATTTTCGTGCTGGTGTGGCTGACTTTCTCCTATCTGCCCATGGCGCATATGGTATGGGCGGGTGGTTACCTGGCTTCTTTGGGCGCTTTGGACTTCGCCGGCGGTACCGTGGTGCATATTAACGCCGCCAGCGCCGGGCTGGTGGGGGCTTACTTGTTGGGCAAACGCGCCGGTTTTGGAAAAGAAGCGTTCAAACCCCATAACTTGCCGATGGTATTTACCGGCACCGCTATCCTGTACGTCGGCTGGTTCGGCTTCAACGCCGGCTCCGCCAGCGCCATCCTTTCCTGGGTGTTTGTCGAGTGGATGCTGCGCGGTAAACCGTCGTTGTTGGGTGCGTGTTCAGGCTGTATCGCCGGCCTGGTCGCCATTACACCGGCTGCCGGTACCGTCGGCGTTGGCGGTGCACTGGTCATCGGCCTGGTGGGTGGTGTCGCCGGTCTGTGGGGCGTGGTTACCTTGAAGAAATGGCTGAAAGTGGATGACGTGTGCGATGTCTTTGGCGTACACGGCGTCTGCGGTATCGTCGGCTGTCTCCTGACCGGGGTATTCTCCTCCGCGTCGCTGGGCGGCACCGGTTATGCTGAAGGTGTCACCATGGGCCACCAGGTGTGGGTGCAGCTCATGAGCGTAATCGTGTGACTGATCTGGTCTGGCGTGGTGGCGTTTATCGGCTTCAAAATCGCCGATATGATGGTGGGCCTGCGCGTATCCGAAGAGCAAGAGCGCGAAGGTTTGGACGTCAACAGTCACGGCGAAAATGCCTACAACCCCTAATCGAGGGCATTAACCGTTCCGTTCTACCGACAGACCGGGTGCCAATCCAGCGGGAGCGCTTAGCGCTCCCGCTTTTTTATGGCTGCCGGCCCTTCGGTTAGGCGGCGGACGGAAGAAAAATCCTCCTTAACCCGGCGACAGGAAATTTCCGGGATCTTGTGCCATGATTAAAGCATTGGGTGGTGCTGGTTCCGGTCACATCCGATCACTGATTCCGATTTCACCCGATCACTAATTCTGATTTCATCCGATCACTGATTCCGGTCGCCCGATCAGCGATTCCGATTCTGTCCGATCACTCATCTTCTGTTCCGCCATACTCTGGAGACTTTTAGCTTCCGGGGGCATGGCACGTAAAAAGAAGAAAGCGAGAACGGAAATGTGCATTTATATTAATGTTTTACGTATGAAATTCGAGCAGCGTCGCTCGAATCGCACTATCGCAGCAGCGCTCGGCATAGGCTGTACTACCGTGCACGATATCCTCGGCCGATTCACGGTAGCTAACCTGGTCTGGCCATTGCCGGCGGAACTGTCCCCCGTCGACCTCGACCGCCTGCTCTATCCCGGCAAATCCGGAAAAGTTATCAATACATTACCCAGCTGGCTTGATATCGATACCGAGTTAAGCCGCAAGGGCATGACCAAGCAGCTGCTCTGGATGGAATATCAGTCCGCCGTGGGCGGTGATGCCCTCGGTTACTCACAGTTTTGTGCACTGTTCCGTGACTGGAAAAAGAAGCAGTGGCGTTCCATGCGCATGGAGCACAAGGCTGGCGAAAAGCTCTTCATCGACTTCTGTGGCCCCACCGTACCTATCGTCAACCCTGCGACGAGCCTGTTTAGAAATTTGTGTATTTGCCTGATTTTGATATGTTCAATCCAACATCAAAAACAGGTTAATTTATGGACGAAAAACAGTTGCAGGCTCTGGCTAACGAACTGGCCAAAAATCTCAAAACCCCTGAAGATCTCAGTCACTTCGATCGGCTGCTGAAAAAAATCAGCGTCGAAGCAGCTCTCAATGCCGAAATGACCCATCACCTCGGCTACGATAAAAATCAGCCTAAACCGGGGACCAACGCCCGCAACGGCTATTCCACAAAAACCGTTACCACTGGCGATGGCCCGCTGGCGCTGCGTACTCCGCGCGATCGTGACGGTTCCTTTGAACCGCAGCTGGTGAAGAAGAACCAGACCCGGATTACCGGGATGGATAACCAGATTTTATCGTTGTACGCCAAAGGGATGACCACCCGCGGAGATCGCCGCCGCGTTCAAAGAGCTGTATGACGCCGATGTCTCGCCGGCGCTGGTCTCAAAGGTCACCGATGCGGTCATGGAGCAGGTTGTTGAATGGCAAAACCGGCCTCTGGATGCAGTCTATCCCATTGTTTATCTTGACTGTATCGTTCTAAAAGTCCGGCAGGACAGCCGCATCATTAACAAATCTGTGTTCCTGGCGCTGGGCATCAACATCGAAGGCCAGAAAGAGTTGCTAGGTATGTGGCTGGCCGAAAATAAAGGGACCCTGTACACGATTCTGTGTAAATGCCTTTTCTCAGAAGTGACCGTCCAGGCGGTCACCGAACTCGATAATAAAGCGGCTCATTGCCATGCGCCAGTCCCTCAAAGGCATTGTCCATTTCTGTGAGGCCGCCTGTATCGCCAGCCACACCACCTTTTTCACTGCGTCGTCGGTCGGGAACACCTTGCGCTTTTTGATGGCATGCCGGATCACGCTGTTTAACGACTCGATGGCGTTGGTCGTGTAGATCACCTTGCGGATGTCCGTTGGGTAGGCAAAGAACGTGGCCAGATTGGCCCAGTTTGCCTGCCAGCTTCGACTTATTTGCGGGTAGCGGATGTCCCAGGCACTGGAGAACGCTTCCAGCGCCTGCAAGCCGGCTTCTTCCGTAGGGGCCTGATAGATAGCTTTCAGGTCGCGGGTGACGGCCTTGTAGTCCTTCCAGGAGACGAACCGCAGGCTGTTGCGCACCATATGTACGATACACAGCTGGAGCCGCGCCTCCGGATACACCGCGTTAATAGCGTCAGGGAAACCTTTCAGCCCGTCTACGCAGGCGATAAGGATATCGTTCAGGCCGCGGTTTTTCAGCTCTGTCAGCACGTTCAGCCAGAACTTTGCGCCTTCATTTTCGGCCAGCCACATACCTAGCAACTCTTTCTGGCCTTCGATGTTGATGCCCAGCGCCAGGAACACAGATTTGTTAATGATGCGGCTGTCCTGCCGGACTTTTAGAACGATACAGTCAAGATAAACAATGTGATAGACTGCATCCAGAGGCCGGTTTTGCCATTCGACAACCTGCTCCATGACCGCATCGGTGACCTTTGAGACCAGCGCCGGCGAGACATCGGCGTCATACAGCTCTTTGAACGCGGCGGCGATCTCGCGGGTGGTCATCCCTTTGGCGTACAACGATAAAATCTGGTTATCCATCCCGGTAATCCGGGTCTGGTTCTTCTTCACCAGTTGCGGTTCAAAGGAACCGTCACGATCGCGCGGAGTACGCAGCGCCAACGGGCCATCGCCAGTGGTAACGGTTTTGTGGAATAGCCGTTGCGGGCGTTGGTCCCCGGTTTAAGCTGATTTTTATCGTAGCCGAGGTGATGGGTCATTTCGGCATTGAGAGCTGCTTCGACGCTAATTTTTTTCAGCCGCCGATCGAAGTGACTGAGATCTTCAGGGGTTTTGAGATTTTTGGCCAGTTCGTTAGCCAGAGCCTGCAACTGTTTTTCGTCCATAAATTAACCTGTTTTTGATGTTGGATTGAACATATCAAAATCAGGCAAATACACAAATTTCTAAACAGGCTCAATGAAGGCGCAAAGTTCTGGCTGAACGTGCTGACAGAGCTGAAAAACCGCGGCCTGAACGATATCCTTATCGCCTGCGTAGACGGGCTGAAAGGTTTCCCTGACGCTATTAACACGGTGTATCCGGAGGCGCGGCTCCAGCTGTGTATCGTGCATATGGTGCGCAACAGCCTGCGGTTCGTCTCCTGGAAGGACTACAAGGCCGTCACCCGCGACCTAAAAGCTATCTATCAGGCCCCTACGGAAGAAGCCGGCTTGCAGGCGCTGGAAGCGTTCTCCAGTGCCTGGGACATCCGCTACCCGCAAATAAGTCGAAGCTGGCAGGCAAACTGGGCCAATCTGGCCACGTTCTTTGCCTACCCAACGGACATCCGCAAGGTGATCTACACGACCAACGCCATCGAGTCGTTAAACAGCGTGATCCGGCATGCCATCAAAAAGCGCAAGGTGTTCCCGACCGACGACGCAGTGAAAAAGGTGGTGTGGCTGGCGATACAGGCGGCCTCACAGAAATGGACAATGCCTTTGAGGGACTGGCGCATGGCAATGAGCCGCTTTATTATCGAGTTCGGTGACCGCCTGGACGGTCACTTCTGAGAAAAGGCATTTACACAGAATCGTGTACAGGGTCTGGCAAATCATTGCGGGTGTCGCTCTAGGCACCACATTGGCAGGATGCGCGGATAAAAGCGCCAACATTCCCACCCCCGCGTTTAAAGCGCCGGGCACCGCCCAGCAGGGCGCCATCAGCCAGCCGGCGGTCAGCGGTACGGTGTATATCCGCCAGCGCATCGCGCTGCCGCCTAACGCGGCGCTGACGGTCACGCTATCCGATGCCACGATTCCTGATACCCCGTCCAAAGTCATCGCGCAGCGCGTGGTGCGCACGGACGGCAAGCAAGCTCCGTTCAGCTTTGTATTGCCGTTTAATCCCTCGGATATTCAGCCCAATGGCCGCATCCTGTTAAGTGCCGCCATTACGGTTGATGGCCGCGTAGTGATGATCACCGAGCAGGTAAAAATGGCGGTCACCCAAGGCGGAGCGCGCCACGATTTGATCTTGGTACCGGTTGAGTCGGTTGCCTTGCCGACGCAAACTCAACCCGCTACCACGGTGCCGTTAAGTTCGCCAACGCAGGTGACCCCTTCGGATAGCATCCCGGCGCCGACGTCCTTTTAACGGCTATCCGACAGCAGCCGCGCGTCCTGGCGGCCTTGGTCCGAATGGCCGCTTCTGGCGGCTTTCTTCTTAATGCCTGCTCCCGGTGGCCGTCCTCCCAGTGTTCGCTTCCGGCGACCGCAATACCGAGGGTCGCTTCCGGCGACCGTCATTCCAACGGCCGCTTCCGATGGCGAGCCGGCTCCCAGGGCGGCCTGCGTTTACCGAGGCTGCGGTGATAAATCGTGGCCATCTGACGACGCTCGCGCTGCACAGGCCCAGACGCCAACCAAGAACGCTCGGTACCGCCCCCTATCACCACGGCGGCTGGCGATAAACGCTTAATCGCCGTCTTCTGGACGCCACCGGCAGCGGGCGAGATCAAACCGGCCGCTGTTTTGTAACAACAGCCCTTCGGCCTGCAGCACCCTGAGCTGGCAGTAGAAATCCTCGCCGCTTAGCGAGATAGCGCCGTGACGATTAACCACTCGATGCCAGGGGAGTTTGCTGCCCTCGGGCAGCTGGCTCAATAGCCCGCCGACTTGCCGAGCGGCGCGCGGTGCGCCGGCCAGACGCGCCACATCACCATAGGTGGTTAATCGGCCATAAGGGATGGCGGCCACGATCTGATAAACGCGCTGACGAAAATTATCGTGAGAGGGATCGGACATATTTTCAATTCTGCAGTTGAATTCGGCGTGGGAATTATCCTGTCACATTTAGCCCGGCGACCGCAACCCGCCGGCGGTGAAGCGATACGTGTGAAACATATTGGATAAGAAAACGGCGCTTAAACCGCCCTGGCTTGCAATTACCCAAGCCTTAATTGATAATGCCCCGCGCTCGTTTGAAACGAGCCGTCACTGGAGGCCCCGTGGGTGCTCTCGCAACACTACCCTGTGAACTCGGTCAGGTCCGGAAGGAAGCAGCCGCAGCAGGCGACGTGTGTGCCGGGATGTCGCTGGCGGGGCCTCCACCCAATTCAGCCCGCATTCATCTTGCTCTCTCTCTCGGGCCTACCCGCCCGCGGCGCCGAGGTTATCCTCCCTTTACCGGGAAATAAGCGGTGTTTTTTCCGCAATTGTCCTTTATTAATGACGTGCCGAAATTGTATCTGCCGGTCAGTACATTCCCGTCCGGCACCTGTAAAAATACAATCGTACGAAATAACGCCAAGGCCGTCCCGCAAAAATGAGGGAAATCCGACGTAATATGCACTTGACATCACCGCTTGGGACCTGCGCTTGGAGAAGACCAATAATGTTATTAACCAGTATGATAACGCACTGGCCATTTACATCCGCGTCGCGCGCCAGACAATAGGAGGTTAACCTGACGTCAATGGCGCGAAAAAGAACGGTTATCAGCAGGGGCAAGCAATAGGTTATTTAATTGCCGGAGGGCAAAAAAAGGTATTAATAGTCATGTTTATTAACACTAACATTATGTTTAGAATAATCAGTTTTAGCGTACATACTTCCAGACAGAAACTGGAACTTTGTCGTACAGCTTGTTCATGGTCAGTTCCGCCAGGCGATGATCGGCGGCGGAATTGAATATCTCCAGTTCATCATCAGACAGTTCATATTTGTTTTTTTCAATCACACGCTCGAGGGTTTCCAGCGTTCGGCACTTCCTCAAGCGCATTAAATAGTCGATCTTTTTCATTTTTACCTTTTTGTACAGTCAGTTGAACGGGTGAGTTACTACTTTCTCAGGTTGTACAGAGCTCTGTCTCCGAGAATGTTCCGAATAAACGCCTGCGGCTGCGACGCCAGCGCTGGATATCGTAATTATTGATGCCATAGCTACTGAACAGGGTAAAAGTATCGTCTAAAAAGGTTTCAACCTGATCGGTAAGCTCACTTTCATTATGGTATTTAAGTTTGAAGATGACAATATTCGCCGCTATGTGCTCAATTAATTCGTTAAGCTGCAAATTGACGGCGGAACTTGGGTCATTTACCCAACCATGATAGCTGTCACCCAGACTGGCAATGCCTTCATCATAGAGATTTTCACACAGGTATTTCAATTGCGCAATATCGTAGCGTTTGGGTGAATACTCATCCATATCAGCCCTCCTAACACATAGCAATTGCAGTAATCTTAAAACCCGGCTGGGGACATGGATCGATACCCACTGCTCAATTCGCCCATTCCAGATTAAAGATAGGATATTTTGGGCGGTTTGGCATCCCATGCTTACATTAACTTACAGTCCCTGAGTCATAGCCAGCCGTGACAGCAGGGCTCAGGTAAACAGCGTTGGGATGGGAGTCTCAGCGTTCTCTCATTGCCGGCGTGCTGGTGCGGAATGAAACGATACGGCTGAATTACTTTTATCAGTGCTGATGCATGATGGATACTTTAAAATTAGCAGGCATGTCGGCTAAATAAAAGAGTGTTTTCTTCTTATTCACTCAAATACAATATTTATTTACAAATATGCGTAAATCCCCGCATTTCTCCTACCATAATCATGCCTATGCCGTTTCACGCCCCGACGACACAAATAAAAAGCGCCGAAGGTATTCCCTCGGCGCAGCTGTACTGTCTTTCTGTCCCGGCCCCGGTCGCCCAGCGCCATAATTGTCAGCAGCGTGTTTTGCGTCCCTGTACCGCCTTGAAGCGGGGGTTGGATTTGCATATGACATACACGCGCCCACACCGGCGAACAATCTGACAGTCGGGATGACGCGTTTTGGCGCTCTTGAGGGAACTTAATACCTGCATCTGCTGGTTTCTCCTGAGGGTTAACCTTGTTGACCGAGGAAACGGCCAAAGCGTTGATTAAAACGTGCGGTACTCCCGTCTTTGGCTACCGTACGCTGCTTCCCGGTGTAATAGGGATGCGACGCGCTTGAGACGTCGAGAGTGACATAGGGGTAGGTCGCCCCCTCGTATTCCACAGAGCGCGTGGTCGCGATGGTCGAACCGACTTTGAAGTAGACGTTGGCCGTGGTGTCGTGAAAAACCACCTGACGATAAACGGGATGAATAGCGGGTTTCATCATGCTGCTCCTAATTATAATGTTATAACATATTAATTATAGCGTCAGGGAAGACATTATACAATCGCCGGGCGGGGGATCGTCTCGGCCCGCAAGACATGAAAAAGGGCCGCAATAGCGGCCCTGGTGTGAGGGGATGACGACGTCGCGCTTACGGCCGCGGCGACGGGTTGTCCACGGGATGTCCATGTTCCAGTTCGTCCTGATGGCCCGTCTTACCGAAGCGGCGGCGTACCACCACGAAGAACACCGGTACGAAGAAAATTGCCAACAGGGTAGCGGTAACCATCCCGCCCATGACGCCGGTACCGACCGCGTTTTGCGAGCCTGAGCCGGCACCGATGCTGATCGCCAGTGGCAATACGCCGAGGATGAAGGCCAGCGAGGTCATCAGAATCGGTCGTAAACGCATACGTACCGCTTCCAAAGTGGCTTCTACCAGTCCTTTGCCTTCCTTCTCCATCAGATCCTTGGCGAATTCCACGATCAATATGGCGTTTTTGGCCGACAATCCGATGGTGGTCAGCAGACCAACCTGGAAGTAAACGTCATTGTTTAAACCGCGTAGCGTCGCCGCCAGCAGGGCGCCGATAACCCCCAGCGGTACCACCAGCATGACCGAGAACGGAATAGACCAGCTCTCATACAGGGCCGCCAGGCATAAGAACACCACGATGAGCGATATCGCATACAGCGATGGGGCCTGATTGCCGGATAACCGTTCCTGGTAGGACATTCCGGTCCAGTCGTAACCGATTCCCGTCGGCAGTTTGCCCGCCAGCTGCTCCATCAATGCCATGGCTTCACCGGTACTCTTACCGGGCGCGGCTTCCCCCTGGATCTCCATCGACGGCAGCCCGTTATAGCGCTCCAGACGCGGCGAACCGTATTGCCAGCGTGAGGTCGTGACCGCCGATAAGGGCACCATTTGGTTATCCGAACCGCGTACATACCAGTTATTGATATCCTGCGGCAGCATACGGTAGGGCGCGTCACCCTGGACATAGACCTTCTTCACGCGGCCGCGGTCAATGAAGTCATTAACATAGCTGCCACCGAGCGCCGCACCGATGGTGGTGTTGATATCCGACAGCGAAACTCCCAGCGCTTCGGCTTTCTCGTGATCGACATCCAGCTTGTATTCGGGGGTATCTTCCAGACCGTTGGGCCTGACGCCCTGCAACACATCAGGATGCTGCGCCACCATCCCCAACAGCTGATTGCGCGCCGCGGTCAGCTGTTCATGCCCCAGATTGTTCTCATCGATAAGCTCAAAGTCGAAACCGGTTGCAGTCCCCAGTTCGACGATCGCGGGCAGGTTAAACGCCAGCACGATGCCGTCTTTGATCTTGGAGAACGCCTGGTTGGCGCGGGCGGTAATCGCGGGCACTTTGTTGTCTGCCCCGGAACGCTCACCCCAGTCCTTCAGGCTGACGAACACGATACCGGAGTTCTGCCCCCGGCCGGCGAAACCAAAGCCGTTGACCGTGAACACCGACCTGACATTGTCTTTTTCGTTGTTCAGATAATACTGGGTCACCTCATCCAGCACTTTCTGGGTGCGCTCCTGGGTGGCGCCCGCCGGCAGCAGCGTCATCGTCAGGAAGACGCCCTGATCCTCATCCGGCAGGAACGACGTGGGCAGGCGAATAAACAGTAACGCCATACCCACCACAATCAGCAGATAAATCAACAAATAGCGACCGGTGCTGTTTAAGATGTGGCCGATGCTGTCAGTATAGTGGTGGGTACTCTGGTCGAACTTTTTATTAAACCAGCCGAAAAAGCCGGTGGTCTTGCCGTGAGCGCCTTTTTTAATGGGCTTGAACAGGGTGGCGCACAGCGCCGGGGTCAGAATCAGCGCCACGATAACCGACAAAATCATCGCCGAAACGATGGTGATAGAGAACTGACGGTAAATAGCGCCGGTCGAGCCACCGAAAAACGCCATCGGCACAAATACGGCGGAGAGTACCAGCGCGATCCCTACCAGTGCGCCTTGGATCTGGCCCATCGATTTCCGCGTGGCCTCAATGGGACTGAGCCCCTCCTCGGCCATTACGCGCTCGACGTTTTCCACCACCACGATGGCGTCATCCACCAGCAGCCCGATGGCGAGCACGCAGGCGAACATCGTCAATGTGTTAATGGTATAACCAAACGCTCCCAGGATGGCGAATGTCCCCAGCAGAACTACCGGCACCGCGATGGTCGGGATAAGCGTCGCGCGGAAATTTTGCAAGAACAGATACATCACCAGGAACACCAGGATGATGGCTTCCACCAGCGTTTTCACCACCTCGGTGATGGAGATCTTCACAAACGGCGCGGTGTCGTAAGGGTAAACCACTTTCAGTCCGGCGGGGAAGTTGGGCTGAAGCCGCGCCAGTTCCGCTTTAACCGCGTTGGCGGTATCCAGCGCGTTGGCGCCGGTGGCGAGTTTAACCCCCAAACCGGTGGCGGGCTGGCCGTTGATGCGGGCGATAATATCGTAGCTCTCTCCGCCCAGCGCGATGGTCGCCACATCCTTCAGCCGCACCTGCGATCCGTCGGGATTGACTTTCAGCTGGATTTTGCCGAACTCCTCGGCGGTTTTCAGCCGGGTTTGCACGATAATCGAGGCGTTAAGCTGTTGCCCCTTCACCGGCGGCGAACCGCCCAGCTGGCCTGCGGCGATCTGGTTGTTCTGGACCTCCAGCGCGCTGATGACATCCACCGGCGTTAGCTGAAAATTATTTAGCTTATTGGGATCGAGCCAGATACGCATTGCATATTGGGCGCCGAACAATTGCACTTCGCCCACGCCGTTGGTACGGTTTATCGGATCCTTGATGGAGGAACCGACATAATCCGCGATATCTTCCTGGGTCATGTTTTTATCATCGCTGATAAAACCGGCGACCATAAGGAAGCTGGCGCTGGATTTCTGTACCTGTACGCCTTGTTGCTGAACTTCTTGAGGCAACAGCGGCATTGCGAGTTGCAGTTTGTTCTGCACCTGGACCTGGGCGATATCCGGATCGGCACCCGATTCAAAGGTCAGGGTGATGGTCGCGGTGCCGGACGAGTCGCTGTCGGAGGCCATGTACATCAGATGGTCGATGCCGTTCATATTCTGCTCGACTATCTGCGTCACGCTATCTTGCAGCGTTGAGGCGTCCGCCCCGGGGTAGGTAGCGGTGATACGGATCGTCGGCGGCGCGATAGCCGGATACTGTTCGATGGGCAGCTTGAGAATCGATAGCGCCCCCGCCAGCATGATGATAATGGCAATCACCCATGCGAAGATGGGCCGATCGATAAAGTACTTAGACATAAGGGTTACCCGTTCCTGTTAAGACTTACTGGCGGTGTCAGGCTGCGGTTGTTCCGGTTGTTTTTCCTGGTCGGTCACTTCTTTCGGGGTGACCTGCATGCCGGGTTTCACCTTTTGCACGCCGGCGACGATGACCTTGTCGCCTTCTTGTAATCCGGCGGTGACTAACCATTTATCGCCGATGGCCTGCGGTGCCGTGATCTGACGGATCGCGACTTTATTGTCGCTCCCGACCACCATGGCGCTCGCCTCGCCACGGGGCGTGTGGGTGACGCCCTGTTGAGGCACGAGTAAAGCGTTTTCATTGATACCCTGGTCCAATTTGGCGCGCACAAACATACCCGGCAGTAGCGTATGCTGCGGATTCGGAAAAATAGCGCGCAGCGTAATGGAGCCGGTGGTTTCATCCACCGTGACATCGGAGAATTCCAACGTACCCGTCTGTGCATATTCGCCGCCGTTTTCCATCAGCAGGCGCACCGTCGCTTTACCGTCATGCTGTTTCAACGTGCCGTTTTCCAGCTCTTGACGCAGACGCATGAAGTCATTGCTCGACTGGGTAACATCGACATACATCGGGTCCAACTGCTGAACGGTCGCCATCGCGGTCGTTTGCGCGCTGGTGACCAAGGCGCCTTCGGTAAAGGCGGACTTGCCGATGCGGCCGCTTATCGGGGAAGTGACGCGGGTGTAGGCCAGATTGATGCGGGCGGTTTCCAGCGCCGCCTGCGCCGCTTGCTCGGCCGCATCGTTTTGCGCCAGCGTCGCAACCGCCTGATCATAGTCTTGGCGGCTGACATAGCTGGTGGAGAGCAGTTTCTTATAGCGGTTTACCGTCACCCTCGCGATGCCGGCATTCGCCTGCGCCTGCGCCAAATCGCCCTTGGCGCTGTTATAGGCGGCCTGATAGGTGGCCGGATCAATTTGATACAAAGAGACGCCTGCCGTGACATCGCTCCCTTCGACGAAATTACGTTTCAGGATAATGCCATAGACCTGTGGACGGACTTCCGCGACCCGGAAAGCGGCGGTGCGGCCCGGTAAGTCGATGGTGACATTAAGCGCTTGTTTTTTTAGCGTCACAACGCCCACTTCGGGAGCCTGCTGCTGATTGCCTGCCTGCGCGGCTTCTTTATTATCACAGCCTGCGAGAATAAAACTGCCGGAAAGCATCAGAACGGCCGCCAGAGGCAATAGCCCTCTGTTTTTGTTCATAGATAAACCCCAAGATTCCGATTTGAAAAAATTGATCAAGTGATCACAAGCCCCAAAGACAGTGCTGCGCGACATTTTTCATTATGCTATGTTACATACATTTTTGAATGTATGTAAATCCAAAGACCACTTCAAAACGGCACTATGGCACGAAAAACCAAACGACAGGCTCAGGAAACCCGCCAGCATATACTGGACGCCGCAATTAAGGCTTTCTCCGAGAGAGGGGTATCCGCCACCTCGCTCAATGATATCTCGGCATTGGCCGGGGTGACGCGCGGCGCGATTTATTGGCACTTCAAAAATAAAGCCGAGTTATTTAATGAAATACTTCACACGGCTGACAGTAAGGTCCGAGATTTTGAAACAGAGTATCAGACAAAATATCCAGACAATCCACTTTATGTGTTAACCGAGACAATGATTTACATTCTTGACGCTACCGTATCCAATCGCCAGTGGCGCGAGCTTATGGAAATCGTGTTTCATAAATGCGAGTTTGTGGGTAAAATGGCGCTGTATCAAGAAGTGCGTTCGCAGCTTTTCGACGAATGTTACGGCCGGCTTGAGGCCACGCTCGGTCGCTGCATCGTGCAACGGCAACTGCCCGCGACCCTGCACTACCGCCGTGCGGCGATCATGTTGCGCGCCTCTATGTCTGGCCTCATGGAAAATTGGTTGTTCATTCCCGGGAGCTTTGATTTGCAGGCCGACTCGCGCACTCTGGTTTTCGCGCTGATCGACATGTTGCGCATGAGCCCGATGTTGCGCTGCGAGCAACACGACGCCCCCCAAACCGTCTGACGGCGTGCCCACGCAAAGACGATCAACGTTTATTCCACCGTATCCGCTTTGCGCAAATAATCATTTTTGACAATCTCCAGCGCCGCCAGCACCAGCTCTGGTGCCAGTTCGTTCTTTTCAAGCAGCATAATCAAATCGACCGCCAGTTTGATTTCGGGGGATTCGTCTTCGAGGGTCACCTCGCGCTCCTGCTCAACTCAGGCTGTAAACTCAAGTATAGAGAATATTATTTACACTCTAAAAGATGAGCAGGTAATCCATTTGTGTCGCCGGGCGAATTTTTTTTCTTATTCGCCCCGCTCGCGCCGCTCTATCTGGTATTCGAGACGGGTCAGCGCCTGCCGGCAACGCTGTAGACGGCCTTCCAGCGCGGCGATTTCCTGCTGCAACTGCCGCGCGCAGGCCAGATCGTCCGCGGCGGCGAGCAGGCTATCGCGATCGCGGATCATCGACAGCAGCCGCCGCTCATAGTCCTGATGCTCGGCCAGGCGGGCGTAAATATCCTCCGGCGCGGCGGCGGGGGCCGCCTGGTGCAGATTTTGCGTGGCCAGTTCGCGGGAGAGCGCCAACATTTGATCGGTTAGCCGCTGGGCCAGCCAGGCCACGCGTTCGGTACGGCCCTGTTTCACCGCGCTGGTCAAATACGCAAGCGTTGCGCGGCTCTCGGACAAATAATCGCCCAGGCGGTTGCCGCGGGTGCTAAAGAGCAGATGATCGAAACGGGATTGCTTCACAACAGGGTGTCCCTGGGCTTCGATGCGTACGGCTAAATCGTTTAGACGGGCGCCAAGAACGGTAATCAGTTGAGATGCGTGCACGCCATTTACCTGTAATGAATGACATCGGGGTCGACTTTTATGATAATACCCCGTCGTTTTCTGCGATGCACAGCATTAACGCGCGGGGGCGGCTGGTGCAGCTTGCGCCACGTCAATATTTGCCTTCTCTGCGTTTGCCGGAGGTTGCATTTTCGCGGCAGTTTGCATAGATTTGGGCGCTTTCGTGCGCGGTCAGTCTTATTTAGCCATGACAAGAACCGCGTTAATGATGAATAAAGGCTTTCCAGGCATACCCACTATGACCGCTACGGAACAACAATTAGCATTAATCAAGCAAAGCATAAAATCGGTTCCAGACTATCCGAAACCCGGTATTTTGTTTCGCGATGTCACCAGTCTGCTTGAAGATCCGCATGCCTATGCCGCCAGCATCGCCTTGCTGGCCGATCGTTATCGCGATGCAGGGCTGACCAAAATCGTCGGCACCGAAGCGCGCGGATTTTTGTTCGGCGCGCCGGTCGCGCTGGCGTTGGGGCTGGGGTTCGTGCCGGTGCGCAAACCCGGCAAGCTGCCGCGTGAAACCATTAGCGAAAACTACGTGCTGGAATACGGTACCGACAGCCTGGAAATCCATAAAGACGCCATCGTCCCCGGCGATAAAGTGCTGGTGGTGGACGATCTGCTCGCCACCGGCGGGACCATCGGCGCCACGGTTAAGCTTATCCGGCGGCTCGGCGGCGATGTGCAGGATGCGGCCTTCGTTATCAATCTGGTCGACCTCGGCGGTGAAACGCTTCTCAACGGTATCGGCGTAACGAGTTACAGTCTGGTGCTCTTCCCCGGCCACTGATGACAACAGCCTCGCGCTGCGGTGTGAGGCTGTGTTAGCATGGCACTCTGTTCCTCCGACGTAAATCGCGACTCATGAGCTATCAGGTGCTTGCCCGTAAGTGGCGTCCGCAAACATTTGCCGATGTAGTAGGTCAGGAGCATGTCCTGACGGCGCTGACGAACGGCCTATCATTGGGCAGGATCCATCATGCCTATTTGTTATCCGGCACCCGCGGCGTGGGTAAAACCACCATCGCCCGTCTTCTGGCGAAAGGGCTGAATTGCGAAACCGGTATCACCGCCACCCCCTGCGGCCAGTGCGATAATTGCCGCGAAATCGAGCAGGGCCGCTTCATCGATCTGATTGAAATCGACGCCGCCTCGCGGACCAAAGTTGAGGATACCCGCGATCTGCTGGATAACGTCCAGTACGCGCCGGCGCGTGGCCGCTTCAAGGTGTATCTCATCGATGAAGTGCATATGCTGTCTCGCCATAGCTTCAACGCGCTGTTAAAAACGCTGGAGGAGCCGCCGGCGCACGTCAAATTTTTACTGGCCACCACCGATCCGCAGAAACTACCGGTGACCATCCTTTCCCGCTGTTTACAATTCCATTTAAAAGCGCTCGACGTCGAGCAAATCCGCGGTCAGCTATCGACGGTGTTGCAGCAGGAGCATATCGCCGCCGCGCCGCGCGCGCTGCAACTGCTGGCCCGTGCCGCCGACGGCAGCATGCGTGACGCCCTGAGCCTGGCCGATCAGGCTATCGCCATGGGGCAGGGGGAGGTTAGCGCTGAGGCGGTAAGCCTCATGCTCGGCACGTTGAACACCGAGCAGCCGCTGGTGCTTATCGAAGCGCTGGCCGACGCCGACGGCGGCGCGATGATGGCGCAGCTTGCGCAATGCGCCGCTCGCGGTATGGATTGGGAAACTCTGCTCCTGGAAATGCTCTCTTTGCTACACCGTCTCGCGATGGGGCAGCTTTTGCCGGACCAACTGAACGATGAGGAAGACCCCGGCATCGTGCCGCGTTTGCGGGAATTGGCCCGTCGCCTTCCTCCGGCCGATTTACAGCTGTATTACCAAACCTTGCTTATAGGGCGCAAAGAGCTGCCTTTCGCACCGGACCCCAGGATGGGGGTTGAAATGACCCTATTGCGCGCGCTGGCGTTTCATCCTGCTGCGGTGGAAGAGGCGGTGATACCGGCCAACGCGGAAAAAAAAACAGCTGAATTTAGCTCCGCCGCCGGCCAGGGCGGACCTGCCGCCGACGCAGCTGTCGCCTCAGGGGCCGCGTCCGCGGATCGCGTGACGTCGCGCGCCGGCGTTAATGCCCCCCCCCTCGCTAAGGGCCGGCCGGGCGCGGCACCGGACATAGCCCCCCTGGCGGCGTCTGAAAGGGTGCCCAGTCCCCATGGGGGGCAAGGGCGCCTCTCTGCGTCTGACAAGGCGGCAGGTGCCCAGGGGGGCGACGGGAGCGATAGCCCAACGCACAATGCGCATGCCGGCCATGTCGCTGGACAGGCGGCACCGGGGCATAAACCGGCCGCTGGCGTTTCTGCGCCAACGTTGACCGGCGGGCAGACCCCGTCTCTACCGGGCGGCGGCGCGCCCACTACCCGGCAAGCCACTGCGGTTGACAGTGCGGATGAAAGCCTTATGGAGGCGTATGCCGCCAGCGGCTTCGATGATGATGAGGCGCAGGCTGAATGGCAGCCGGGGGCGGTAATGCCGGAAAATGTCGAGCCGCCCGCTCCGCCCCCCGGCGGCGATAGTCCATTGCCGGACGCGACCGCGCAGCTCTTGCAGGCCCGTACCGCCTTGCTGCGACGTCAGGAGAGCCAAAAAACAAAAAAGGCTGAACCGGCGCCGGCGCGCCAGAAAGCGGCCGTCAGCGTGCTGGAGCGGCTGACCACCGTGGGCGAACGTGCCCAGCAGCGTCAGCCTGCCGCCGGACGGGAAGATTCGGTGAAAGCGCCGCGACCGGAGGCTTACCGCTGGCGTGCCAGCCAGCAGGCTGAAGCTGAGCCGGCGCCGGTGACCACTCCGAAAGCGCTGCGCACGGCGCTGGAGCATGAAAAAACGCCGGAACTGGCCTTGTCTCTGGCGGAAGAATCTCTGGAACGCGATCCCTGGGCGGCGCAGGTGCATCGGCTGGCGGTACCCAAGCTGGTGCAGCAGCTTGCTCTGAACGCCTGGAAAGAAGATTTGGCGCCGGGCAAGGTCTGTCTGCACCTGCGCGCCTCGCAGCGTCATCTGAATTCGGCGACAGCGCAAAACGCCCTGCGCGACGCGCTCAGCGCCGATTTGGGCGCACCGGTTGAATTAACCGTAACGGAAGATGATAATTCGGCGATGAAAACGCCGCTGGAATGGCGCCAGGCGATTTACGAAGAGAAACTGATGCGGGCGCGGGAAGCGATGATGAACGATTCGCACATTCAAATGCTGCGGCGCTTTTTTGACGCCGAGTTGGATGAAGACAGTATCCGACCCGTATAACCCGCCGCGCTGCGGCAGCATGCCGCCAGTGCGGCCCGACGCAACTGAGAGAGAAGACTATGTTTGGTAAAGGCGGAATGGGCAATCTGATGAAGCAGGCCCAGCAAATGCAGGAAAAAATGCAGAGCATGCAAGAAGAGATCGCGCAGCTGGAGGTGACCGGTGAGTCGGGCGCCGGCCTGGTCAAGATCACCATCAATGGCGCGCACAATTGCCGCCGTGTCGAAATCGATCCCAGCCTGCTGGAAGATGATAAAGACATGCTAGAAGATCTGATCGCCGCAGCGTTCAACGACGCCGCCCGCCGTGTCGCTGAAACCCAGAAGGAAAAGATGGCCGCCGTCTCCAGCGACATGCAGCTTCCTCCTGGTTTTAAAATGCCGTTCTGATGCAAATCAGTCCATTACTGGAGGCATTAACGGAGGCCTTGCGCTGCCTGCCGGGCGTCGGGCCGAAATCGGCGCAGCGTATGGTTTTCCACCTGTTGCAGCGCGATCGCAGCGGCGGGATGCGCCTGGCGCAGGCGCTGACCCGCGCGATGTCGGAAATCGGCCACTGCGCCGATTGCCGTACCTTCACCGAACAAGCGATCTGCACTATTTGCGTGAATCCCCGCCGGCAGCAGTCCGGCCAGATCTGCGTGGTCGAAAGCCCGGCGGATATTCACGCCATTGAGCAGACCGGCCAATTCGCCGGGCGCTATTTCGTGCTGATGGGGCACCTGTCGCCCCTTGACGGTATCGGCCCGAACGATATCGGTCTCAGCCGGCTGCAGGAGCGGCTTGAGAGCGAGCGCATCCAGGAGGTGATCCTCGCCACCAACCCGACGGTGGAGGGGGAAGCCACCGCCAATTATATCGCCGAACTGTGCGCGCATTACGGCGTGCCGGTTGGCGGCGAGTTTGAAATGGTGGACGGCACCACGCTGGCCGGTCGCCACCCGATTAAATTCTAACCTCGTCTCAGGCCGGTTCGCCGGTCGTTGGCGCGCTTTTTTTTCTTACCGCTTGAAATCCCTTCGTCTTAACCCCATTTGTTCATCATTGCCGTCTTTAACCGTCTGTTTGGTCGCATTTGGATTGAGGTAAAACATGAGTATGAAAGGACAAGAAACCCGCGGATTCCAATCGGAAGTAAAGCAGCTGCTTCACCTGATGATCCATTCCCTTTATTCCAATAAAGAGATCTTCCTGCGCGAATTGATTTCCAACGCATCGGATGCGGCGGATAAACTGCGTTTTCGCGCTCTGTCGCAGCCGGATTTATACGAAGGGGACGGCGATTTGCGCGTTCGTCTGTCCTGCGATAAAGAGAAACGCACGATCACGCTCAGCGATAACGGTATCGGCATGCGCCGTGACGAAGTGATCGACAATTTGGGAACCATTGCCAAATCCGGCACCAAGGCTTTCCTTGAATCGATGGGATCCGATCAGCTAAAAGACAGCCAGCTTATCGGCCAATTCGGCGTCGGGTTCTATTCGGCGTTTATCGTGGCGGACAAAGTCACCGTACGCACCCGGGCCGCCAGCGCGAATGCCGACGAAGGGGTGTTTTGGGAATCCGCCGGCGAGGGTGATTATACCATTGCCGATATCGTTAAGTCGGAGCGTGGGACGGAGATCACCCTGCATTTGCGCGAGGGCGAGGACGAATTCCTCGACGACTGGCGCCTTAAAAACGTCATCGGCAAATACTCCGACCACATCGCGCTGCCGGTGGAAATCGAGACGCGGACTAAAAGCGACGAGGAAGGCAGTGACGAAGAAGGCAGCGACGAAGAGGTCGTGACCTGGGAAAAAATCAATAAAGCGCAGGCGCTGTGGACCCGTAACAAGGCCGATATCAGCGACGAGGAATATAAAGAATTTTATAAGCATCTGTCTCATGACTTCAGCGACCCGTTAAGCTGGAGCCACAACCGCGTCGAAGGGAAACAGGAATACACCAGCCTGCTTTACATCCCGGCAAAGGCGCCTTGGGATATGTGGAACCGTGAGCACAAACACGGGCTTAAACTCTACGTGCAGCGCGTATTCATCATGGATGATGCCGAACAATTCATGCCGAACTATTTGCGTTTCGTGAAGGGGTTAATTGATTCCAACGATCTGCCGCTGAACGTGTCGCGGGAAATCTTGCAAGACAGCCGGATTACGCAGAATCTAAAAGGTACGCTGACCAAACGCACTCTGTCGATGCTGGAAAAGCTGGCCAAAGACGACGCTGAACAGTATCAATCGTTCTGGCAAGCGTTCGGGTTGGTGCTGAAAGAAGGGCCGAGCGAGGATCCCGCCAACGGTGAAGCGGTGGCCAAACTGCTGCGTTTCGCCTCGACTCACGGCGATAGCCCGGCGCAAACCGTCGCGCTGGAAGAGTACGTTGGCCGCATGGTGGAAGGGCAAGAGAAAATTTACTATATCACCGCCGACAGCTATGCCGCCGCCAAGAGCAGTCCGCATCTGGAGCTACTGCGTAAGAAAGGCATCGAAGTGCTGCTGCTCTCCGATCGTATCGATGAATGGATGATGAGCTATCTGACGGAGTTTGATGGTAAAGCTTTCCAGTCTGTCAGCAAAGCCGATCCCTCGCTGGATAAACTGGCCGATGAGGAAAACGAAGAGCAAAAAGAGGCCGAAAAAGCGCTTGAGCCTTTCGTTGAGCGCGTGAAGAGCTATCTCGGCGAGCGCATCAAAGAGGTGCGGCTGACGCATCGCTTGACCGATACTCCTGCGGTCGTCACCACTGACGCCAATGATATGACGACGCAAATGGCCAAACTGTTCGCCGCCGCAGGCCAGGCCGCGCCGGAGATCAAGTATATCTTCGAGCTGAACCCGGAGCACCCGCTGGTAAAACGCACCGCCGATCTGGCCGATGACGGCGCGTTTGGCGATTGGGTAGAGCTGCTGCTGGATCAGGCGTTACTGGCCGAGCGCGGTACCCTTGAGGATCCTAACCAGTTCATCCGCCGTATGAACCAACTGTTGAACGCTTAACGTTAGCGCGGCAAATCTTCCGATTAAGGGCGGATTTGCCGCTTTCTCTGCGCGCCACGGGCGTTTTAGCCGCGTACGCGCTTAGGCCGCGCGGAACACGCCTCCTGCTGGTCTCGCGGGTGGTTTTCCCTGGCTGATAGGCGCTAAAAGTTTCCCTTTGCCACGATATTTCCGCGCCACCAGCACGGTTTTGCGTTATGATCGGATGCGCCAGCGGTGGGCCGTTTTCCTCAGGCAAATCCGAAAGTCGCGAACAACCGCCGCCAACGATATCGGTTGCTTGAGGAATGCGTGCCGGTAGTGGTATGGTTTATCGTTTTTTTTCAGATTTTAAAAATACTTTTGGATTAGCAAGGGGATTGACGCAATGCGTATCATTCTGCTGGGCGCTCCGGGTGCTGGTAAAGGCACTCAGGCACAATTTATCATGGAGAAGTACGGCATTCCGCAGATTTCCACCGGCGATATGCTACGTGCCGCGGTGAAAGCGCAATCCGAACTCGGCAAGCAAGCCAAGGCGCTCATAGATGCCGGCAAACTGGTGACCGACGAGCTGGTGATCGCGCTGGTCAAAGAACGTATTAAACAAGACGACTGCCGCAAGGGTTTCTTACTGGATGGATTTCCCCGTACCTTTCCCCAGGCGGATGCCATGAAAGAGGCGGACATCGCGGTGGATTATGTGCTGGAGTTCACGGTGCCGGATTCGCTTATCATCGACCGTATCGTCGGTCGCCGGGTGCATGCGCCTTCGGGTCGGGTTTATCATGTGAAGTTTAATCCGCCCAAACAGGAAGGCAAGGATGACGTCACCGGCGAGCCGTTGACCACCCGCAAGGATGATCAGGAAGACACCGTACGCAAGCGTTTGGTGGAATACCATCAACAGACCGCGCCCCTGATCAACTACTACCGTAAAGAAGTGGATGCAGGCAATACCCGCTATTTCACCATTGACGGCACCCGCAATGTGAACGAGGTCAGCGCCGAGCTGGCCGCTATCCTCGGCTGATTCACCGCCGAATTTTTAGGCCGTTGTTGCCCTCTTCAAGCAGCGGCGTGTGCGGAAACGGTGGCCGACGTCGATAGTTTGCGCGCCGTCCGCTGTGCTCGGCTGGCGCACGGGCCTGAATGGCCGCTACGGCAGTCCCCCTTTTCGCCGTGCGGGCCGTTGATATCGGCTGATGCAAGGACGGCAGTGAGCCTGCCGGGCGATTGTCTCGCTTACCGGGCCGATCGAGGCCACTGGCCGGCGCCGGGCACGGCGGCAGTGTTGCTTATGCTCGGGCGCGGGCCGTAAGCTGGTTAGCTGCGAAGCGTGCCGTCGGTATGAGCCGACAGGCGCTGGTCTGGGCGTTTTGCTGGCGACCCGCTTTCCCACGTCTTACCCTCGAACGACGCACTCTCACCCTACGACCCGCGAACGGTGCGTCCGCGAAGGAATGACGCCATCGCGTACGACGCTCCTGCGCGCCGGCGACATCCAGAGTACGTTGCATCAGACATCACCTATTGCAATGATAATGGATGATAACCATTCTCAAAGGCCGCTTTTCCGCTACAATACCTTCTCCGACAGCGGGTGTAACCCTGATAAATTCATGGAGTTAGCGCCAGCGACGAATTGATAAGGAAACGGCAATGAGGCAGGAAAAATACGGCGTATTGATGGTCAATCTGGGCACGCCGGAAGCCCCCACCCCCAAGGCGGTCAAGCGCTATTTGGCCGAATTTCTCAGCGACAGGCGCGTGGTGGATACACCGCGCGCGCTGTGGTTACCGCTGCTGTACGGCGTGATCCTGCCGTTGCGTTCGCCGAGGGTGGCAAAACTGTATCAAAGCATTTGGATGGCAGAAGGGTCGCCGCTTTTGGTTTACAGCCGTCGTCAGCAGCAGGCGCTGGCCGCCAGCCTGCCGGATGTCGCGGTGGAACTGGCGATGAACTATGGCCAGCCGGCGCTGCCGCAGGCGCTGGCGCGGCTTATCGCCCAAGACATCACCCGGCTTATCATCCTGCCGCTGTATCCGCAATATTCCTGTTCTACCAGCGCCGCGATTTGGGATGCGGTAGCGCGCAGCCTGAAGCGTTACCGCCGCTTACCGTCGATAAGCTTCATTCGCGATTACGCGGCGCATCCGGCGTATATTGCCGCGCTGAGCGCCAGAGTTGCGCACGTGTTTGCACGGCACGGCAGGCCGGATCGCCTGGTGCTCTCTTTCCACGGTATACTGCAGCGCTACGCTGAAGAGGGAGATGATTATCCGCAGCGGTGCGATGTCACGCGCCAGGCCCTGGCCGCGGCGCTGGATTATCCGGCCGAACAGGTGCTGATGACTTTTCAGTCGCGCTTCGGCCGCGATCCGTGGTTACTGCCCGCCACGGATGAAACGATGAAAAGCCTACCGTCGCAGGGGGTGAAGCGGGTGCAGGTGATTTGCCCCGGTTTCGCCGCCGATTGCCTGGAAACGCTGGAAGAGATTCAGGTACAAAATCGGGAAATATTTGAACATGCCGGCGGCAGCGCGTTCCATTATATTCCGGCGCTGAACGACGATGCGGCCCATGTGGAGATGCTGCGTCAGCTGGTTATGGCGGAGCTGCGATAACTGTCCCTGGACGCCTGCGGCCGCATGCAGCCCATGTTTGCGGCTGCCGATGCTCGTGCTTGCGGCTAAAGACAGCTCGCATTTGCGGCTGTCGATGCTTGCCACCTGCGCTCGCCCGCGCGGCCCTAAACCGCGCAGGAAGGCTGCAGGGGCGTTTGCTCCATTTCCCGCTGCAGCTGGGCAATCATACTGTTGGCGATTTCCCGCTCCCCCATCACTACCTGCGTGGCGCCGCGCTCGGTGATGTAGTCCACCTCATCGTCGTAATGTGCGCGGACGATGATGGTCAAATCGGAGTGCTGTTCGCGCGCCAGCGCCACAATTTCTCCCGCCTCAAAACCGTTGGGAATAGTCACGAGCAGCCAGCGGGCGGTGTCCAGCCGCGCCAGCGCCATAGTCTCGGTCCGCGCGGCGTTGCCCAGCATCACATTGATCCCCTGATCACGCAGCGCATCCACGCGGGCGCGGGTATTTTCCACCACCACCATCGGCACGCCCGCCTGTAGCAGCTTTGCTCCAATCAGGCTGCCCACGCGGCCATAGCCCACCAGCAGCGCGTGGTGGCTTATCGACGGCGGTAACGGGGCATTCTCCTCCTGCTGTGGTTCACTGGCATCGCTTTCATTATCGTAGCGGGTCAGATAGCGCTCCAACAGGGCGAACATCAGCGGGTTGATCATGATTGACAGAATGGCACCGGCCAGGACTAAATGGCGCCCTTGTTCGGAAAGCATGTTGAGCGCGATACCCAGACCGGCGAGAATAAACGCGAATTCCCCGATTTGCGCCAGGCTAACGGCGATGGTTAACGAGGTGCGCAGCGACAGGCCGAACAGCTTGACCAACGCGAAGGCCGCGGCCGATTTTCCCAGCAAGATAATGGCCAGGGTCGCCAGCACCGCTAGCGGCTCGCGCAGCAGAATAGTGGGGTCGAACAGCATGCCCACCGAGACAAAAAACAATACCGCAAAAGCGTCGCGCAGCGGCAGCGTGTCGTGAGCGGCGCGATGGCTGAGTTCGGATTCGTTTAACACCACGCCGGCGAAAAAGGCGCCGAGGGCAAAGAAGACGCCAAAGAGCTCTACCGCGCCGAAAGCAATGCCCAGAGCCAGCAGCGCCAGTACGGCGAGGGTGAACAATTCACGGGAGCCGGTGCTGGCGCTTTTGGC
Source organism: Candidatus Sodalis pierantonius str. SOPE (assembly GCF_000517405.1). Classification (NCBI taxonomy): domain Bacteria; kingdom Pseudomonadati; phylum Pseudomonadota; class Gammaproteobacteria; order Enterobacterales; family Bruguierivoracaceae; genus Sodalis; species Candidatus Sodalis pierantonii. The sequence continues at coordinate 4,310,817 of NZ_CP006568.1, read as the reverse complement.
CAGCACCCACGGCACCAGCCGGCGGCCCACCACGATCATCAGGGTAATAAAGGCGACCACTTTACCGATAGTCAACGCCAGCTCGCGCCAGAGTTGCGCACTGCCGGTACCCTGGGTGCCGAGGATATCGCCGAAGGCGGGCAACAGCACCAGCGTCAGCACCATGACCAAATCTTCAACGATAAGCCAACCGATGGTGATTTGGCCGCGGCGGCTGTCAATCAGCTGCCGTTCCTCCAGGGCGCGCAGCAGTACTACGGTACTGGCGGTGGACAGGCACAGGCCAAACACCAGACCGTTGAGTAACGTCCAGCCCATGACGGAGGAAAAGAGCATGCCCAGGAGCGTCGCCACCGCAATTTGCGCGATGGCGCCCGGAATGGCGATGTGCTTCACCGCCATGAGATCTTTTAAGGAGAAATGGAGCCCGACGCTGAACATCAACAGGATCACCCCCAGCTCTGCCAGCTCAGGCGCCAACGAAGTATCGGCGACGAACCCGGGAGTAAAGGGACCGACCAGCACGCCGGCGGCCAAATATCCCACCAGCGGGGAGATACGCAACCGATTTGCTGCTATCCCGAGCAAAAATGCCAGGACGAGCCCTCCTACAATGGTATTGATGAGCGGTGTGGCATGATGCATCAGGACTCCTCTGTCATCGGTTGATACAAAGTGTTACATATTCAGTTTAGGGGATCTTGCCTATGAGTGAACGTTTTTTTACTTAAAATTGACAAATAAAATGAAATGAAGGAAAAAACGGTAACGCGCCATTTCTCAAGGCAAATCCTGCGTCGCGTCCTACCGGTGAGCCTGGCGCTGCGGCCGGATTTTGCTTTGCCGCCGCGTGCAGCGCAATAAAATTTCGCTACGATTAGCAAAAAGGCCGCTTTTTCGGCGGCGCAGGCCCACAATGGCGGATTTTCCGCCGTTTAACTGCGCCAACAAGGTATTAAAACGGCGACGCCGCGTGAGCGGCGGTCATTGACGCCGCCTGCGCCGGAGAAGGATAGGAACTGGGGTTAGACCTCGCGTTTGGCTATATCGGCAAACAGGGCATCCAACGACTTTTGCAAATCCGCCGGCGCCAGCTCGATATCCAGGCCGCGCTTGCCGCCCGAGACAAACATTGTCGCGAAGGCCTGAGCAGGCGCATCAATGACCGTCGGCAGGCGTTTTTTCTGGTCAAGCGGGCTGATGCCGCCGACCAGGTAACCGGTGGTTTTCTGCGCCAGCAGCGCATCGGCCATTTCCGCTTTTTTGGCGCCTAGGGCGCGCGCGACTTTCTTCAAATCCAACTGCAGCGAAACCGGGGTGACCGCCACCGCCAGCTGCCGCGCTTCCCCGTTCAGGCAGACCAGCAGGGTCTTATAAACGCGATCGGCGCTCAGCCCCAGTTTTGCACCGCTTCCTCGCCAAAATGGGTTTCGTTGGCATCGTGCTCGTAGGCATGCAGGATAAAAGGAATTCGTTTTTTTTCCAATAACGTGACCGCGGGCGTCATGACGGGATCCTGATGACAGAAGTTCAGGCGTTCAGGGTAGCGCAAGCGGCGGAACGGGTAAATGATTCGCGACAGAGCTCATTGCCGCAGTAGACCCGGCAGATTATCCGCGCCGTAAAGATGCAAGGCGCCCACTGCGACCACATAGGTGCCCGGCGGCAATTGTTGCAGCGTGGATTTCCAGCGATGATTGCGATCGGTCATCAGGTAGCTGTACAGATCGTGACTGAAGGTGGAGGGAAAAGCCTGGCGGACGTCCACCGGCCGACTCTCCAACCACCAGCCGATCATCACCTGTAGCAGGCGCGCGTTGGTATGCCAATGCGTTAGGGTATCGGCCAGCAGCGCCACGCTCTGATCCGGCAGCCGCCGCAATAGCGCCAGCTGTTCCTCCGGCCCCTCCAGTTCGATAACCGGTTGGTCGTTGGCGCGCGCGGCCTGGATCAATTGATAATCGATGCCGAAATCGGCGCGTAACCCCAACCGCTCTGCCTGGCGCGATTGCAGCAGCAGGGCCACGTGCCAGGGGGGCAGACCGTCAAGCGCCGCGAGATCCAACTGATAGTCTTCGCTCAATTGGCATACGCGATCATAGTGGGCAGCGCTGAGTCGATTCGCCAGCGGGATTTGCGCCTCGCCGACGCTCGTTAGCGGCGGGCTGACGGTGATGTCCGCCTCCACGATAAGCGCCTGGGCCTGTTCAAGGCGTTCCAGCAGGCGCGCGGGCAGGGGCGCCATCGCCGACGTTCCCATATGAATACTGCCCACCAGGTGAAATTGTCGCCCCGATGCCAGGCTGACATCCATACCTGGCCAGGGAAACGTCGCCGGCGTTAAATCGCCCAGCAGACTCGCCAGGCACCGTAATACCTTTCCCATGCCTATCGCTCCGGTGCTCATTTGTTTGCTAAGGGTAGCATGAAGCACCGGGGGGACGGTCAGGAATCTGCCGCCGCCGGTTTCACCCGCGCGCCGGCGTCGACGGCGGTGGTGGGTTTGAAGCGGATGAGTCGGTTGGCGTTGCTCACCACGGTAATGGAAGAGAGCGCCATGGCCGCGCCGGCTACCACCGGGCTGAGCAGCGTGCCGGTAAAAGGAAACAAAATCCCGGCGGCAATGGGAATACCCAGCGCGTTGTAAGAGAACGCGCCAAGCAAGTTCTGTTTCATGTTGCGCAAGGTGGCGTTGGCCAGCGCCAGCGCATCGGCCACCCCGTGCAGGCTGGCGCGCATTAAGGTGATGGCGGCGGTTTCGATCGCCACATCGCTTCCGCTCCCCATGGCGATGCCGACTTCCGCCTGCGCCAAAGCGGGCGCATCGTTGATACCGTCGCCAATCATCGCCACCCGGTGCCCCTGGCGCTGCAACGAGACGATCGCCGTCGCTTTCCCGTCGGGCAGAACGCTGGCAATCACTTCGTCGATGCCGACCTTATCGGCGACCGTCCGGGCGGTGTCGGCGTTATCGCCCGTTAACATGACAAGCCGATATCCCGTCGCCCGCCGCCGCTGTAGGGCCTCAGCGCTATCGTGGCGCAGAGGGTCATGCACCGCCAACAGCGCGCCAATTTGCCGTCCACCGCCAACAGGACCGGCGTGGCGCTCTGTTGCGCCCAGTAACGCCGCCGCGCTTTGCCCGCCGCGGCCAGCATCAGGGCGCGCTGGCTCTCCCAGCCGCTAAAGGGCTCGATAGCCACCACTTGGGGCCGACCCTCGGTGAGGGTACCGATTTTATCGAATACCAGCGTATCGATTTGGCTGGCTTGTTGCAGCGCATCGGCATCGCGCACCAGCACGCCGAATTCCGCGGCGCGGCCGACGCCGGCAATAATGGACATTGGCGTTGCCAGGCCCAGCGCGCAGGGGCAGGGGCAGGCAATGATGAGCACCGTCGTGGCGACCACCAGCGAATAGGCAATGCGCGATTCCGATCCGGCCACCCACCAGAGGGCGGAGTTCGCCAGCGCGATAGCTACCACGACGGGTACAAACACCGCTGAAATCCGGTCGACCAGTTGTCCTATGGCGGGTTTGCTGCTCTGCGCCTGCCGCACCAGCCGGATGATTCTGGCGAGCGTGGTCTGATTCCCGGTAGCTTGGGCGGTGAATAACACGCTGCCGTCCGCCACGACGGTGCCGGCATGCACCCGATCGCCGGCCTGTTTATGCCGCGCCGCCGGCTCGCCGGTCAGCATGGACTCATCCAGCCAGACTTCTCCCTGGAAAATATCGCCATCCACCGGCACCCGGTCGCCGCTGGTCAGACGCAGCGTCATACCCGGCGCTACCTGCGCCAGCGGCGTCAAATGCTCCCGATCGTCCACCACGACCCGTGCGCTGGGCGGCGTCAGATCCAACAGCCGCGCCAGCGCGCCGGACGCATGCTGGCGCGCGCGGCTCTCCAGGGCGTGGCCTAGATTAATCAAACCGATAATCATGGCGCCAGCTTCAAAATAGAGGTGCCGGGCCATGGTGGGAAACGCCAGCGGCCAGATCACCACGCTGATAGAATAAAGCCAAGCGGCGCCGGTCCCGAGCGCGACCAGCGTATCCATCGTCGCGCTGCCGTTGCGCAAACTGTTGGTGGCGCTGCGGTAAAAGTGGCCGCCGGCGACGACCATGACCACCAGCGTTAGCAGGCCCACCGCCAACCAGGGTAGGCGGGTGGTGGGCGTCAGCGCCATGCTGCCGCCCAATAACCCCCAGGCCATCAGCGGTACACCGAGCGCCAGCGCCGACTGTCGGCTGTAGCGCCGCGTCGCCCGCTCAGCGGTTTGCTGTTGCCGGCGGCGGCGTTCGTCCTCATCCTGGACCACTTCGGCGCCGTAGCCGGCCTGTTGCACCGCCGCGAGCAAGGCGTGAGGGGCCGGCGATCCCATGACCAGCGCGCTGCGCTCGGCCAGATTGACCCGCGCCCGCGTCACGCCGGGCACCAACGCCAACGCGCGCTCGACCCGCGTCACGCAGCTGGCGCAGCTCATGCCGTCGATAAGTAATTGCAGGCTATCGTCCGCCGGCGACCGCTCGCGGGAGTCTGCCGGTGGCGAGCTGGAGTGCGCCAAAACCGTTTTCGCCGTGCCGCCGCGATGCGACCTCGACAGCCAGAACGAAGTTATTGTGAAACGGCGCGGCGCACGCGCAGCGTAATCCCCTCCCGTCGTCGCGTACACTTCCACCCAGGTACCCGCCGGTAAATCCTCGCTGGCCTGGACGCGCCAGGTGCTGTCGCCCACGCGTAATCGGCCGAACCCGTTGATGAGAGGCTCGGACAGCCGGGTGCGTAGCCCGATGAGCTGCTGGCCGCGCTGATTCAACGCCGATGCCGGACGCGTGCGATCCCCAGCGCGCAGGCGATACCACCACAGCCAGGCCTAGCCCACGGTGAGCACGGCAAAAATCGCGCCCTGCCACTCCCAGCCAAGCGGTACCAGCCACGTCAGTAGCCCCACCAGCAGCGCGGCGATCCCGCTCCATAGCAAATAGCCGCTCGCCCCCAGCATTTCCAGCGCCAGCAGCAGGCCGCCCAGGATCAGCCAAAAATTGTGCGGGTGTGCACGTATCGCCTCTACTATCATCCTTTGCTCCGGCCGGACTGACTTTCTTTGACGAGTTCAGCGATGCCGCCAATGGCGCCAAGCACAGATTACTGGCGTCCAGCGGCATCATGATGACTTTACTGTTGCCGGCGGAGCCGATTTTTTGCAGCGCGTCGGTATATTTTTGCGCCACGAAGTAGTTGACGGCCTGGATATTGCCGGCGGCGATGGAGTCAGAAACCATCTGCGTGGCCCGCGTTTCCGCTTCGGCGGCGCGTTCACGGGCCTCGGCCTGCAAAAACGCCGACTGCCGCTCGCCCTCGGCTTTCAGGATCTGCGACTGTTTCTCCCCTTCGGCGCGCAGGATGGCCGACTGGCGTACCCCTTCCGCCTCCAGAATATCGGAGCGCTTGGTTCGCTCCGCTTTCATCTGGGCGTTCATCGCGGCAATCATTTCCGCCGGTGGGCGCACATCGCGGATCTCGACGCGGGTGACCTTGATGCCCCAGGGATTGGTCGCTTCATCCACGATTTGTAGCAGCCGGATGTTGATGCTATCGCGCTGCGACAGCATTTCATCCAGCTCCATGGCGCCCAGAACGGTGCGGATATTGGTCATGGTCAGATTGAGGATCGCCTGCTCGAGATTACTGACTTCATACGCGGCGCGTGCGACGTCCACCACCTGGATAAAACAGACGGCGTCAATGGTGACGTTGGCGTTATCCTTGGAGATGATCTCTTGGGAAGGAATATCCAATACCTGTTCCATCATATTGATTTTACGTCCGATGCGGTCCATAAACGGCACGACCAGATTCAGGCCGGGTTTCAGCGCCTGCGTAAAGCGGCCGAATCGCTCAACCGTCCATTGATAGCCCTGCGGTACAATCTTGATACCCGCCGCGACCACGATCAAGGCGAGCACGACCAGAACGGGAATGACCATTAACATAAGTGAAGACTCCTTTTCAGTGCCAGAGAATAACGCGCCGGGCAACCCGTCTGCGCTCTGCGGCGGGACTGGTGTTATAGAAGAGAAGATACAACAAAGCGCGCAAGGTTACAGTGATTCACGCAATAAAAGGGACCGGATCGTTACCGTTAAGCGACGCCAGGCGCGTTTTTTGCGATCTTCGCCACCGGCGCATGAGGCCGGACGGCAAAAGAGGACAAGCGTTCGCCATGGCGCGCCTGGCGTGCAGAAAGGTTTAATACAGCAGGGAGTATAGCTGGCGACGGTATTTACCCGCCAGCGCATCGCCGGTGCCCAGTGCCGCCAGAATATCCATTAAGATTTTACGCGCTTCGCCGTCGGCGGCGCCAAGATCGTTTTTCAAATGGCCCATCAACAGCTCCAGCGCTTCCTCATTACGGCCCACCTGATGGAGCTGAAGGGCTAGCTGTACCGCCAGCGCGGTATCGTGCGGCGCAAGTTGCACCTGTTGTTGCAACTGTTGAATTTCCGGCGTATCCGCCGCCTGGTGCAGCAGCTCGATCTGCGCCAGTAAACCCTGGTAGCGCGTATCTTTATCCTGTAGCGGGAACTGGTCCAGCACCGCCTGCGCATCATCGGCACGATTGAGTTGCAGATAGGTTTCCGCCAATAACAGGCCGGCTTCGCTGGCGGGCTTGGGTTCCTGCCACAGCGCTTTCAAAAGCGGCAGCGCCCCGGCGAAATCCCCCGCCTGCACCAGCGCCGTGGCTTCCTGCAATTGCAGCTCGGCGGGATCCGGCAAGGCGCGGGTCAGCAACTCGCGTACCGCCTCTTCCGGCTGGGGCCCCTGAAAACCGTCAAGCGGCTGACCCTCCTTGAACAGATACACGGTGGGGATGGCGCGCAGGCCGAATTGGGCGGCGACATGCTGCTGTTCGTCGCAGTCTACCTTCGCCAGCACAAATTGCCCGGCGTATTCCTGCGCCAGCTTGTCCAGCACCGGCGTTAGCTGCTCGCAATGCGGGCTGCGCTGGGACCAGAAATAGAACAGCACCGGCACCTGCATGGATTGTTCCAGCGTTTGCTGCAGGTTGATTTCGTTAATTTCAACTACCGTGGCGTTTAACATGCAATTTCTCTCAATGGTTTTGGCAATACATGGGGGCGGGCGTGCCGCACTTCAATGCTTGCCGCGTAAAAGCCAATCCAGACAGCGCCCTGGCAGGAGGCGACGCAACCCCGTTAGCGCGTGCGCCACCAGGGTAACCGGATAACGTAATCTGGCCCGAGGACTTTCCAGCGCATGGCGCAGTTTCGGCAACACGGCCTCCGGCGGCAGCGTAAAACGTCGGGCGATAGCCGGATTGGTCACCGGCTGATCGGTCCGGGTGTGGGTCAGGTTAGTGCTAAATGACGTGGCGATGGGACCCGGTTCAATCAGGCTGACCTGCACGCCGCTGCCGTGCAGCTCCATGCGCAGCGTGTCCGACCATGCCTCCAGGGCAAACTTGGACGCAGCATAGGCGCCCCGGCCCGGCGTGCACACCAGCCCCATGACCGAACTGGTCTGGATAATCCGCCCCTCGACATGAGGTACCATGGCAGGCAGCAGTCGCCGGGTCAATTGATGAATACCGAACAGATTAGCGGAAAATTGCTGTTCCAGCTGACTCCGGCTTAACGTGTCAAGTCGGCCATACATACCGTAGCCCGCATTATTGAAGAGTCCGTACAACCGGTTGCCGGTCAGCCGCAACACCTCATCGGCGGCGGCGTCAACGCTTTGCGGGTCGTCCAAATCCAGCGCCACGGCCTCAAAGCCCTCCGTCGCCAGCCGCGCTACATCACGGGTTTGGCGGCAGGCGGCCAACACCCGGTAGCCGCGCGCGCGCAGATAGCGGGCCGCCACCAGGCCGATACCGCTGGAGCAACCGGTAATCAGCACGGCTTTTTGCATAACTTTACCCAAATTGCGCTCTCCTTGCCTATGATTCATGTTTAAGTAAAGGCAGCAGGCGGTCCGCCATCCATTGCGCGATGAAAGGCTGGGCGTCCGGATTGGGATGTATCCCGTTATCTTGCATCCACTCCGGCCGCAGATAAACTTGCTCCATAAAAAACGGCAGTAAGGGAACGGCGTACCGGCTCGCCAGCGCCGGATAAATGGCGCTGATGGTTTCCGTATAGCGCTTGCCGTAATTCGGCGGTAGGCGGATCTGCATGAGCAGGGGCTGCGCGCCCGCCTGTTGGCTTAAGGTAATGGCTTTGACCAAATCTTGTTCAATCTGCGACGGCGGAAAACCGCGCAGACCATCATTCCCGCCCAGCTCGATGACCACCCAGCGTGGCTTATGCTGGCGCAGCAGCGCAGGCCAGGCCCGTGCGGCGGGCATGCGGTAACCGGCGTTTAGACTGTCGCCTAGAACCAAGAGCGTATCGGCGGCCAGCGCCCGAACGCTTACCAGACTTAACAGAATAAGGAAAAGAAAATGCCAGCGGAAAACGTTTTTGAAGTTCATCATTTTAGTAAGCACGTCGGTCAAGGTGAACACCATATCTCCATCCTTACCGGAGTTGAGCTGGTTGTCAAACCCGCGCAGACGATTGCGCTTATCGGCGAGTCCGGATCGGGGAAATCCACCCTGCTGGGGATCTTGGCCGGGCTCGACGACGGTAGCGACGGCGCCGTACATCTGCTGGGGCACGACCTGACGGCGTTGGAAAATGTGCAATTGCCGGCGCTGCTGAGAGGGGAGGGCGAGCGCCAAAGCCGCGAACAGGCGGTGACCCTGTTGACGCAGTTGGGGCTGGGGCAACGTTTGTCCCATTTGCCCGCCTAGCTCTCCGGCGGCGAGCAGCAGCGGGTCGCGCTGGCGCGCGCGCGTTCAGCGGCCGGCCGCAGATTTTATTCGCCGACGAGCCGACCGGCAATCTGGACCGCGCCACCGGCGATCGCATTGCCGATCAGCTGTTCAGCCTGAACCGGGATTTCGCCACTACCCTGATTCTGGTGACGCACGACAGGCAACTGGCCGCGCGCTGTGAACGCCGTCTGCGTTTGCAGGACGGCCGGCTGGAGGAAGTGGCATGATAGCAAGCTGGTTCTGGCGCGAATGGCGAACCCCCTCCATGCTGATCGTCTGGCTGGCGCTTACCCTGTCGGTGGCCTGCGTGCTGGCGCTGGGTAACCTGAGCGATCGGATGGAAAAAGGGCTTAACCAGCAAAGCCGCGAATTCCTGGCGGCCGATCGGGTGCTGCGCGCGGCGCGGTCGGTGGATGAACGCTGGCTCTCGCAGGCCAAGGCTGACGGACTGACGCTCAGCCGCCAACTGACGTTTATGAACATGACGTTCGCCGGCGACGCGGCGCAACTGGCCAGGGTCAAAGCCGCCGACGGCAACTACCCGCTGTATGGCGAGTTGATCACCTGGCCGGCCAATCTGCGCCCGGGGGCGGGAGAGGCTCTGGTCGCGCCGCGGTTGCTGGCGCTGCTGGGACTGAAGACGGGCGATTCGCTGGAGGTGGGCGACGCGACGTTGCGGGTGGCGGGGGAAGTGCTGCGCGAACCGGACAGCGGTTTCAATCCGTTTCAAACCGCTTCCGGCATTATCATCAACACCGCCGACGTGGAGAAAACCGGCGCCGTGCAGCCCGGCGGCCGGGTCACTTGGCGTTACCGTGTTCGCCGGCGAGCCTGAAGAGCTCCAACGTTTCGAGAACTGGCTGACGCAGCAGTTAAAAGCCGATCAACGCTGGAACGGTCCAGAGGAGTCGAGCGGTGCCCTGAATCGCTCCATGGAGCGTTCACAATATTTTCTGCTGCTTTCGGAGCTGTTGACGCTGCTCTTGTCGGTGGCTGCGGTGGCGGTGGGACACTACTGCCGCAGCCGCGCTGAGCTGGTGGCGGTGCTAAAAACCCTGGGCGCCGGCCGGCTGTCGCTGATAAAGCTCATAATCGGCCAGTGGTTGGCGCTGCTGGCCTTCTCGGTCGTCTGTGGCGCGCTGGCGGGGCTGGCGTTCGAGGCGGTGCTGATAAAACTGTTAGCGCCGGTGTTGCCGGCTACGCTACCCCCCGCCGGCGTGTGGCCCTGGCTCTGGTCGATGGGATCGCTGGTGGTCATTTCCCTGCTGGTTGGGGTGCGCCCCTATCGCCAACTGCTGGCCACCCGCCCGCTGCGCGTCCTGCGCCGCGATGTGTTATCGACCGTTTGGCCACTGCGCTATTATCTGCCGGCGGTGCTGGCGCTGCTGCTGGGGCTCCTGCTGTGGTTGGTGGGGCCAAGCCCGCTGCTCTGGTCGGTGGTAGCCGGTATGGCGGTGCGGGCGCTGCTGTTGGCCGTCGTGGGGTGGGGGGCGCTGCTGCTATTGCGGCGGTTGACGCTGCGCCGGCTGACCCTGCGGCTGGCGGTCAATCGCCTGCTGCGCCAGCCCTGGGTGACGCAGAGTCAGCTGGCGGCGTTTTCTTTGTCGTTTATGCTGCTGGGCCTGCTGTTGGTGATGCGCGGCGACCTGTTGCAACGATGGCAGCAGCAACTACCGCCGGAAAGCCCTAACTATTTCCTGTTGAATATGACCGATGAGCAGGTGGACACCGTCAATCGCTTCCTGCGGCAGTGCGGTGTGACGCCCGGCGTATTCTATCCGATGGTGCGCGCCCGGCTGACCGCCATCAACGATCGAAGCGCGACCGACATCATCAAGCCCGACGATCCGGGCGGCCCCACGGTTAACCGGGAACTCAACCTGACCTGGCTGCGCGACTTGCTCGATCATAATCCGCTGTTGGCAGGCCATTGGCCGCCGCGCGCGGGCGAAGTATCAATGGAGCAAGGTGTGGCGAAAGATCTGGGGGTCGGTATCGGCGATCGGTTGACATTCACCGGCGATACCCTGTCGTTTAGCGCCACGGTATCCAGCCTGCGCCAGGTGGATTGGGAGAGTCTGCGGCCGAATTTTTTCTTCATCTTTCCGCCCGGAGGGATGGAAGGACAGCCGCAAACCTGGCTGACCAGCTTTCGTTATGATGGAAACGAGCAGCTGGTGACGGCGCTTACACGTCAGTTCCCCACGCTGAGCCTGTTGAATATCGGCGCCATGCTGCGGCAGGTAGGGCAGGTACTGCAACAGGTAAGCCGGGCGCTGGAAATCATGGTCATTCTGGTGCTGATGTGCGGCGGGCTGTTGCTGATGGCGCAAGTGCAGGTCGGCATGCGTCAGCGCCAGCAGGAATTGGTGGTCTACCGGACATTAGGCGCTAGCCGCAAACTGCTGCGCTGGACGTTGTGGAATGAATTTGCCTTACTCGGGCTAGTTGCGGGCGCGGTGGCCGCGATCGGCGCCGAGGCGGCGCTGATGCTGTTGCAGCGGCGGGTATTCGATTTCCCCGTCCGACCGGATCCTTATTTGTGGTGGGAGCTGCCCCTCGGGGGTATGCTGCTGTTATCACTGCTGGGGACCGTGCTTGGCGCCCGTCTGGTGCAAAGAAAGGGACGGCTGGGACAGGATTGGATGCAATTGTTTACAAAATGGGAACATTAATGCAACAAAAGATAATCAGCATAGTGACAACCGGGTTGACAGGGCCCGGACTCCTGCTGCACAGTAACGGCCTGGCGTCACACTACAATGTAAATAGGTCCGCCAACAACGCAGAGGTTATCAGCCAGATATCTCAGCCACTTCGCAGATCCACTCTGCCCACTTAGCACCAGGCAGTGTTATCCGGAAAACCCGCGTTTCCGCTTATGCTCCCAACGGGTGTCAACGGTGAACGCAACGGTTCGGCACTCTTCACGATAGTTGCAATCGCTATGAGAGAGAGAGGAGTTAACGTAATAAATGACTACGACGTCCAAGATTATCTATACGCTCACCGATGAAGCCCCAGTGCTGGCGACCTACTCGCTGCTGCCGATCATCCGTGCGTTCACCCAATCCCTGGGGATCGCCGTCGAAACCCGCGATATCTCGCTGGCGGGCCGCATTCTCGCCAATTTCCCCGAACATCTGCAATCGGATCAGCGCTTGTCGGATCACCTGGCGGAGCTGGGCCAACTGATGGTGACGCCCGAAGCCAATATCATCAAGCTGCCGAATATCAGCGCCTCGCTGCCGCAGCTGAAAGCCGCCATCAAAGAGCTGCAAACGCAGGGCTATGCGGTGCCGGATTACGTTGACGAGCCGAACACGGATGCGCAAAAAGAGGAGGCCAAGGCCCGCTACGACAAAATCAAAGGTAGCGCGGTTAACCCAGTTCTGCGCGAAGGCAACTCCGATCGCCGCGCGCCGCTGTCGGTGAAGAATTACGCCCGCAAACACCCGCACCGCATGGGAGAATGGTCGGCATCGTCTCAATCCCACGTTGTCCATATGCACGAGGGCGATTTCTACGGCAGCGAGAAATCGGCGCTGATTGAACGCGATGGTAACGTCAGTATCACTCTCGTAGGCCGCGATGGCGCCAAGCAGGTTTTGAAAGCCAAAACGGCGGTGAACGCCGGCGAAATCATCGACGCCGCGGTCATGAGCAAAAAGGCGTTGAGCAGCTTTATCGCGCAGCAGATCACCGATGCCAAACGGCAGGGCGTGCTGCTGTCGCTGCATTTGAAAGCGACTATGATGAAGGTGTCCGATCCGATTATGTTCGGTATCGTGGTGTCTGAATTCTATAAAGAGGTGCTGGCCCGCTATAACGATAAACTGAAAACGCTGGGTTTCGACGCCAACAACGGTATTGGCGACTTATACGCCAAAATCAAAGAATTGCCCGCCGCTGAACAGACGGAAATCACACAAGCCATCAAGGCGCTGTATGCCGAGCGGCCATCGCTTGCCATGGTGAATTCCGACAAAGGCATTACCAACTTGCATGTGCCTAGCGATGTTATCGTGGATGCGTCGATGCCGTCAATGATCCGCGATTCCGGCAAAATGTGGGGGCCCGATGGTCAACTGCATGATACCAAGGCCATCATTCCAGACTGCTGCTATGCCGGCGTTTACCAGGCGGTAATTGAAGATTGCAAGCAGCATGGCGCTTTTGATCCCAAGACCATGGGCAGCGTGCCCAACGTGGGGTTGATGGCGCAAAAGGCCGAAGAATACGGCTCTCATGACAAGACCTTCCAGATCCCCGCCGACGGAGTGGTGCAGGTCGCCGATGAGGCGGGCAACGTGCTGCTGGCCCATCCGGTAGAGGCGGGCGATATTTGGCGCATGTGCCAGGCTAAAGATGCGCCGATTCAGGATTGGGTGAAGCTGGCGGTCAACCGCGTCCGTGAATCCAATACGCCGGCGGTATTCTGGCTCGATCCGGCCCGTGCGCACGATGCGCGCATGATTGAGAAAGTGCAGCGTTATTTGCAGGAGAATGATACCCGCGGGCTGGATATCCGTATCCTGTCCCCGGTCGACGCCACGCGTTTTTCCATCGAGCGGATCCGCGCGGGCAAGGACACTATTTCGGTCACCGGCAACGTGCTGCGCGATTATTTAACGGATCTCTTCCCGATTATGGAGCTGGGTACCAGCGCCAAAATGCTCTCCATCGTGCCTTTGATGGCGGGCGGCGGCCTGTTTGAAACCGGCGCCGGCGGTTCCGCCCCCAAACACGTTCAACAGTTTGTGCAGGAAAACCACCTGCGCTGGGATTCGCTGGGGGAATTCCTGGCGCTGGCCGCCTCGCTGGAGCACGTCGGTATCGCCGCCGGCAACAGCAAGGCCAAAGTGCTGGCGAAAACGCTGAATCAGGCAACCGGCAAGTTCCTCGACGCTAACAAATCCCCTTCCCGTAAAGTCGGTGAGCTCGACAACCGCGGCAGTCACTTCTATCTAGCGCTGTTCTGGGCGCAGGCGCTGGCGGAGCAGAACGAGGACACGGCGTTAAAGCAGCAGTTCACCGAGCTCGCGCGCACGTTGGCTGATAATGAGCAGAAAATTGTGTCGGAGCTGAATCAGGTGCAGGGTAACGCGGTGGATATCGGCGGCTATTATCATCCGGATCCCGCGCTGACCAGCAAAGCCATGTGCCCCAGCGCCACCCTCAACGGCGCGCTACAGGCGGTGGGCGCCTAAGGCAGCCCCTGTCCGGCACGCACCGGCTCCTGCGCCGGTCAGCCCGGTGTCAGCGCAGGGGGGCAATTCGTTGGCAATGTTGTGGACAGTGCGAGCCGCGCCTGCTCAATCTCAACCGGCCAGTTTCTGCCTTGCCCAGTCGATCCCGTGTTGGTATTCCGCCGGCAGTAGCGTTGCTAACCACTGCAGGCTGCGGCTGAGTGTCACGCTATCAGGATGGGTAAGATTCAGATGTCCGACCTTGCGCCCCGCGCGCACCTCTTTTTCGTACCAGTGCAAATGCACTAGCGAGTCCGCCAGCCAATCGATATTAACGTCGCTGCCTATAATATTCACCATGGCCGCGGGCGCGCTGACGACCGGTACCGGTAGCGGCAGCGCCAGAATAGCGCGTAAATGCAGTTCAAATTGACTAATGGAAGCGCCATTTTGCGTCCAGTGGCCGCTGTTATGCACCCGCGGCGCCAGTTCATTGATAAGCAGCCGATCGCCGCCAATAAAGCACTCCATCGCCATCACGCCGACATAGTCCAGCTCATGCAGGATAGCGCCGAGCATATTTTCCGCCTGCTGTTGCAGGCCGCTATCCGGAGAGGGAAAGATGACGCTGGCGCGCAGAATACCTTCCTGATGGAAATTATGGGTCAGCGGATAAAAGACCTGGGCACCATCGGCGGATCGGGCGCCGACCAGCGATACTTCCCCATCGAAGGCGATGCCCTGCTCGACGATGCAACTGCCGTAGCACTCCTGCGGTAGGGTGGCCTCTTCGCCCGGATGGAGCCGCCATTGGCCGCGACCGTCATAGCCGCCCACCCGGCGTTTCACAATGGCCAAATTGCCGAAGGAAACAAACACCTCCGGCCATTGGGCGGCACCCGCCAGCGGCGCCCAGGGGGCGGTGGCCAGACGCAACTGGTCCAGCAGCTGCTTTTGCGTCAGCCGGTCGGCCAGCCTGGGGAAAATATCGCGATTAACGAAGCCGGGGTGACGCGCCAATTCGCGGGTGAGGGCGGTTTCCGGCCAGCGCTCGATTTCGGCGGTGATGACGCTTTGGCCGAAAGGCACCGATTTGGGCTCGGCGTCCAGCTCGACCGGGTACACCGCGATACCCAGCGGCTCGCCGGCTTGCCGCAGCATACGACCCAACTGGCCGTTGCCCAGTACGCAGACCGGCCTCATGCCTGTTCCCTTGGATCGGGATGGCTCAGGACCTCATCGGTTTGCCGTTGGCGCCACTGGCTCAGGCGATTGGCCAGCGCCGCGTCATGCAGCGCTAAAATTTGGGCGGCCAGCAGGGCGGCGTTGGCGGCGCCGGCTTTGCCGATGGCCAAGGTGCCGACCGGAATACCGCGCGGCATTTGTACAATGGAATAGAGACTGTCCACGCCGCTCAGCGCCGCGCTTTGAACCGGCACCCCGAGTACCGGTACCAGCGTCTTGGCCGCCAGCATGCCCGGCAAATGCGCCGCGCCGCCCGCGCCGGCGATAATCACCGCATAACCGTTGTCGGCCGCCTGCTCGGCGAAGCGGAATAACTTATCAGGGGTACGGTGGGCTGAAACAATTTCCGCCTCAAAGGGAACGTTTAGCGCGGTGAGAATTTCCGCGGCAAATTGCAGGGTGCTCCAATCGCTTTGGGAACCCATGACAATCGCGATCTTTGCCGTGGCGTGGTTGGAATGCATACGCGTCGTGCTCCTGTGGTCATAATGTCGTTTTTCTTAACAGACCCTGCGGCCTGGCTAACCGGGCGTAGAGCATATCATGGGTCCCGGTAGAGGAAAACGGTTGCGTAGCCACCGGCGGCGTGCGCGGCGAAGGAAAAAATGCGCTGTGCGGATTATACTGCACCGAAATGTTGCTTTAACTGAATAGCTTGCCCTGGCCGGCGCTGGCGGGGCTCAACGGGATATCAGCGATGGAAACCACACCAAAGGAAAGCGCGCCGCTTACGGTAACCTACCCGGGCGCGGCATATTGGGCCTTCGGCGATAGCCCGCAAATGGCCGACGAGTTGGGCGCACTCGTGGTAGGGGGCATAAAAACCGCCACCTGCTGCTCGCTGCAGGCCTACCAACAGGATGCCAGCTCCCCGCGCATTGGCGACTACAGCGTGATCCTCAATGGCCGGGAGCGTCCGCTGGCGGTTATCCGTACCACCGCCTTGCGTCTGCTGCGTTTTTGCGACGTCACGGCGGAAATGGCGGCCAAAGAAGGCGAGGGCGATCTTAGCCTGGCCTACTGGCGTGAAACCCACCGGGCGTTTTTTGAACGTGCCGGCCACTGGTCGGAAGAGATGGCGCTGGTGGTGGAAGAGTTTATGCTGGTGGCAACCTTATAGACCTGTGCAGAGGTGGCCTGGCGCCCTACGAGCCCCCCGGTTGAGCGGGAAACCCTGGCGGCAGAGGGTGCCGGTGGCTGCGCTGAGGGGATAAGCGCCTCTCGTGTTCGAAAAGATGACGCCGGGTGCGCGCCAAATCTCAACCGCCAAAAGGGAACTCGTGCAGCGTGACGCCCTTGGCCGTGACCTCAATGGCCGACCCCTGGAGGTGCCAGGCGCCAAGCACCGCGCGACGGCGCTCCCCCGGCAGCTCATGTATCGCCGGCCGGTGGGTATGGCCATGGATCATCACCGTCGCGCCGGTGTGCGCCAGCACCGTCATGACCGCCTGCGCGTTGACGTCCATGATATCGGCGGTTTTCCCGGAGTTGGCATGGAGACTATTGGCGCGCATCCTGTCGGCGATGCGCAGCCGCAGCCGCAGCGGCTGCGACAGAAACAGCCGCTGCAGCCAGCGTTGATGCACCCGGCGGCGAAAACGCTGATAATCGCTATCGTCGGTACACAGCGTGTCGCCATGCAATATCACCACCCGAAGCCCGTCAAGCTGCATAACCTGCTGCGCGGGCAGCAGCGTCATACCGCAGGCGCTGGCGTAGCGCTGGCCAAGCAGGAAATCACGATTACCGTGAATGAAATAGCAGGGAATACCGCGTTGACCCAGCGCCCGTAGTGCGACGGCGATCTCGTGATGCAGCGGATTGGGATCATCATCGCCTATCCACACCTCAAACAGGTCGCCAAGAATATACAATGCTTGCGCGGCGCGGGCGCGGGTACGTAGAAAATGCAGAAAACCGGCGGTAATCGCCGGCTCTTGTGCGCAAAGATGAATATCCGCGACGAACAGCGTTGACATGCGGCTAAGGTTACTCCGCGATCGTCACATGGGTAATGATGACGTCGTCTTTCGGTACATCCTGGTGCATCCCGCTGCGGCCGGTCGCGACGCCTTTGATTTTATCCACCACGTCCAGACCCTCGGTCACTTCGGCGAAGACACAATATTCCCAGCCGTCGGGACGCTCAGAACGGAAATTCAGGAAGTCATTATCCACCACGTTGATAAAAAATTGCGCGGTGGCAGAATGCGGATCGTTGGTACGGGCCATCGCCAGCGTACCGCGATTGTTTTTCAGACCATTATTGGCTTCGTTTTTTACCGGCGCCTGGGTCGCCTTATGTTCCATACCGGGGACAAAGCCGCCGCCCTGGATCATGAAACCATTAATCACGCGACGGAAAATGGTGTTGTCATAAAACCCGCTGCGGCAATAATTGAGGAAATTCTCAACGGTTAACGGCGCTTTTTCCGCAAAGGTTTTGATAACGATATCGCCGTGATTGGTATGTAAAGTAACCATATTTAATGTCCTGAAAGTCTGATGAATTGCATTCATACAAAGTGTACGGGCAGAGGGGTTTTATAGCATAACTCTGGCATAGAGTCAGCATCGTCCCCCGTTTCCCTCCGTCCGCCGAATGACAGCACCGCGTCAAGCGCGGGGAATTCCGGGCATACCCTTGCAATAGCTGCGGCTTCAGGGTTCAATACCCCGTTAGGTTTATTGACCTTTACCGCTGGCCGCTCTACATGCGCAATCCGCAGACACATGGAATGATTTTCGATGCTAAAGATTTTTAACACCCTGACACGCCAAAAAGAGGAATTTAAACCTATCCATGTCGGTAAAGTCGGTATGTATGTGTGCGGCATTACCGTGTATGACCTCTGCCACATCGGCCATGGGCGCACTTTCGTCGCCTTTGACGTCGTTACCCGCTATCTGCGCTATCGTGGTTATGAGGTCAATTATGTCCGCAATATTACCGATATTGAAGATAAAATTATCCGCCGCGCCGCGGAAAACGGTGAGCCCTTTCATCAGTTTACCGATCGCATGATCCAAGAGATGCATCTCGATTTCGATCAGCTGAATATTTTGCGTCCCGATCATGAACCGCGCGCCACGTACTATATGGACGTGATTATTGAACTAGTGGGGCAGCTTCTCGCCAGAGAACATGCCTATGTGGCCACCAACGGTGATGTGATGTTCGCCGTGGACAGCGACAGCGATTATGGCCTGTTGTCTCGCCAGGATCTGGCGCAGCTCCAGGCCGGCGCTCGCGTCGAAGTCGCCGAAGTAAAACGCAACCCCATGGACTTCGTACTGTGGAAAATGTCGAAGCCCGGCGAGCCGAGTTGGCCATCGCCGTGGGGCGACGGCCGGCCTGGCTGGCACATTGAGTGTTCGGCCATGAACAGCCGGCAGCTTGGCCATCATTTTGACATCCACGGCGGCGGTTCGGACCTGATTTTCCCGCATCATGAAAATGAAATCGCACAGTCCACCTGTGCTCACGACGGCCCTTATGTCAATGTGTGGATGCACGCCGGGATGGTGATGGTCGATCGAGAGAAGATGTCCAAATCCCTGGGCAACTTTTTTACCGTGCGCGACGTCCTGCGCTATTACGACGCCGAAACGGTGCGCTATTTTCTGATGTCCGGCCATTACCGCAGCCAGCTTAATTACAGCGAAGAGAATCTCAAACAGACGCGGGCCGCCCTTGAGCGCCTGTATACCGCCCTGCGCGGCACCGATGCGGCAGCTGCGCCCGCCGGCGGTGAAAACTTCGTGGCGCAGTTTACTGCGGCGATGGATGACGACTTTAATACCCCGGAAGCCTATTCTGTCCTGTTCGACATCGCCCGCGAGGTGAACCGCTTGAAAAGCGAGCAGCCGGCGGCGGCGCAGGGTATGGCGGCGACGTTACGCCAGCTGGCCGGCGTGCTGGGGCTGCTTGAGCAGGACCCCGCCGCCTTCTTGCAGCAGGGCGCCGGCGGCGACGTGGATGAGAATGCCGAGATAACCGCGTTAATTCAGCAGCGCAACGACGCGCGCAAAGCCCGGCAGTGGGCACTGGCGGATGAGGCCCGGGATAAACTTACCGCGCTGGGCATCGTGCTGGAAGACGGCCCCCAGGGTACGACCTGGCGCCGCGGTTAAAGGTATAGGCCGGCGCTGGCCCTCGACGGCCCGCGCCGTTCCCCTACTTGGACAGCGGGGACCGGCTATAACGCTTCTCCCGCCGGTTAGTCCGCGATCGTGACCTGCTGACCGGCGTAGGCGACGCGCTGCCCGGCGGTGATCTTACAGCGTCGGCGGGTTTCCACCACGTCGTTTACCGTGACCCGGCCCTCATCAATGACCAACTTGGCCGCCGCGCCGCTATCGCACCAGCCCGAAATTTTCAGAAGATCGCATAATGCGATATAGGGGTGCCCTTCAAGGGAAAACGTCGTCATGGTTAAGCCTCCGGCGCAGACGTATCATGATAATCCTCGCAGGCCTGCAAGGTATTCTGAATCAGCGTGGCCACCGTCATCGGGCCCACGCCGCCGGGCACCGGCGTAATGTAGGCGGCGCGCTCGGCGGCGCTGGCATAATCCACGTCGCCAACCACTTTGCCGCTGTCCAGACGATTAATCCCGACATCCATGACTACCGCACCGGGTTTGATCCACTCGCCGGGAATAAAGCTCGCTTTGCCCACCGCCACCACCAGCAGATCGGCATTTTCGATATGATGCCGTAAATCGTGCGTGAAACGGTGGGTGACGGTTACCGTACAGCCCGCCAGCAACAGCTCAAGACTCATGGGCCGGCCGACAATATTGGACGCGCCAACCACAACGGCATTGAGGCCAAAGGTATCGATGCGATAGCGCTCGAGCAACGTCACAATGCCGCGCGGGGTACAGGGTCGCAGCAGCGGCGCGCGTTGGCACAGACGGCCGACATTATAGGGATGGAAACCGTCTACATCTTTATCTGGCGCGATACGCTCCAGCACGCTGATATTATCAATCCCCGCCGGCAGCGGCAGTTGCACCAATATGCCGTCCACGCGGCGGTCGGCATTCAGCCGATCAATCAGCGCCAGTAATTCCGCCTCCGTGACCGTGCTCGGCAGATCATAGGAAAGGGAGATAAAACCGACGTCTTCACAGGCTTTGCGTTTGCTGGCAACATAAATCTGCGAGGCGGGATCGCCGCCGACCAGCACTACCGCCAGTCCGGGCGCACGCTTGCTCGCCTTGAGGCGCTCCTGTACCCGCGCGGCCACTTCACTTCTGACCTGCTGGGCAACGGCCTTACCATCAATTATTTTCGCTACCATCTGAATCGGAAATCCGTCATTGTAATCGGGCTGAGGGCGCTATTTTGGCAGAAGCGCACCCCGCTGTCAGGCACAGAATGCATCCTGACCTTTTACCAACAGAACAACGGACAGAAAAGCCATTGACTCAAACGCTTACCTCCGTATAATCCAAACCGCATTCACCGCCGCGGTTTCCGTTGTGCGCCCTTAGCTCAGTTGGATAGAGCAACGGCCTTCTAAGCCGTAGGTCACTGGTTCGAGTCCAGTAGGGCGTACCATTTAAAATCAATGAGTTAGCTGTTTTTCTCAATGACCACTTTTTCGCAGTGGGACGGATTTGGGACGCGACCGTCAAAAATCGCATCAATTTGCCGTGCATGCACTGTAAGATGGTTCGGGGCTAGGTGCGCATAACGCTGTACCATTTCTATAGACTCCCACCCTCCCATTTCCTGCAATGCAGACAGGGGCACCCCTGACTGAACTAACCAGCTTGCCCAGGTGTGACGCAGATCATGAAACCGGAAGTTTTCGATTCCTGCACGTCTCAGCGCCGCTCTCCAAGCTGTATTTGAATCAACACGCATTTTTCGTACTGATGCTGTAGTCGTGCCATCATTTCTTTTAACTGCTGTCGTATGGACGAACACCAAATTATGATGATGTCCTATTTGTCGCCTCAGCACTGCACACGCCATATCATTCAACGCAACTCCGATAGCTCGCCCTGACTTACTCTCTTCCGGATGCACCCAAGCGACTTTGCGCTGCATATCTATCTGCTGCCACTTTAGATTGACAATGTTAGAACGGCGAAGACCTGTTGATAATGCGAATTCTACGATAGACTTCAGAGGTTCAGGACATTCTTCAATTAGCCTTTGGGCTTCTGCGGGTTCGAGCCACCGTACCCGCTTATTTTTCTCTTGTGGAACTTTGATAACAGGTGATTTTTCTATCCACTTCCATTCACGTTCAGCGGCCCGCATGATTGATTTCATCAATACAAGGTGCTTGGCTTTTGTTGAAGTAGAAACTGGCTCTGGCGTATAATCACCAATGTGAGCCTGTTTAGAAATTTGTGTATTTGCCTGATTTTGATATGTTCAATCCAACATCAAAAACAGGTTAATTTATGGACGAAAAACAGTTGCAGGCTCTGGCTAACGAACTGGCCAAAAATCTCAAAACCCCTGAAGAACTCAGTCACTTCGATCGGCTGCTGAAAAAAATCAGCGTCGAAGCAGCTCTCAATGCCGAAATGACCCATCACCTCGGCTACGATAAAAATCAGCCTAAACCGGGGACCAACGCCCGCAACGGCTATTCCACAAAAACCGTTACCACTGGCGATGGCCCGCTGGCGCTGCGTACTCCGCGCGATCGTGACGGTTCCTTTGAACCGCAACTGATGAAGAAGAACCAGACCCGGATTACCGGGATGGATAACCAGATTTTATCGTTGTACGCCAAAGGGATGACCACCCGCGAGATCGCCGCCGCGTTCAAGGAGCTGTATGACGCCGATGTCTCGCCGGCGCTGGTCTCAAAGGTCACCGATGCGGTCATGGAGCAGGTTGTTGAATGGCAAAACCGGCCTCTGGATGCAGTCTATCCCATTGTTTATCTTGACTGTATCGTTCTAAAAGTCCGGCAGGACAGCCGCATCATCAACAAATCTGTGTTCCTGGCGCTGGGCATCAACATCGAAGGCCAGAAAGAGTTGCTAGGTATGTGGCTGGCCGAAAATGAAGGCGCAAAGTTCTGGCTGAACGTGCTGACAGAGCTGAAAAACCGCGGCCTGAACGATATCCTTATCGCCTGCGTAGACGGGCTGAAAGGTTTCCCTGACGCTATTAACGCGGTGTATCCGGAGGCGCGGCTCCAGCTGTGTATCGTGCATATGGTGCGCAACAGCCTGCGGTTCGTCTCCTGGAAGGACTACAAGGCCGTCACCCGCGACCTAAAAGCTATCTATCAGGCCCCTACGGAAGAAGCCGGCTTGCAGGCGCTGGAAGCGTTCTCCAGTGCCTGGGACATCCGCTACCCGCAAATAAGTCGAAGCTGGCAGGCAAACTGGGCCAATCTGGCCACGTTCTTTGCCTACCCAACGGACATCCGCAAGGTGATCTACACGACCAATGCCATCGAGTCGTTAAACAGCGTGATCCGGCATGCCATCAAAAAGCGCAAGGTGTTCCCGACCGACGACGCAGTGAAAAAGGTGGTGTGGCTGACGATACAGGCGGCCTCACAGAAATGGACAATGCCTTTGAGGGACTGGCGCATGGCAATGAGCCGCTTTATTATCGAGTTCGGTGACCGCCTGGACGGTCACTTCTGAGAAAAGGCATTTACACAGAATCGTGTACAGGGTCGCCGGCCACGATGTTCAGGTGGTGTACTCTCAGTCCATGCAGCAATGGCTGACTCATCAAGCCATACTGTCATGTCCCCCCGCTGCCTGAGCGCATTGTTGTATGCGGGCCAGTTGGTGATTTTAAACTTTTGCTTTGCCATGGGGACCTGATGTTGAAACGAATGTAGTGATCAGAGCCGCCAGTCACCTAAAAGTTCGATTTATTCAACAAAGCCCAAAAATAAAAGAAGCGTGATCTGTAAGATGCCAGTAATCACTGGTAAATAGGGATCCCATCAATTTCTGTTACACAGTTTTTCCCCGAGCATTGTACGCGCTTCGGGTCAATAATAATAAGGGAAGGATATTCAGTTTTTAATTGCTTAAAAAGCTGATTGAACCAGTCACTACCATCACCATTCCATACACCACGTTCACAAGATGCGTCTTTATTGTGTGCTCTTAATTTGACGTTTTGATAAAAGCATGGTACGTATTCTTTGGGTGCAATATAGATTGTTTTTATAATAACGGGCTTTGCGCCTGATTTAATTATGATACCCATCGCCTTTCTCATCACGACTTCAATGCGTTGTCTGGACAACGCCTCTGAACGCGCATCCCCGAGTTTATTTATGATATTGTCACTTGTATAATGGTTCCAGACTTCACCAATGATGACATAATCAAATTTCTCTTTTTGTATCTTGTCATAATAGCGAGCCACATTGTCATGGCAATCTTTATAAACACTGTTTTTGTAGCGCCTCCACGCTTTGTTGAATAAATCCGAAATTTGTGACGACTTCCTTCCTATCAGGGCGATTGTTACATGATGCGGACGCTGTTTGGCATTCCTAACAGTGTGATCCGGTTAAGTGCTTTAACCATTGCCATTGTCTCACCTACCTGCGCGTCATAGTCATGCAGACTCAGATGACCACCCAGAAGTGTTTTAAACCGGAACATGGCCGTTTCAGCCAGTGAACGCCGGTGATAACCTACTTTCTTTTTCCAGGTATCGTTATTGCCGCTCAGATGCTGATTTGCCACCGCATGGTTACGCTCATGGTATCGAGCTGGCCAATATTGCGCACCACTTCGCGGTGGGATAAGCGGCTTTATTTTTTTCCTCAGCAGAGCATCATGACAGTAACGCGTATCGTAAGCACTGTCAGCCGACGCTTCCCTGATTTTCCGGTGGGTTTGGTTAATCAGCCCGGGCAGCGCCTGCGCATCTGTCGTACCACTTAGCGATAAATCGGCACAGATAATTTCATGTGTCGCGCTATCTACTGCCAGATGAAACTTGCGCCATACTCTGCGCCTCTCAGCCCCATGCTGCCTGACTTTCCATTCGCCTTCGCCGAAGACTTTCAGGCCGGTGCCATCGATGACCAGGTGTGAGATTTCGCCGCGGGTTGGCGTTTTTATGCTGATGTCGACGGTTTTTGCTCGCCGGCTGACCAGAGAGTAATCTGGGCAGCGCAGCGATAGCCCCATCAGTTTAAAAATCGAGTCAACGAAACCCTGTAACGCCCGGAGCGAAAGGTTAAACACGCGCTTTATCATCAGAACCGTGGTAATGGCCATATCGGTGTAGTGAAGCGGCCGGCCACGATGTTCAGGTGGTGTACTCTCAGTCCATGCAGCAATGGCTGACTCATCAAGCCATACTGTCAGGTCCCCCCGCTGCCTGAGCGCATTGTTATATGCGGGCCAGTTGGTAATTTTAAACTTTTGCTTTGCCATGGGGACCTGATGTTGAAACGAATGTAGTGATCATAGCCGCCAGTCACCTAAAAGTTCGATTTATTCAACAAAGCCGCGCCTCCAATCAAACTGAGAAATACCGGGTAACACTAAACACGTCGATGTGCCCTGTACCATCACAGAGACATGCGCATCCTTAGCCAATAAATCTATAAAATTCCAAAAATGATTAGAATGTGAGTCTCCGATCAGTAGTGCCTTTTTGAGGGCGTCTGTATCACCAATGATACAATCGTTATTTTTTCCGTCCTCATTATCGTTCAAACATGACTCTCTATAGGGCGACTCATATTTGTCCAGCGTAGATGTTATACGCAAATAATCTGCACCAAAGCGCCCACTGAACCCATTGTATCGTTCGGTCAATGAGTATAGTGCTACAAAAATAATTATTGATATTAACACGAGGATTGAAAAAGATGTTGGCAAAGAGTTGCTTTTTTTTCTACATGGTTTTTCAATAAAAAAATAAGAAATACAGGAGAGCAGTAAAGTTAGTGTATAACATGTAATAGTAAAAACAAGGTTTTCTTTGAACCCCAGGTAACGTCCCACAGCAAAAATAGGCCAGTGCCAAAGGTATAATGAGTAAGAAAGCCTTCCTAGGATGACTAATGGTGGTAGAGACAGTAGACGCGATACTATACTATTGGCTGGAATTCCCACCCATATCAGTAATGCAGTTGCTAGACAGGCCATTAGAGCATGATAATCGGGATACCCCAGCACAATTTTTACTCTTGTGGCACAGTACATCAGAGTAAGAAATGGGCTTTGTTGAATAAATCGAACTTTTAGGTGACTGGCGGCTCTGATCACTACATTCGTTTCAACATCAGGTCCCCATGGCAAAGCAAAAGTTTAAAATTACCAACTGGCCCGCATATAACAATGCGCTCAGGCAGCGGGGGGACCTGACAGTATGGCTTGATGAGTCAGCCATTGCTGCATGGACTGAGAGTACACCACCTGAACATCGTGGCCGGCCGCTTCACTACACCGATATGGCCATTACCACGGTTCTGATGATAAAGCGCGTGTTTAACCTTTCGCTCCGGGCGTTACAGGGTTTCGTTGACTCGATTTTTAAACTGATGGGGCTGTCGCTGCGCTGCCCAGATTACTCTCTGGTCAGCCGGCGAGCAAAAACCGTCGACATCAGCATAAAAACGCCAACCCGCGGCGAAATCTCACACCTGGTCATCGATGGCACCGGCCTGAAAGTCTTCGGCGAAGGCGAATGGAAAGTCAGGCAGCATGGGGCTGAGAGGCGCAGAGTATGGCGCAAGCTTCATCTGGCAGTAGATAGCGTGACACATGAAATTATCTGTGCCGATTTATCGCTAAGCGGTACGACAGATGCGCAGGCGCTGCCCGGGCTGATTAACCAAACCCACCGGAAAATCAGGGAAGCGTCGGCTGACAGTGCTTACGATACGCGTTACTGTCATGATGCTCTGCTGAGGAAAAAAATAAAGCCGCTTATCCCACCGCGAAGTGGTGCGCAATATTGGCCAGCTCGATACCATGAGCGTAATCATGCGGTGGCAAATCAGCATCTGAGCGGCAATAACGATACCTGGAAAAAGAAAGTAGGTTATCACCGGCGTTCACTGGCTGAAACGGCCATGTTCCGGTTTAAAACACTTCTGGGTGGTCATCTGAGTCTGCATGACTATGACGCGCAGGTAGGTGAGGCAATGGCAATGGTTAAAGCACTCAACCGGATCACACTGTTAGGAATGCCAAACAGCGTCCGCATCATGTAACAATCGCCCTGATAGGAAGGAAGTCGTCACAAATTTCGGATTTATTCAACAAAGCGTAAGAAATGATGTGATTCCGAACAAGTAACATATTGTTTTTCCTGGCTTATATTTTTCACACCCTAAAATTACCAAGCTACTGCCAATCAGAAATTCAAAAATACGTGATGTAAAAAAATAGTAACTCTTATCAGGATATTTAGCAGAAAGTGCTATTGATAATATTGTTGTTATCACAACTAATAATAATGTAACGGTTTTTATTGATTTATCAGATAGATAGCGATGCATGAAAATAATGCTTGCAGGTAACAGCAGGTACCATTGCCATTCTATAGAAAGTGACCAGGTATGCAGTAGCAGCAAATATGTTGCCTCTGGAGCAGCATAACCTGTTGTCGAACGCTTAAAAAACTGATTTGAAATAAGAAGGATTGTGTATCTCGCACTGTTTACATAATCAATGAAATCACTAGGCAAATAAAATAACGCGGCTAGCAGGGAGGTGAATAAAACATTGCTTTGTTGAATAAATCCGAAATTTGTGACGACTTCCTCCCTATCAGGGCGATTGTTACATGATGCGGACGCTGTTTGGCATTCCTAACAACGTGATCCGATTAAGCGCTTTGACCATTGCCATAGCCTCACCTACCTGCGCGTCATAGTCATGCAGACTCAGATGACCACCCAGAAGTGTTTTAAACCGGAACATGGCCGTTTCAGCCAGTGAACGCCGGTGATAACCTACTTTCTTTTTCCAGGTATCGTTATTGCCGCTCAGATGCTGATTTGCCACCGCATGGTTACGCTCATGGTATCGAGCTGGCCAATATTGCGCACCACTTCGCGGTGGGATAAGCGGCTTTATTTTTTTCCTCAGCAGAGCATCATGACAGTAACGCGTATCGTAAGCACTGTCAGCCGACGCTTCCCTGATTTTCCGGTGGGTTTGGTTAATCAGCCCGGGCAGCGCCTGCGCATCTGTCGTACCGCTTAGCGATAAATCGGCACAGATAATTTCATGTGTCGCGCTATCTACTGCCAGATGAAGCTTGCGCCATACTCTGCGCCTCTCAGCCCCATGCTGCCTGACTTTCCATTCGCCTTCGTCGAAGATTTTCAGGCCGGTGCCATCGATGACCAGGTGTGAGATTTCGCCGCGGGTTGGCGTTTTTATGCTGATGTCGACGGTTTTTGCTCGCCGGCTGACCAGAGAGTAATCTGGGCAGCGCAGCGACAGCCCCATCAGTTTAAAAATCGCGTCAACGGAAACCCTGTAACGCCCGGAGCGAAAGGTTAAACACGCGCTTTATCATCAGAACCGTGGTAATGGCCATATCGGTGTAGTGAAGCGGCCGGCCACGATGTTCAGGGGGTGTACTCTCAGTCCATGCAGCAATGGCTGACTCATCAAGCCATACTGTCATGTCCCCCCGCTGCCTGAGCGCATTGTTGTATGCGGGCCAGTTGGTGATTTTAAACTTTTGCTTTGCCATGGTGACCTGATGTTGAAACGAATGTAGTGATCAGAGCCGCCAGTCACCTAAAAGTTCGATTTATTCAACAAAGCCATCCACACCGATAAAACCTGATGGAAAAACCGTCAATCCACCATAAAAAGCCAGCACAAAAATGATGGCTATTGCCCTTAGACCATCGATATCATATAGAGGTATTTCATAAAAACCTATATTTTTAATTAATTATAATAAAAAACAGTTCATTGCAGCTCATCTGCAGCCTTACCCTAACGTATTTTGCATCATTGTTAAATACACTCGTTTATGGGAACTCCCAGCTTAATATTTATGCCGACAGATTAATCAATGCTGGATTACCTCTTTAGCCATTACAGGTTAACATTTTGATTTTAAATTAAAATATTTCTCTTCCCGTGTTATTACTTATAGCCACTACCCCTCAGTCAGTATCTACGAGTTACAACTAATAATTATCTTGACGATTAATTACTGATTATTGATCGGTAAAAATTATAGTAATGCATGAGGATTGCATTAATGAGTACGCCAATCGTACCTTGGGTGGGAGAAAAGCGGCGGCTGGCTAAACGTCTTCTATCGTACTTTCCTGAGCACAAATGCTACGTTGAACCATTCTGTGGGGGAGCGGCGCTGTTTTTCAGCAAGGAACCATCCACAGTCGAAGTGCTGAACGATATCAATGGCGATTTGATAAACCTCTATCGGGTGGTTAAGTGTCACCACCGGTTTAAATCTGATCCATTATGCTAATTAAATCACTATTCTTTTAAGAGGAAGCTAACAAAAATAATCTTGGATATTTGAAAACTATAAGACAGTTCGACAAGTGGACATAATCGCATCCATATGCGCGATCTCTACATCGAAAAAAACGCAAGCAGGGCGCTGACGCGGTTTCCGGGGCTATGCCAGTACAAGTTCGCTTCGCTCACGTATCGGTGCGCAGAAGCTTCAGAGCGCGTTTATAAGTACTTTTCGCGCCTCGCATGCCTTCGGCATAATGGCGTATTAATAACCACTGATTTTAACAAAAAAGCCTATTTTACTTAGCAGGGTGGATCACTTTTCAATTGGTAGTGACAGTTAAGTACCATTTGGAGGAATTTATACGTCAGTTTAAGTGGGCTTTAAGCAGTAGGCAGCTGTTTGATTGGCTAAAAGAAACACCACCACAAACGCTGACCGATATACAGCGAGCCGCCCAGTTTTACTATCTTCAACAACTCACATTTGGTGGCAAAGTGAGCGGGCAGAACTTTGGTACTTCCGCTGTGCGATCACAGTCATTGAACCTTCTAAGAATCGAAGAGCAGCTATAACAGGCTCATCTGCGTTTATCTCAGGCAACCATAGAGCATCTTGGTTGGCAGGCTTGTATTGAAAAATATGATAGGCCACATACATTGTTCTACCTTGATCCACCTTACTGGAAGACTCAAGGCTATGGCGTGGCGTTTGGCCTGGAGCAATACAGCATCATTGATAGCCTGGCTCATTCGATAACAGGAAGAATGGTTATTTCAGTTAATGATATCCCAGAAATGAGGAGCATCTTCAAAAACCTTCATATCGACGTTGTTGACCTAAAATACTCATTAGGCAACAACCCTCATAGCAGACGCGAGTTGATCATTCGTAATTTCGCCTGATTTCCTTTTTGCAAACAATTCTGGACTGTCCAAAATGGCCATTTTTTAGTGGTTTAAAGGAGTCCAGAATTGCTTGCAAATTAGTCCAAAATATTTTGCATCGCTACAGATGAACGTGAAAATGGTTGGCACCACCGATGATCCGATCGATGACCTGTGCCATCATAAAGCCGTCGCGCAAGACAGCAGCTTCTCCATCAAAGTGCTGCCCAGCTGGCGCCCGGATAAATCCTTCAATATTGAAGCCGAAGGTTACGTGGATTATCTGAAGAAGCTCGAGGGTGCTTCGGACACCGCCATTAGCGGATTCAGCGCGCTTTGCGACGCGTTGTCGAAACGTCTGGACCATTTCGCCGCCCACGGCTGCCGCGTCTCTGACCACGCGCTTGATGTGGTGGTCTATGGCGAAGCCGATACCCACACGCTCGATGGCATCCTGGCCCGTCGCCTGGACGGTAAGCTGCCGAATGCCGAGGAAATCGCGCAGTTCAAAACCGCGGTGCTGGTGTTCCTCGGCGCAGAATACGCCCGCCGCGGTTGGGTACAGCAGTACCATATTGGCGCGCTGCGCAATAACAATAGCCGCATGCTGAAACTGCTCGGCCCCGATACCGGTTTCGATTCCGCCAACGATCAGCCGGTGGTCCAGAACCTCTCCCGCTTGTTGGACGCACAGGCGAAAAACGATGCGCTGCCGAAAACCATCCTTTATTGCCTGAACCCGAGCGACAACGAAACCATCGGGACCATGGTCGGCAACTTCCAGGGCGAAGGCATGCCCGGCAAGATGCAGTTTGGTTCTGGCTGGTGGTTTAACGATCAGAAGGACGGCATGGAGCGTCAGATGACCCAACTGGCCAACCTCGGCTTGCTCAGCCGCTTTGTCGGCATGCTGACCGACAGCCGCAGTTTCCTGTCCTACACCCGTCACGAATACTTCCGCCGCATTCTATGCAGGATGATCGGTCACTGGGTCGAGCAGGGCGAAGCACCGGCGGACATAAAGCTGTTGGGCGAAATGGTGAAAAACATTTGCTTCGACAACGCCAAAAACTACTTTGCCATTGAACTCTGATTAAGCCGGGCGGGCCGACGGCCCGCCCGTGAACGGCTTTATATTGAAGGTAACTCCCGAATGCAAACGCTAAATCGTCAAAATTTTCCCGGTCGCCAGTATACCGACCGCGTTATTCAGTTCGGCGAAGGGAATTTCTTGCGCGCCTTTGTCGACTGGCAACTGGACTTGCTGAACGAACACACCGATCTTGATGCCGGCGTCGTCGTCGTGCGCCCTATCGATACCGATTTCCCCCCGTCGTTGTCGACCCAGGACGGCCTGTACACCACGATTATCCGCGGCCTGAACGAACAGGGCGACGCGGTGCGCCAGTCGCGCGTTATCCGGTCGGTCAACCGCGAGATTAATGTCTACCGCCAGTTCGATGACTATCTGGCGCTGGCTCATGATGCCAACATCCAGTTTGTCTTCTCCAACACCACCGAGGCCGGCATTAGCTTTAACGACGGCGACCGACTGCAAGATGCGCCGCCGCAAAGTTACCCCGCCAAACTGACGCGTTTGCTGTACGAACGTTTCTGCCATTTTGACGGCGCGGCGGATAAAGGATGGGTGCTTATCCCCTGCGAACTTATCGATTATAACGGCGACGCGCTGCGCGAAATGGTGCTGCGCTATGCCGACCTGTGGGCGCTGCCGGCGGAATTTGTCCACTGGTTGAACGATAGCAATACCTTCTGCTCGACGCTGGTGGACCGCATCGTCACGGGTTACCCGCGCGATGAAGTGCAGGCGCTGCAAACGGAACTCGGCTATCAAGACACCTTCCTCGACACCGCCGAATATTTTTATCTGTTCGTTATTCAGGGACCGGCCTGGCTGGCCCAGGCGTTGCGTTTGGATCAGCTCAACCTGAACATCCGCATCGTCGACGACATCAAACCCTATAAAGAATGCAAAGTGGCCATTTTGAACGGCGCGCATACCGCACTGGTGCCGGTAGCCTGGCTGGCCGGTCTGGATACCGTGGGCGCGGCGATGAACGACGAGCAGATCAGTGCGTTCGTGGCAAAAGCCATCGCCGAAGAAATCGTGCCGGTGCTGGATCTGCCTCACGACGAACTTATCTCTTTTGCCGAGGCGGTACAGGGGCGTTTTCGCAATCCGTTTATCCAGCATCAACTGTTGTCCATCGCGCTCAACGGTATGACCAAATTCCGCACCCGGATCCTGCCGCAGCTGCTAGCCTACCGGCAACAGCATGGTGAACTGCCGGCACGGCTGACTTTCGCGCTGGCGGCGCTTATCGCGTTTTATCGCGGCGAACGCAACGGCGAGTCTTATCCACAGCAAGATGATAAGTCATGGCTGGATCGTTACCAGACGCTATGGAGCGGCGTGATGGCCGGCACCACCCCGCTTGGCAAACTGGTCGAAACCGTACTGAGCGATACCGGACACTGGCAGCAGGATCTGCTGCAGGTACCCAGTCTGGCGAAACAGGTTGAACAGCAACTGCAGGCCATCCTTGACCGGGGCATGCGGGACGCCGTTGCCGCCTATTGCTGAAACCCAAAGGTTCATCATGAATATTATTAAAATTCATTCCATTGACAATGTGGCGGTCGCCCTGCAAGACCTGCCGGCTGACGAGACGGTAACTGTCGGTAATGACCGCGTTACACTACGTCAGCCCGTTGCGCGCGGCCATAAGTTTGCCCTAACGCCCATCGGCGAAGGGGACATGATTATCAAATACGGTTTGCCCATCGGGCACGCCAAAAGCCTCATCCAGCCGGGCGAACATATTCACTCACAGAACGCGAAAACCAATCTCAGTGATCTGGATGAATATCAATATCAGCCCGCGTTCCCCGCGCTGCCGCCGCAAATGCCCGACCGTGGGCTGCGTCAACGGCATCGCCCGCCAGATCCAGCAGCGGTTCCTCAAGGAGACCTTTGGCGCGGAAGATATCGACGGCGTGCATTTGTTCACCCACCCGTTCGGCTGTTCGCAGCTGGGGGCAGACCATGAGAACACCCGCACCATGCTGCAAAACATGGTGCGCCACCCCAACGTCGGCGCGGTGCTGGTCATCGGGCTGGGCTGCGAGAATAATCAGGTGGATGTGTTTCGCACCACCCTCGGCGAGTTCGATAGCGGGCGGGTCACCTTCATGATTTGCCAGCAGCAGGATGATGAAGTGGAGGCCGGACTGGAATGTTTGCGCGCGCTTTATCAGCGCATGCGCGACGACCATCGCGAACCGGGCAAGCTCAGCGAACTGAAATTTGGACTGGAATGCGGCGGTTCGGACGGCCTGTCGGGGATTACCGCCAACCCCATGCTCGGACGTTTTTCGGATTATCTGATTGCCAACGGCGGCACCACCGTGCTGACGGAAGTCCCGGAAATGTTTGGCGCCGAACGGATCCTGATGAGCCGCTGCCGTGATGAAGCCACCTTTGAAAAGACCGTGCATATGGTCAACGATTTCAAACAGTACTTTATCGCCCATCAGCAGCCGATTTATGAAAACCTCTCTCCTGGCAATAAAGCCGGCGGTATCACAACGCTTGAGGAGAAATCCCTTGGCTGCACGCAGAAAGCCGGTCAGAGCAAGGTGGTCGACGTGTTGAAATACGGTGAGCGGTTAAGCGTACCGGGGCTGAATCTCCTGAGCGCGCCGGGCAACGATGCGGTGGCCACCAGCGCCCTCGCCGGTGCAGGCTGCCACATGGTGCTGTTCAGCACCGGTCGCGGTACGCCCTACGGCGGTTTTGTGCCGACCGTGAAATTGGCGACCAACAGCGAGCTGGCGGCGAAAAAACCGCACTGGATCGATTTCGACGCCGGGCGGTTGATCCACGGTATGAGTATGGATGCGGTGTTAACCGAGTTTGTCGATCTTATCGTCGCCTTTGCCAACGGCAAGCAAACCCGAAACGAGATCAACGATTTTCGCGAACTGGCGATTTTCAAAAGCGGCGTGACCTTGTAATTTTTTTTAACGGTTTTTTTTGCGGCCGGGGAACGGCGTTTCGTATTATGAAACGCCGTTTTCATTGACTTTCCCATTCTCTTGACCGAGATTTTCCCTCATGACGTTGTATTGGTTTGCCCAAGCGGTAGGCGGGCTGGCGTTCGTCGTCGGCATCACCACTTTTTTCAACCGCAACGAGCGCCGGTTTAAGCTGCAACTGGCGCTCTATAGCCTGATAATCGGCCTGCATTTCTTTTTAATGGGCGCTAATGCCGCCGGCATGAGCGCCGTACTGAATACGCTGCGCACGCTGGTTTCCACGCGCACCCGCAGTGTCTGGGCCATGCTGGTATTTATCGCTTTAACGCTGGGGCTCGGTTTGCCGAAAGTCCGCTATGGGGTCGAATTACTGCCGATCGTTGGCACGGTGGCCAGTACCTGGGCGCTGTTTCGCTGTAGCGGCCTGACCACACGCTGCGTGATGTGGTGCTCGACCGCATGTTGGGTTACCCACAATATCTGGCTCGGCTCCATCGGCGGTTCATTGATAGAGGGCAGCTTTCTTATCATGAATGGCCTGGCGATTGTGCGTTTTCACCGGCTTATCAAGCAGGGTATTGACCCCTTCGTCACGGAAAACCGCGCGCTGCCGGTTCAGGTCCCCGGCCGTTGAGCGACGCCTTTGGTGCTCCCGCCGGCATGATCCTGGTGCTATTGCGGCGCACCGCCGCTGACCTGCCTATTTAAGCGCGCCGCTGGCGCATAACCCCGACGGAATGACCCCGTCCCACGCGCACCGGCGCGCTAGCTCCGCCGCCGCTACCGTTGCCTGACTCGGCGTTGCCGCCGATTGACCCAGGCGTTGAGCATCAGCGTCACCGTGAGCGCGACCATGGCCAGCGATACGGCGACCGGAATATGGATGATATCCACAATGAGCATTTTGATACCGATAAAGACCAAAATCACCGCCAGCCCGTATTTCAGCAGCGAGAAACGTTCGGCCACATTGGCCAACAGAAAATACATTGCCCGTAGCCCCAGGATGGCAAACAAATTGGAGGTCAACACGATAAATGGATCGGTCGTGACGGCGAAGATCGCCGGTATGCTGTCGAGAGAGAAAATGGCGTCGCTGAATTCCACCATGAACAGCGCCAGCAAGAGCGGCGGTGGCGAACAGCAGACCATTGCGGCGGATGAAAAAACGCTCGCCGTGCAGTTCATTCGTCACCCGCAAATGGCGGTAGAGCCAGCGGACCAGCGGGCGGTTACCGATATCCTGTTCGTTATGGCCGGGCAGGGCCATCTTGATGCCGGTGAACAGCAAAAACGCGCCGAAGACATACAACAGCCACTGGAATTCGCTGATAAGCCAACTTCCGGCGAACACCATGACGGCACGCAGCCCGATGGCGCCCAGAATGCCCCAGGTCAGTAGGCGGCGCTGTAGCGAAAACGGTACGGCAAAATAGCTAAACAGCATCAGCCAGATGAACACATTATCGGCCGCCAGGGTTTTTTCCAGCAGGTAGTCGGTAAGGAACATCGGCCACCGCCCGGCTTTCGGTCTGGAGCAAATAGGCCCAGAACAGGGCGTTAAACACCAGCGCCAGCGCGACCCACAGCAGCGACCATAGCGCCGCCTGTTTCATCGACGGGGGTTTGTCCCCCGCGCGGCCCTGCATTAATAAATCCACGGCCAGCATGATTATCACCACGACAGCAAAGCTGCCCCACAGCAAGGGATTTCCGACGGTATGCATCTGAGATAGTCCTTCCACAACGAACAACGGCTGCCGTCAGAAGGCGCCAGACCGTTGTTCACGGTCTGAGCTATAAGCGAGTCTCGCCTTCCGGCAAGGTCTCACTTACAACCCGCATGAAAATTCTGCAGTTGCCCGGCTACCGGATGCTTTGGCATCGTATTGACGGCTGGCCGGCGGAAAGTTACTCCCCTTTGCTGTGAACCATGCTAATGTAAAAAAATGCAACCGTCAATATCAAACCGTAACATCACCGCGCAAACAGCGGCGCACGAAGCGCACCAGTAGACCCTGGCTGTGGGGCGTAGCGACGATTTGACCCTCCAGATGCTGGTAATTGTCGCGCCGTTTCGGCTCTTGCGCCATCATGCGCACCAAATAGCTGCGCATGATGGCTGCGGTGAACTCAGGATGAAACTGGGTAGTGATAACGTTGAGCCCATAGCGCAGGATCTGGTGGGGATCATGAGCGGAACGGCCAAGCACCGTAGCGCCTGAAGGCAAAGTAAGCACTGACTGCGAGTGCACCAAATTGGCGCCGAAACGCCGGGGTAGCGCCGTCAGCAGCACGTCATCCGCCGCCGCCGGCAGCAGTTCGATGGCCTGAGTGCCCAGCTCCATGCCGTCGGGGTGATAATCCACCTTACCGCCCAGCGCATAGGCCAGCAACTGATGACCATAACAGGCGCCGAAAACGGGCGTGTTCCCCGCCACCGCCCGGCGTAGCCAATCGGCGGCGTACTCGCTCCAGGGCAGTTTGTCCGTCACCATCGCCTCGGAGCCGGTAATCATGACGCCAGCATAGGTTTCTGGCGCTTCAGGCCGCTCGCCACCGGGCAGATAAACCACCTGAACGCGCGCCTCATTGACTTCACCGGCCAGTATGAACATGCGGTCAAAGTTGCCGTGCTCGCGCCTGACCGATTCGGGGGCATCGCCGGTCTGCAAGATAAGTAAGTGATTACTATTTTGCATTAGCTTGTCTCACCTTGCGCTGACGTGTCGGCAGGGAAAACGACCCCGGTTTGCCGCCGGATTTCGGTGAGTAGCCGCGCCGTGCTGCGGGTTATCGCCAGCGCGGGATGTTCGCTTTGCCGTTGCGCTATCCGATCGGCGAACGCATGCGCCTCATACAGCATACTGTTGATATGCTGCAGTTGGCTCAGATCTTGCTGATTGCCGTTGCGGGCAACCAGCGTCAGGCGCTGGCATTCGCCTATTTTCTCAATAAGCAGCGACCCGGTCTCGCCCTGGATCTCGCTCGGCAGCGCGGACTGGCTCACTTTGGAGTGCAGCAGGGTAATGTCAAAATCGCCGTAATCGAGAATGACCGTGCCGTGGCCGTCCACGCCGCTGGGCAACAGCGACGCTCTGGCCTGCACCCGTTCCGGTTCCCCCCATAGGGTCACCGCGGTCGCCAGCGGATAAAAGCCAATATCCATGATCGAGCCGTTGGAGAAATGGGGATTAAAGGTGTTGGGATTCTCGCCGGCAAGATATTTGTCGTAGCGCGAAGAGTACTGGCAGTAATTCAGAAGCCCTTTACGCAGTCGCCCGACGCTCGGGAGTGCCCGTTGGAGCGCCTGGAAATTGGGCAGATAGGCGGTTTTGAACGTCTCGAACAGCACCACCTGATGCTCAAGGGCACAGGCAATCATCTGTTCCGCCTCAGCTAGCGTGGAAGCGAGCGGTTTTTCACAGATCACGTGTTTACCCTGGCGCATAAACAGCAGGCTCTGCTGACAATGCAGGGCGTTGGGGCTGGCGATATACACCGCGTCAATCAGGTCGGAGGTGGAAAGCTGCTCCAGAGAATCAAAACACTGTTCGACCGGATAATCTGCCGCCAGGGCGCCGGCCTGGGTCAGCTGGCGCGAATAAATGGCGGTCAGTTTTAGCTTACCGCTTTCATGAGCGGCATCGATAAACTGACGGGTGATCCAATTGGTACCTATGACTGCGAAACGAATCATCTGAACCGACAACCTGCAGGTAAGGGAGGATAACAGCAGAGTAACATGCCCATCCGGCAAGGCAAGTCTCCTGCACCGGGTAAAAAAACAGTATACTGCCGCCCTTATTACCGCTTAACCGCATCATTTAATCATCAGGTAGGGCGTATGAGCCTTTTTGAGCACCCGTTCGGCGCAATGCGGCTGGAACGTTATCCGCCCGGCGCGGCCAATGACACCCTACAGGCCTGGGACGCCGCGGATGAATATTTGCTACAGGCGTGCCCGTCGGCGCAGGCGATAACCGGACCGACGTTGATTTTCAATGACGCCTTCGGCGCGCTGGCCTGCGCGCTGCAAGGGCGCGCGCCGTTTTGCGTCAGCGATTCGTACCTGAGCCAGCTCGCCACCCGTCATAACCTGGCGCAAAATACACAGGTGGAACAGGTCACCCTGCTGGACAGTCTGGCGCCTTTGCCGCCGTCGCCCGGGTTGGTGCTGTTAAAAGTGCCCAAAACCCTCGCACTGCTTGAACATCAACTGCACGCCGTGCGTCAGGTGGCGGGCCCTGACACCCTTTTCCTTGCCGCCGGCAGGGTACGCGAGATCCATCGTTCCACGCTGGCGCTGTTTAGCGACATTATCGGCCCGACCCACACCTCGCTGGCGCAAAAAAAAGGCGCGGCTCATCTACAGCACCTTGGCCGAGCAGGCGCCGTCATTGCCGCCAACGCCCTGCATCTGGCTGCTGGAGCACACGCCGTATCGGATCCACAACCACGCCAACGTCTTCTCCCGCACATCGCTGGATATCGGCGCGCGTTTTTTTCTGTCCTATTTGCCGCAAGAGGTTGAGGGTACGCTGGTGGATCTGGGGTGTGGCAACGGTATCCTGGGGTTGATGGCGCTGACGGCCAACCCGCGGGCCGAGATACATTTTGTCGATGAGTCCTATATGGCAATCGCCTCCAGCCGGCTTAATATAAGCGAAAACCGGCCGGCGGATCTGCCGCGCTGCCGGTTTCAGGTTGACAACGGCTTGGCGGGCGTCGCGGCGGACAGTGTACAGGCCATTGTCTGCAATCCGCCTTTTCACCAACAGCAGGCGATA
This sequence comes from Candidatus Sodalis pierantonius str. SOPE, assembly GCF_000517405.1. Taxonomy (NCBI): domain Bacteria; kingdom Pseudomonadati; phylum Pseudomonadota; class Gammaproteobacteria; order Enterobacterales; family Bruguierivoracaceae; genus Sodalis; species Candidatus Sodalis pierantonii. The sequence continues at coordinate 4,272,367 of NZ_CP006568.1, read as the reverse complement.
ACGGATCACATCGCCCGGCAAATGTTCCGCGATGCTCGGCGCAGCCTGCAGCAGGGCGGCGAGCTGCGCATCGTGGCCAATCGTCATTTGGATTATTTTCGTCAACTTAAACGTTTGTTTGGCAACTGCCAGGCCCTGGGCGCCAATCAGAAATTTGTGGTGCTAAAAAGCGTAAAGACGCGCCAGGGGCGCTGACAGGCGGCCCGCGCCATAATGGGTTTGTTGCCGCGCTGGACAATCATTATACTGCGCCAAAGACCGAGGAAAGGAACAGTCATGTTGTTGCAAGAGTTAGAGACGCGTTTAAATGCGGCCTTTTCACTGCTGGAAAACAGTGTAATACAGCGCCAGCATGTGTGGCGGCAGGAGTACCAGTCGTTGCAGCACCAGTTAGAGCAATGCCTGGCGCGTGAGGCGCGGCTGCGGGAGCATAACGCTATGCTGGTGGGCAAACTAAATAGCCTGGACAGCTCGCCGGATCGCAATCCCCTGCTTCACAAGATAAAAATTATCAGCGCGCATATTGATGCGTTAGCGAAAGAGGCCGCGGCGTTTCGCCAGTCATGCCAGCACTGAGGGGCGGGATAGGCGCTTTGTCCGATTCCCGACCGGTGGCGCACCTGTGCCGTGCCGCGTGCAGCGTTATTCATTTCACCCGCGGCGCCGCGCTACAGTGAACCCTGGCATGCCATGCCAGCCGCGGTGGTGCGTTTTGTGATATCCCGGGTGGCGCACCCACAAACTGGCGTCGACGCCCTCCCTTAACGCCCGAGATTTTGCCTCGGCGCACTACGCTTAATTGTCTTCCAGCCGCCGATAGTGGCCGGTACAGTCCAACAAATGACGGAAAGAGTGCGACAAACTCAGACCGCGTCTAGGCTCGCGCCGCAAAACCGGTTCATTTTGCACCATTGCCCATTCGTCGGGACGATAGTCGTTTATTAGGTACTCCAGCATAAAATAGCGGCGCAACATCGTGCTGCTTAAGGTGCTATCTTCGCCCAGCATTAGCGTCAAGTCCGCGGTCTCTTGGCAATAATCATCAAAGAGCTGCCCCCATTGCTCCGGTCCGCTCCAATACGTTTCCTTCAAGGTGAGACAGCGGCTGAAGAAATTAAAGGCATGAATGGCACAGTCGTTGCGCTGCTGAAAATGTTGCTGGAAAAAATAATAGCGCCCGCGCTTTTTGGGCACTAACTGAGCGAGTACCGCTTCTTTTAGCGGCTCAGTGTCGCTGTCGTCAAGACTGTCGAAAATGGCGAAATGCCAATACTCATCTTTTTTCACCGCGACGACCGCGCTGAAATGCCCGGTTAGCACGGTTCCTTCATAAGGACAAATGGGGACGGACATCATCGGCAACAGCAGCATCTGCCCCTCCAGCTGCTGTTTTAACTTCTCCCGCGACAGGTGAGGCCCAGCGTCAATTCATCGCGCAGGTAGCGCGCAACATCCTTGATGCTGTCCTGGTGTATCGGATTGTAGAGCACGGTTGGGCTCACCACCACATTGTCATGGGGCGCGCACAGCAGCGAAATGCTCTGATGCAGCACATGCCAATCGACCTGTTCCCTCGCCAGCGCGATGGCGCTAAATTCCGCCGGCAACTGGGCCAATTGACAGAAATTTTGCCACACATAGTTAAGTGCGGCTTCGCCGGCCACCGTCGGTTGTATTATTTGCCATTTCAACGCCATATGACACAAACGCGCCAAGTGTTTCAGCGGCGGGTGCGGCACCGGCATCGCGCCCGAGGCGATGGAGAAAAGAACTTTATGGGCCGCGTACGCCAGATGGTGCTGTACCGTCGTGTATTCCCTGTCTTGCGCCATGCGATCGCACAGTGCTAGGCCCTTGAGCGCGCCGCCGGGTTCAGGTGGCGTGGCCCACAGTTGAGCAATGACATCCGCTTTGTCGGCGGGGGTAAATCGGTTGAAATAGTCCTCCAAACGGCGTTGCAGCGCCTGCTCCTCGTAGGGGGGCGGCGGAAAAATTTTAGCGGTGATAATAGTGGGAGCGAAAAGAGTGGGTTGCATAAAACGCGGCCCTGATTGAATGGATGAATAAGCCAATGCAAAACCCGTCCCACCTGATTACGGGTGAATCCTGGCGGTGTTTATGTGTTTCGCTTGGCAACCCTTTAACAGAGAAAGCAAACATAATAAGCAAAAAAAGAGATTTGTCTTTTCGCATGCAGTGAATAACTTTCTACGCAATTTATATTGAGTTAATAACGTATTTGATACCGATTGGCCCCTGTCACGCCTGTTTTTCTCATCTTTAACGTGGCTTATTTTTTACCGCGACTATTGTCGCGATAAACAAAAATGAGGGTGAAAATTAACGCGGATGGTCATTTACCGCAAACCGGCTCAAGATGCGTAAAGGAGAAACGATGAAAGTGGCACTTCCAACGAAATGTCTTGAGGGTAAAAATTTTTAGGTGTATGGTCGATACGTTAAACTATCGCGGCTTACCCATCGGTAGTGGAAGAATCAGGATCTGAGACTGGCAGGGGCCCTTTAGCGGTTATATGCAACTTGTTATCACTCGGGCAAGGATGCGGATATCTTGTAAGTCGCAGTCAAAAGGAGCCTGTTTAGAAATTTGTGTATTTGCCTGATTTTGATATATTCAATCCAACATCAAAAACAGGTTAATTTATGGACGAAAAACAGTTGCAGGCTCTGGCTAACGAACTGGCCAAAAATCTCAAAACCCCTGAAGATCTCAGTCACTTCGATCGGCTGCTGAAAAAAATCAGCGTCGAAGCAGCTCTAAATGCCGAAATGACCCATCACCTCGGCTACGATAAAAATCAGCCTAAACCGGGGACCAACGCCCGCAACGGCTATTCCACAAAAACCGTTACCACTGGCGATGGCCCGCTGGCGCTGCGTACGCCGCGCGATCGTGACGGTTCCTTTGAACCGCAACTGGTGAAGAAGAACCAGACCCGGATTACCGGGATGGATAACCAGATTTTATCGTTGTACGCCAAAGGGATGACCACCCGCGAGATCGCCGCCGCGTTCAAAGAGCTGTATGACGCCGATGTCTCGCCGGCGCTGGTCTCAAAGGTCACCGATGCGGTCATGGAGCAGGTTGTCGAATGACCCTGTACACGATTCTGTGTAAATGCCTTTTCTCAGAAGTGACCGTCCAGGCGGTCACCGAACTCGATAATAAAGCGGCTCATTGCCATGCGCCAGTCCCTCAAAGGCATTGTCCATTTCTGTGAGGCTGCCTGTATCGCCAGCCACACCACCTTTTTCACTGCGTCGTCGGTCGGGAACACCTTGCGCTTTTTGATGGCATGCCGGATCACGCTGTTTAACGACTCGATGGCGTTGGTCGTGTAGATCACCTTGCGGATGTCCGTTGGGTAGGCAAAGAACGTGGCCAGATTGGCCCAGTTTGCCTGCCAGCTTCGACTTATTTGCGGGTAGCGGATGTCCCAGGCACTGGAGAACGCTTCCAGCGCCTGCAAGCCGGCTTCTTCCGTAGGGGCCTGATAGATAGCTTTCAGGTCGCGGGTGACGGCCTTGTAGTCCTTCCAGGAGACGAACCGCAGGCTGTTGCGCACCATATGCACGATACACAGCTGGAGCCGCGCCTCCGGATACACCGCGTTAATAGCGTCAGGGAAACCTTTCAGCCCGTCTACGCAGGCGATAAGGATATCGTTCAGGCCGCGGTTTTTCAGCTCTGTCAGCACGTTCAGCCAGAACTTTGCGCCTTCATTTTCGGCCAGCCACATACCTAGCAACTCTTTCTGGCCTTCGATGTTGATGCCCAGCGCCAGGAACACAGATTTGTTGATGATGCGGCTGTCCTGCCGGACTTTTAGAACGATACAGTCAAGATAAACAATGGGATAGACTGCATCCAGAGGCCGGTTTTGCCATTCGACAACCTGCTCCATGACCGCATCGGTGACCTTTGAGACCAGCGCCGGCGAGACATCGGCGTCATACAGCTCTTTGAACGCGGTGGCGATCTCGCGGGTGGTCATCCCTTTGGCGTACAACGATAAAATCTGGTTATCCATCCCGGTAATCCGGGTCTGGTTCTTCTTCACCAGTTGCGGTTCAAAGGAACCGTCACGATCGCGCGGAGTACGCAGCGCCAGCGGGCCATCGCCAGTGGTAACGGTTTTTGTGGAATAGCCGTTGCGGGCGTTGGTCCCCGGTTTAGGCTGATTTTTATCGTAGCCGAGGTGATGGGTCATTTCGGCATTGAGAGCTGCTTCGACGCTGATTTTTTTCAGCAGTCGATCGAAGTGACTGAGATCTTCAGGGGTTTTGAGATTTTTGGCCAGTTCGTTAGCCAGAGCCTGCAACTGTTTTTCGTCCATAAATTAATCTGTTTTTGATGTTGGATTGAACATATCAAAATCAGGCAAATACACAAATTTCTAAACAGGCTCTGGCCGGCCGCTTCACTACACCGATATGGCCATTACCACGGTTCTGATGATAAAGCGCGTGTTTAACCTTTCGCTCCGGGCGTTACAGGGTTTCGTTGACGCGATTTTTAAACTGATGGGGCTGTTGCAGATTCCGACGTATCCGATCAGCTGTTCCGGCGACATCCGATCAGTTATTCCGATATTTTCCGATCACCCATTCCAGTGATATTCGTTCACGTGTTCGCTCATCTTCTGACTCGGGTTTAGTCTATTTTTCCTGTGCTGGCTACTCCTTGCTCTTTGCGTAGTGATTCGCCTTTAAGTTCCAGTCTATAGCTGGGGTGTACTAACCGATCGAGTAACGCGTCAGCTGTCGTGGGGTTTTCTATCAGTCCATACCATTTTTTCACCGGCAGTTGACTGATCAGGATGCTGCTGCTTTTGTCGTAGCGATCTTCCATCACCTCCAACAGCATCGTTGCCTGCATCGGACTTATTGATTCTAGGCCCACGTCGTCCAAGATCAGTAACTCTATTTTTTCTAACTGCTTAAGCTGTTTTAGATAGGTCCCGTCTACCTGGCACTGGTGAAGATGGGCCAGCAACCGACCCACTCGCCAGTAACGCACGCTATATTGCTGCCGGCATGCCTGCTCACCAAGCGCACAACTGAGCCAGGTTTTGCCCGTACCTGTTGGCCCCGTGATGAGTATGCTTTTCTGATATTTCAGATATTGTCCCCCTAGCAGATCTCGCATCTGTTCCGGTGTCACTCCTCGGCTAGGGCTAGGGATATAGCGGATATCTTCCGGTTTTGCCTGCAAGCGCATTTGCGATTGCCGTCGCAGACGGCATATGTGATTGTTTTTTCTATGCAAATTCTCCGCTTCTACCATCAGCGACAACCGCTCCTCGAACCCCAGCTCCCCATAACTCCCCGGGAGTTCGCGTTGCGTCTCCAACGCCTGGACCATTGCCGACAACTTCAGCTCTCGCAGAGCCATTAACAGTGTATCCATATTTATTCTCCTTAGTGATAACTGTCCGGACCTCGGAGGTTTTCGTGAACCAGCATTGATACGCCGGCTCCGTCCTGGGTGACCTCACTTTCACGACCGTGTTTCAATACGTTGGCTATGAAAGAGCGGTTAATGCACCCTTTCTCCAACGCCAGCGCGCAGGCCTTCTCCAGTCGCGTCGTCTCATAGCGCCGTTGCAGATTGAGTAGCCCCAGCACGGAGCGGTAAGCCTGCTCCGGATGGGCTTTGCTCTTTTGGATGGACTCGACCACTTTCAGTGTGCACACACCCACCGACAGCGCCCAACTGCACAGCCTTTCCGGCGTCCACTGACTCTGCCCCTTATGGTTAGCCGGCATGTGCGCCGCCTGAGTCGTGTGCCTATAGGCGTTATCGCTGCGAGGGTGCGTAGCCACGCAGACGCCCTTATGGTGGATTTGCACCAGCCGTTGGGTGGCGATGACGTCAACGCGCTCGCCAACCAGCGGATGCGGCACCGAGTACCAGTTTTTGCCGTAGTCTATGTGGTAATCAGGTCCCACTCGAGCAACGAGATACTCACTGTATTCCCATTGTGTGGGCGGTAGAGGCCCAAGAGCCGGTTTGTCCAGCTGCTCGAAGCGTTCAAGGCGACTTTGTCCGCCGTAATGACGCATCGGGCGCAAATTCAACTCATGATTGAGTTCTCGTATCACCTGGTTGAGTTCGGCCAGCGAGTAGAACCTACGTTTACGCAACCGGGCCAAAACCCAGTGTTCTACCAGCTGCACAGTTGATTCTGCCTTCGCCTTGTCTTTCGGTTTTCTCGGGCGCGCCGGTAGCACCACTGTCTCATAGTGATTTGCCAGCGCCTGGTAGCTCTGGTTTATGACCGGCTCATAGCGGTCAGGGGTGCTGACAGCGCTGCGCAGATTATCAGGTATCATCAGCTCCGGAACCCCACCCATGAAGTGCAGGCAGCGGCTATTGGCGTTGAGCCACGATGCCATGTCCTGGCCTTCGCAGGCTTCGATATACGCATAGCCTGACACGCCCATGGCAGCGACGAAGATAGCGACCTGGCGTACGCTACCGGTCGCAGGGTTGACGATAGGTACGGTGGGGCCACAGAAGTCGATGAAGAGCTTTTCGCCAGCCTTGTGCTCCATGCGCATGGAACGCCGCTGCTTCTTTTTCCAGTCACGGAACAGTGCACAAAACTGTGAGTAACCGAGGGCATCACCGCCCACGGCGGACTGATATTCCATCCAGAGCAGCTGCTTGGTCATGCCCTTGCGGCTTAACTCGGTATCGATATCAAGCCAGCTGGGTAAGGTATTGATAACTTTTCCGGATTTGCCGGGATAGAGCAGGCGGTCGAGGTCGACGGGGGACAGTTCCGCCGGCAATGGCCAGACCAGGTTAGCTACCGTGAATCGGCCGAGGATATCGTGCACGGTAGTACAGCCTATGCCGAGCGCTGCTGCGATAGTGCGATTCGAGCGACGCTGCTCGAATTTCATACGTAACACATTAATATAGATGCACATTTCCGTTCTCGCTTTCTTCTTTTTACGTGCCATGCCCCCGGAAGCTAAAAGTCTCCAGAGTATGGCGGAACAGAAGATGAGCGATCGGACAGAATCGGAATCGCTGATCGGGCGACCGGAATCAGTGATCGGGTGAAATCGGAATCAGTGATCGGATGTGACCGGAACCAGCAGCTGTCGCTGCGCTGCCCAGATTACTCTCTGGTCAGCCGGCGAGCAAAAACCGTCGACATCAGCATAAAAACGCCAACCCGCGGCGAAATCTCACACCTGGTCATCGATGGCACCGGCCTGAAAATCTTCGGCGAAGGCGAATGGAAAGTCAGGTAGCATGGGGCTGAGAGGTGCAGAGTATGGCGCAAGCTTCATCTGGCAGTAGATAGCGCGACACATGAAATTATCTGTGCCGATTTATCGCTAAGCGGTACGACAGATGCGCAGGCGCTGCCCGGGCTGATTAACCAAACGCACCGGAAAATCAGGGAAGCGTCGGCTGACAGTGCTTACGATACGCGTTACTGTCATGATGCTCTGCTGAGGAAAAAAATAAAGCCGCTTATCCCACCGCGAAGTGGTGCGCAATATTGGCCAGCTCGATACCATGAGCGTAACCATGCGGTGGCAAATCAGCATCTGAGCGGCAATAACGATACCTGGAAAAAGAAAGTAGGTTATCACCGGCGTTCACTGGCTGAAACGGCCATGCTCCGGTTTAAAACACTTCTGGGTGGTCATCTGAGTCTGCATGACTATGACGCGCAGGTAGGTGAGGCTATGGCAATGGTCAAAGCGCTTAACCGGATCACGCTGTTAGGAATGCCAAACAGCGTCCGCATGGCTTTGTTGAATAAATCGAACTTTTAGGTGACTGGCGGCTCTGATCACTACATTCGTTTCAACATCAGGTCCCCATGGCAAAGCAAAAGTTTAAAATTACCAACTGGCCCGCATACAACAATGCGCTCAGGCAGCGGGGGGACCTGACAGTATGGCTTGATGAGTCAGCCATTGCTGCATGGACTGAGAGTACACCACCTGAACATCGTGGCCGGCCGCTTCACTACACTGATATGGCCATTACCACGGTTCTGATGATAAAGCGCGTGTTTAACCTTTCGCTCCGGGCGTTACAGGGTTTCGTTGACTCAATTTTTAAACTGATGGGGCTGTCACTGCGCTGCCCAGATTACTCTCTGGTCAGCCGGCGAGCAAAAACCGTCGACATCAGCATAAAAACGCCAACCCGCGGCGAAATCTCACACCTGGTCATCGATGGCACCGGCCTGAAAGTCTTCGGCGAAGGCGAATGGAAAGTCAGGCAGCATGGGGCTGAGAGGCGCAGAGTATGGCGCAAGCTTCATCTGGCAGTAGATAGCGTGACACATGAAATTATCTGTGCCGATTTATCGCTAAGCGGTACGACAGATGCGCAGGCGCTGCCCGGGCTGATTAACCAAACCCACCGGAAAATCAGGGAAGCGTCGGCTGACAGTGCTTACGATACGCGTTACTGTCATGATGCTCTGCTGAGGAAAAAAATAAAGCCGCTTATCCCACCGCGAAGTGGTGCGCAATATTGGCCAGCTCGATACTATGAGCGTAACCATGCGGTGGCAAATCAGCATCTGAGCGGCAATAACGATACCTGGAAAAAGAAAGTAGGTTATCACCGGCGTTCACTGGCTGAAACGGCCATGTTCCGGTTTAAAACACTTCTGGGTGGTCATCTGAGTCTGCATGACTATGACGCGCAGGTAGGTGAGGCAATGGCAATGGTTAAAGCACTTAACCGGACCCTGTACACGATTCTGTGTAAATGCCTTTTCTCAGAAGTGACCGTCCAGGCGGTCACCGAACTCGATAATAAAGCGGCTCATTGCCATGCGCCAGTCCCTCAAAGGCATTGTCCATTTCTGTGAGGCCGCCTGTATCGCCCCAGCCACACCACCTTTTTCACTGCGTCGTCGGTCGGGAACACCTTGCGCTTTTTGATGGCATGCCGGATCACGCTGTTTAACGACTCGATGGCGTTGGTCGTGTAGATCACCTTGCGGATGTCCGTTGGGTAGGCAAAGAACGTGGCCAGATTGGCCCAGTTTGCCTGCCAGCTTCGACTTATTTGCGGGTAGCGGATGTCCCAGGCACTGGAGAACGCTTCCAGCGCCTGCAAGCCGGCTTCTTCCGTAGGGGCCTGATAGATAGCTTTCAGGTCGCGGGTGACGGCCTTGTAGTCCTTCCAGGAGACGAACCGCAGGATGACCACCCAGAAGTGTTTTAAACCGGAACATGGCCGTTTCAGCCAGTGAACGCCGGTGATAACCTACTTTCTTTTTCCAGGTATCGTTATTGCCGCTCAGATGCTGATTTGCCACCGCATGGTTACGCTCATGGTATCGAGCTGGCCAATATTGCGCACCACTTCGCGGTGGGATAAGCGGCTTTATTTTTTTCCTCAGCAGAGCATCATGACAGTAACGCGTATCGTAAGCACTGTCAGCCGACGCTTCCCTGATTTTCCGGTGCGTTTGGTTAATCAGCCCGGGCAGCGCCTGCGCATCTGTCGTACCGCTTAGCGATAAATCGGCACAGATAATTTCATGTGTCGCGCTATCTACTGCCAGATGAAGCTTGCGCCATACTCTGCACCTCTCAGCCCCATGCTACCTGACTTTCCATTCGCCTTCGCCGAAGATTTTCAGGCCGGTGCCATCGATGACCAGGTGTGAGATTTCGCCGCGGGTTGGCGTTTTTATGCTGATGTCGACGGTTTTTGCTCGCCGGCTGACCAGAGAGTAATCTGGGCAGCGCAGCGACAGCCCCATCAGTTTAAAAATCGCGTCAACGAAACCCTGTAACGCCCGGAGCAAAAGGTTAAACACGCGCTTTATCATCAGAACCGTGGCAATGGCCATATCGGTGTAGTGAAGCGGCCGGCCACGATGTTCAGGTGGCGTACTCTCAGTCCATGCAGCAATGGCTGACTCATCAAGCCATACTGTCAGGTCCCCCCGCTGCCTGAGCGCATTGTTGTATGCGGGCCAGTGGGTGATTTTAAACTTTTGCTTTGCCATGGGGACCTGATGTTGAAACGAATGTAGTGATCAGAGCCGCCAGTCACCTAAAAGTTCGATTTATTCAACAAAGCCCATTAACGCCATATCAATGGATGTGAAGGCGCCATAACCGAGGCCCAGAACCGCCGCATACAGATACATTCCCGTAAGCGTAGGCATAAAGAGCGGGATTATCAGTCCGATGGCCATTAATACGCTGGAGGTAAAGACAAATATTTTCCGTCGCTGAAGTTTGTCCGATAAATAGCCTGAAACCAGACCGAAGAACAGCAGCGTGGCGAGAGTGATAACAGAGATGGTCCCGATGGCATGATTGGATTGCGCAACGCTCAAGCCGATATAGTCCTGCAAAATATACAATTGGTAGGTCACCACGCCTTGGTAGCCTAGGAACATGGCGGAACGTCCGAAGAAGGCCCAGCCAAAATCGGGATACTGGCGCGGGCTTACCCAAAAGTTTTTGAAAAAACGGCCCCATTTAAACGGCTCCATCGCCAGCGACCGGGTGGAGGGTTCGCGATTTAACAGTACGAAAGCCAGGCAGCAGGCGGCGATAGCCAGTCCGAAGACCAGGTAACCGAGCTGTAAGTTCTAGGCGAGATAGCCGGCGACGATAATGCCGACGGTGCCGCCGGCCGTGGAGCCAGCCCCCACAAAACCTGAAGCGATACCGCGGTTTTCAGGTAGAAAACGATCGGCCACCACCGTGGCTAACGGACCATTCATACAGTTGAGCGACACCGCCGCCATCAACCAGAATACGGCAATCCCTGCTACGGTCGTCATCATGGAAATACCGAATATGGCCAGACCGCCGATCAACGCTCCGCCGACGATCCACGGCGAACGGCGGCCCCAGGTAGAACGGCAACGGTCGGAAAGCGCGCCGGCAATCGGCTGCGCGAAAATGGTGAACAGCAGCGCGGAGGTCATGACGATCGCCAGGTTGTTGGCTTTATTCGCCGGGTCGATTTGCGCGATGTGGTTGGGCAATAAAACGGAAATGACACCGCAATAGAGCGCCAATAAGACAAAGAAATTGGTAAACAACGACGCCAGCAACAGGCTTTTTTTGCCGCCGGTGACGGTCAGGACATGATCGACGTGGCTCGCGCTGTCATCTCCCGTCGGGTTTGCCGGGTATAGGGTATTACTGTTATCAGACATGCTTATTTCCTCTATTATTGTAATGCAGTAGGGTAGGTTGAAATAAACGACATCCCGCTTCGTTATGAAGAGCTCTTGTTCCTGGCGCTAGCGCTGCAAACGCTGGGGGCAGAGGGCAGACCCAACTGCCCCAGGCGCCCTGGGCGTCGCGAGTGCGTCATAAGGGCGCTGTCCGTTCTTTACGCGGGGAACGAAGATCGCCGGGCTAGTTCATTTTTGCGTCTTGCCGCCGTTGCCGGGGAGCACGTCCCAGCCGATATTCAGCACTGGCGCCATGATGGCTTCGATTTCCCGTAATAACGCTGCATCCATCGGTTGTTCACTCCAGTGTATGTTTTCCAGCATATTTTCAGCGCTGGCGGTGCCGATGACGGTGGTGGCAATGCCCTGCTCCGCCGCCGTCGTCAGGGCGAACTGCAACGCGACCTGGGCGAGATTGATCCCTTGTCGATCGCAAAGAGCGGATACCGCGTGACAGACATGTTGTACATCCAGATGCGCCGGGCGCCAGTCAGGCGCCCCCGTTCGCGTTAACAGCCCCATCGACAGCGGTGAGGCGTTCAATACGCCGATGCCCGCCTGTTGTAGGCGGCGGGCGACAGCGCCCAGCCGGCGATCTTGCAGCGTCCAAGTACAATCGGCCATAACAGTATCGACATTTTGGTCAACGGCCAGCCGCTCCAGCAGATCCAGCCGGTAGCCGGTGATACCGATGTGGCGCACCACGCCGCTGGCGCGTAATTCGCGCAGCGTGGGTAACGCTTCCTCCCGCAATTGATGTTGATTGCCGTATTCGACATCGTGGCATTGGATCACGTCGATATAGTCGACCTTCAGGCGCGCCAAGCTTTGCTCAACGCTTTGCAGGGTCGCCGCACGGGAAAAGTCCCATAGGCTGTAGCCGTAGCGTCCCACTTTGGTGGCGAGCGTATAGTCGCGTCGCACTACGCCTTGTAGTGCGATACCCAGTGCGGTTTCCGCTTTGATTAAACCATAATAGGGGGCAACATCGAAATAATTGACGCCGTGAGCCAGCGCCGCCGCGACCGTTTCATCGGCCTGGCGTTGCGAAACCGGGTGATAGATGCTGCCAAGTGACGCGGCGCCCATCGCCAGCAGGGGAACCTAAATTCCCGTGCCTCCCAACGTTACCATTTTCATGTTGTTATCCTGTGGTTGAGCATCAAGGTTTGCGCGCCTTGCGCAGCGACAGGCCAAGACCCGCCCGTTCGGGTCGCACATGCGGCCCCTGCGGCGTGGTCCAGCTTGCCGCCGGCTTGTTGTTCCAGCGCCTTATCGAGCGTAATGCCCAGTCCGGGGGTATCGCCCAGCAAGATGCCGCCGTTTTCGATCCGCTGATCGACGTGGAACCCTTCCGGAAAAGCAAGATCCTGGACTTCGCAGCTCAGATGATTCGGGATAGCGGCCGCCGCGTGCGCGACTGGATTGGCATTATAGCCAACGGGGCTTACCGGTAAGCTGAAGGCGTGCGCCAGGTTGGCGACGCGCAAGAAATGGGTGATGCCCCAGCACATTCCCGCTTGCAGAACATCAACGCCTTGCCCGCGAAGAAGTGGCTGGTACTGCTCTATACCGGTCAAATTCTCGCCGATGGCGACGGCGCAGCGCGTTTGCTGGCGCACCAGCGCATGGCCCGCCGCGTCCCAGCGCCGCACGGGCTCTTCTATCCAACTGATGTCCAACGTGTCTTCCAGGCGGCGAACATAGCGAATGGCCTGTTTCGCGTTCATCGATTCGTTGACATAGATCATCATGGCCGGCGAGGCGGCGTTAGGCAGATAGACTTCGCGGACGGCGCGCAGGCGTTCGATATCCTGCTCAACATCCCAGCCCCCTTTCAGTTTAAAGGCGCAAAAGCCACGTTCAGCAAAACGCTCATGTAGGGCGACAAGCGCGTCCAGGGAGAGAGGGTAATCCAGGCCGGAAGCATAACCGGTGACAAAAGGCCGTCGCGCGCCCAGCAAACGCCACAGCGGTTCGCCCGCCAGCTTGGCTTTCAAATCCCAAAGCGCCATGTCTGCCGCGCCGATAGCGCCAAACACGCTGCCGGCATGGCCGCTTTTGAATACCCAGGACAGCATCCGATCGTAAAGCGCCGTAACCGCGCGCGGATCCTGACCGTCAAGGGCCGGGTAAAGCTGAGGGAATTCGGCGTGACCGCCAAGACCAATCCCGCTCACGCCCTGATCGGTTTCCAAAATAAGCACCGGCACGTCGGTCACGCCGGCGTCGAGGGTGCCATTGACGTCGCCAATGGGACGCTGCCAGCGGTGAACCGTATTCAGCGTGCGCCAGCCCGTGATTTTCATGATGTCAGCTCCTCTGCCGTCAATGCCGTCACGGTCTGTCCCGCGCGTAAATCGATGACCATCCGGCCCTGAATCGTACTGTTTTCCATTTCGTCGAAAATGGTATTGATTTCATCCAGACGACGGGTTCGCACCACGGAACGCACCCGGCCCGCCCGCGCATGCTCGAAGGCTTCCGCCAGATCCTGCCGGGTACCTACCAGACTGCCGGCGATCTCGATACCGTCGAGAACCGTTTTCACAATACTCAATTCCAGACTGCCGGCCGGTACCGCCAGACACACGACTTTGCCGCCCGCCCGCACGCTGTTGACGGCCTGATGGAAAGCCGCGCGCGCGAATTGCACCGCCTGATTGCTGAGTCCTCCCGCGCCCCAAATGGCTATCCACTGCCCGGGACGCACGCCAGAAACCTTAATGGCCTTGTAGGTGGTCACGCCGGCGCAGGTAATGCTGCTGGCGATGACCGGATCCAAACCATCAGGCACTTTCACCGCGTAATCGGCTTTGATGATACATTGTTCCGCCATGGTGCCGTCGACGCTGTAACCGGCGTTTTTGACTTCACGGCAGAAGGTTTCCCGGCCGCTGACGCAGTATTCGCAGACGCCGCAACCGGCATAAAACCAGGCGATGCTGACGCGATCGCCAATACGCAGGCAGGTTACATCATTGGCGACGGCGCGCACGATACCGATGCCTTCATGGCCCAGCACACGGCCGGGCGCCGGGCCAAAGTCGCCCTTCACGACGTGCAGATCGGTATGGCAAACGCTGCAGTACTCCACATCGACTAAGGCTTAGCCGGCTTTTAGCGGCCGCAGGGCGATGTTTTTGATCTCGACTTTGCCGACATGACGTTGACTTACTACGGCTGCTTTCATTGTATTTCCTTGTCAGTTGAGTATCGGTACAACGTTATCGTGAATGCGCTGGCGTCTTGCGATGTAGGCCGGCAGGGGGGGTACGCCGGAAACGTCGGTGAACCAGGCAAAGGGATCGGTGCTGGCAACCAGAGCGACGTTGGCCCAAGGATTGAAAGATCCGGAATGGATGATAACTTTGGCCTCATAAGCGATGTCGCGGCAAAGCGTTTCGTGGCTGGCGGTGCGGAACTCGGCGCCTGAACCGGTGTACAATTCCTGTAGCGTCTGATAAAGCTGCGGATGGCAGTCGCGTACCTCGCTCGCAAAGCGAACCTCTTCGACGAAAATCTCCTGGCGCAGTACGCGCAGGATCGACAGCACATCGATGGTGCCGAGCCAAAAACCCAAATCAATACGCTTTGCCTGCGGCGGGATAGGGAAACCGGCGTCAGTGACCAGCACAATGTCGGTATGGCCCAGAGTTGCCAGCGCGCCAGCGAGTTCTGGATGCAAGATTCTATCGGGTCTCATGAGAGCATTACCTCCGCGGCGGACAGGGTTTGCATAAAAGCGTCGACCTCACTGCGGTCGCAATAGGAGGGTACGGTTTCCCAGTCGGTGCAGCAAAGGGCCGCCGTGGCGTTGGCAAACAGTACGGCGTTTGCGATAGGCTGGCCTTCATCCAGGGCAACAGCCAGCGCCGCGTTGAAACTGTCTCCCGCTCCGTTGCTGTCGACGACAGCCACCGGACAGGGTGGAACCGTACACATCCGATCGCGGCTGAACACGGCGGAGCCGGCCTCCCCGAGCGTCATGACGACATAGCAGCAGCCGGTAGCGAGTAACATATCGGCGATTTCCCGGTTGCTGCGCCCATCGTCGGGGGCGAGGCCCAGCGCGACGCGGGCTTCCGTTTCATTGGGCGTCAAATAGTCAATGACGCTAAGATCAATACCGCGCAAGTCGCGGGCGGGCGCCGGATTAAGCACGGTGGTTTTGCCGAGTTTCTTGGCCTGACGCAGGCCGTATAGCGCCGTTTCCAGCGGAATTTCCAATTGTGCCAAAACCACCCGGCTGCCTTTGATGTGCGTCAGCGTCTGGTCAACCAGGGCCGGGGTAAATAACCGGTTGGCGCCCATATCTACGACAATGACATTCCGCGCTTGGCGATCTTTGATGATAAGCCCCGCGCCGGTCGGCAGCGCGGTGGTTACGGTCAGCGCCGTGATATCGACGCCCTCCTGCAGCATCAGGGTAATGAATTTCTGCCCAAACGCATCGTCGCCCACTACACCGCTGTAGGCGACCTCGGCCCCCAGACGGGCCGCCTGCACGGCCATGTCGGACCCTTTTCCGCCCCAGGTCTGACGGAAATCCTCGCCAATCAGCGTTTCTCCGGCGAGGGGAATACGGTCGGTGGTCATCACTAGCGCTTTCGCGTAGCTACCGAGAATAAATACACTCATCACCTGCTCCGTTAACTGTAGTGCTCGTTGTCATGGCTTGCGCAGCGCCGCCGGTGCGTGCCGACGGCGCACGCCGGTCAGTAAGCGTTAATATCGCCGACCAGCTCCGGTCCGGAACTGGTTCCCAGCAGTTCGGCGCCGGCGACAAACATTTCTTTCATCTTAGCCAGCGTATTGACTTTACCGGAAACTTTTACCCGATAAGGCGCTTGAATATTCGCTTTGAGAAGTCGTACATCTTCTACCGTCGCGGCGCTTTGTTGAATAAATCCGAAATTTGTGACGACTTCCTTCCTATCAGGGCGATTGTTACATGATGCGGACGCTGTTTGGCATTCCTAACAGTGTGATCCGGTTAAGTGCTTTAACCATTGCCATTGCCTCACCTACCTGCGCGTCATAGTCATGCAGACTCAGATGACCACCCAGAAGTGTTTTAAACCGGAACATGGCCGTTTCAGCCAGTGAACGCCGGTGATAACCTACTTTCTTTTTCCAGGTATCGTTATTGCCGCTCAGATGCTGATTTGCCACCGCATGGTTACGCTCATGGTATCGAGCTGGCCAATATTGCGCACCACTTCGCGGTGGGATAAGCGGCTTTATTTTTTTCCTCAGCAGAGCATCATGACAGTAACGCGTATCGTAAGCACTGTCAGCCGACGCTTCCCTGATTTTCCGGTGGGTTTGGTTAATCAGCCCGGGCAGCGCCTGCGCATCTGTCGTACCGCTTAGCGATAAATCGGCACAGATAATTTCATGTGTCACGCTATCTACTGCCAGATGAAGCTTGCGCCATACTCTGCGCCTCTCAGCCCCATGCTGCCTGACTTTCCATTCGCCTTCGCCGAAGACTTTCAGGCCGGTGCCATCGATGACCAGATGTGAGATTTCGCCGCGGGTTGGCGTTTTTATGCTGATGTCGACGGTTTTTGCTCGCCGGCTGACCAGAGAGTAATCTGGGCAGCGCAGCGACAGCCCCATCAGTTTAAAAATCGAGTCAACGAAACCCTGTAACGCCCGGAGCGAAAGGTTAAACACGCGCTTTATCATCAGAACCGTGGTAATGGCCATATCGGTGTAGTGAAGCGGTCGGCCACGATGTTCAGGTGGTGTACTCTCAGTCCATGCAGCAATGGCTGGCTCATCAAGCCATACTGTCAGGTCCCCCCGCTGCCTGAGCGCATTGTTATATGCGGGCCAGTTGGTAATTTTAAACTTTTGCTTTGCCATGGGGACCTGATGTTGAAACGAATGTAGTGATCAGAGCCGCCAGTCACCTAAAAGTTCGATTTATTCAACAAAGCCCAATCAGAGCAGATTGCGCCCCACGCTACCGCGCGTTTATTGCGGCGTAATATCCTGGCCGAACCACTTCATACCCAGCGTCTTCAGAGTACCATCCTGCTTGACCTTCATGATGGCATCGTCAAACATTTTCTTCAGTTCGGGATCGGATTTACGCAGACCGATAGCCGAACCGCTGCCCAGCAGGCCGCCAATAAATTGCGGCCCTGCCAGGACCATATTGGCGTTGCCGAGTTTTTCCCGCGCGCCATTCAAATAGGTTACCGAAGCGATAACCAGATCCACACGGCCCGCGGCCAGGTCCAGATCGTGCTCTTCGGTGGTTTTATATTCCCGCACCTTCACCACGCCCTGCAGATATTTATTCAGAAAAGTGGCGGCAATCGAGGCGGTCTGAACACCGATGACCTTATCCTGCAAAGCGGGTTTAATCTTCTCCAGCTCCTTCACCGCTCCGGCTTCATCCTTGGTCAGCGAAAAACGCATGCCGGTATCCGGTAATTTAGCCAACGGACTGTCTTTCAGGGTGGCGAAGGTCTGGCCCGAATTGCTGTAGGGCACCGAAAAATCAATCACCTGCCGACGCTTATCGGTCGCCGACATCCCGGACATAATCGCGTCGAATTTGCCGGCCTGCAGCGCCGGGATCATGCCAGTAAAGGGCTGGACGACAATCTCACATGCCACCTGCATCGATTTGCAGAGCACCTTATACAAATCAATTTCAAAACCATCAAGCGTGCCATCCGGTTTGGTAAAATTGAACGGTCGGAATGCCCCTTCGGTGCCAATGCGCACCGTGGTCCATTTTTTCCCTTCCGCGGCCTGAGCGCTAACGCTGCCCAACAGCGTCGCCGTCATACACAGCGCGCAAACCATCGTGGATAATTTCATTCTAAGCCTACCTCTGGTGAAAAATGCCAACGGAAATATCGCCGGAGCGGTGTTAAATAATGTCTTGCCGACATCAGGAAGCATGCCGCGTATTTTTAACATAAGACAGGTTCTGTTGCGGCCGTAAATGCGGCGTCAGCCGGTATTCCAACCATTGCAGCAAACGAGTCAGCACCAGATTAATCGCCAAATACAGCGGCCCCCCGCCACCAAAAACACTTCGAGCGCGCGGTAGGTTTCAGCGATGATGCCGGTTATCTCCATCAGGGTAATGATTGAGGCCAATGAGGTGGATTTAACCATGGAAATCATTTCGTTACCGTAGGCGGGCAGCGCCTGGCGCATCGCCACCGGCAACATAATGCGGCGGAACACCTTTTGCCGGGTCATACCGCAGGCATAGGCGGCTTCAATGTGTCCCCCCCCCCCCCGGCACCGACAGCAGGCCGCCGCGGATAATTTCGCTGGCGTAAGCGGCGGTGCACAGGGTTAGCGAGAGCAGCGCGCACCAGTAGGGCTCACGCAGGATGGGCCAGAGCACGCTTTCGCGCACGGCGGGGAACTGCCCCAGGCCATAATATATGAGAAACATCTGCACCAGCAACGGCGAGCCGCGAAAGGCGAAGACGTAAGGGCGGGCGATGGTGTCCAGGATCCACACGCCGCTCAGACGCATCAGCGCCAACAGTAGGGCAAGGAAAAATCCTAGCGCCACCGAGCCGATCGCCAGTTCAAGCGTCAACGGGACGCCGGGCAAGAGCTGCATCAGCGTGTCGCGTAAAAATTCAAAATCCATCAGCGTGTCGCACCCCGTGAGTAGTGATGTTCCGCCTTACGCAGGGACCAGCCGGACAGTGCGGAGATAAGCGAATACAATAGCGCAGCGGCGATATAAAAATCAAACGGCCGGCCGGTGGATCCGGAACCGGTTTGCGCCTGGGTCAGCAGTTCCGCGACGCCGGTCACCGAGATAAGCGCCGACTCTTTTAATACCAATTGCCAAACGTTGCCCATAGCCGGTAACGCGAAGCGCAGCGTAAGCGGCGCGATAATGCGTCGCAGCCGGGTCGCGCGCACCATGCCGCAGGCCACCGCCGCCTCCAGTTCGCCGGGGGAGATGGCCCGGTAGGCGCCGCGGAAAACTTCGGTTTGCTGGGCGCCGGCGGTGATGCCGACCGCCAGCATACCGGCCAGAAAGCCGGGAAAGGCGATGAAACCATCCGCGTGGAAAAGCCCACCGAGGGCGCTAAGCAGGCTGCTGCTGCCAAAGTAAAACAGATAAATCACCAGCAGGTCGGGAATACCGCGCAGTACCGTGGTATAGATGTCGCCAGCAATACGCAGCGGCGCGTTTCCAGCGATTTTGGCCCAGGCCACCAGCGCGCCGATGACCGCGCTGAGCACGAAGCCGCATACCGAGAGCGCAATGGTTACCGCCATGCCCGACAGCAGCATGGCGCCCCAGCCGTGTTCGCCGAAGCTCACCAATTGCCAAAAATTGATCGTTTGCATGTCATTGTCCATTAAGCCCGCAGCGGGTGAGGCGCATCAGTCATTGTCGGGGAACGGCGGCGCCACGCCCTCGGGAATCGGGTTAATAAACTCAACGCCATTAAGCCTGGCGCGATGTTCCGCCTTCGCCTGCTCAATCAGTTCGGGATGCGCGAGCAAATCCACGGCGGTACTGGCCATGATCTTGGCGGCGTGGGCCATGCCTTTGTGGGCGAAGGCGGCTTTGCCCTGCGCGACCAATTGCCACGAGTGGCCCGGCGTGCCGATGGCATAAGTGGCGCCGTAAACCTGCACGGTCGCACCACCCAGTTCACACTGCCCACATCAGTGGAGCCAACCATGTCGCTATAGGGACGGCGCAGCGGCAATACGAAATCGCACAGCGGTCGGTGATAATCCACCGGCAGGCCATAGCGGTCATAGGCGCTTTTCAGATCGTCCTGACTGAGGGTCTGCTGGAAACGCGCGGCATAATCGCGGTCCGCTTCAGAGAAAGGCGGCGGTCCCAACAATTCCAGATGCGCCTGCATGCGCTCTTCCAGCAGACTATTGCCGATAAGATTCGCATCGCCGCTCAGCACCTGGCTGGTAACGGTAGTTTCGCTCATCAGCGCCGCGCCGGCGGCAATGTCGTCGACCCGCTTGACCAATTGCTGCAACGCCGACAGTTCGCGCGCGCGGATCAAATAGCGTACCGTTGCCCGCACCTGCACGACATTGGGCGAATGACCGCCGGTATCGGTAACCACATAATGGATACGCACCGAGCTGGGCATATGCTCGCGCATGTAATTGACGCCGACGTTCATCAGTTCGACCGCATCCAGCGCGCTGCGGCCCAGGTGCGGGCTGGCGGAGGCATGGGCGGCCCGACCGCTGAAGTGGTAGTTAATTTCATTACAGGCCAGGGAATTCGCTTCTATTACCCCGCTGAAAGCGTTGGGGTGCCAGCTGATGGCGATATCCACATCATCGGACACCCCCGCGCGCACCATAAATCCTTTGGCGGAGCCGCCCTCTTCCGCCGGACAGCCGTAGAATCGCACCCGACCCGGTAGATTACGGGCGGCAAAAAAATCTTTGACCGCGCTGGCGGCCTGTAACGCCGCACTGCCCAGTAAATTATGGCCGCAGCCGTGACCATTGCCGCCCGCTGTCACCGGCCGGGGTTCCGCCACATCCGCCTGCTGGCTGAGCCCCGGTAGCGCATCATACTCACCCAATATTGCAATGACCGGGCCGCCCTCACCGGCTTCCCCGACCATGGCGGTAGGGATACCCGCCATACCGCGTTCGATACGGAACCCCTGCTGTTCCAGCATTGCCGCGATTTGCGCCGACGATTGCACCTCGGCGTAATTCAGCTCAGGTGTAGCCCAAATGTTGTCGCTTAGCGCGCAAAATTGCGCGCGGCTGGCTTCGATGAGCGACCAGATTTCTTCCAGCGTGCGGCTGTCCGGCTGTCCGGCTGTGCGGTTGATGGGGTAGATACCGGGGTGCTGGCGTCCATACTCATTACCTGGTGACCTCTGAAACAAATGAAGGGAAATTGTTGTAACAACTAGCAAGATGCAGGCCAAACATACCGGCTGCGGCAAGCGCGCAGTCAGGGGATCTCGCGCAGCGAGTAACGGAAAACCGTCATTAGCATGAACCAAAATAGTGCAAAACAATAATAATTATCACCATAAAGGTGCGCTCCATGAGATCACCAGCATTCGTCGTGACAAAGGAGACGTAAAGTTAAACGGGAGGCGAAAACAAGAGGGGGGCACGGCGGTGGCGCAGACGAGTGACCTGCCGCTCTGGTAGTTATCACCGCGGTGAGAACGCCCTTGAACGGCCGTCGGTCGCGGTAAATAGTATCACCCTCTGCGGCGTTGACGACCCTAGCTGCCAAAGGACATCGCCGCGGACGGCGCTGACGACCCTCGCACCAAGGGGCATTGCCGCGGGTGGCGTTGACGGCTAAAGCGAACGCCATCGGACGGGCGTTAGCGACAGCATGTTAGCGCGCGCAATCGCAAGCCCTAACCGGCACCCATCGGCCCTGGCGCGTTGCAAGCACCATCATGCGGCGTGATGTCCCGCAATGGTGCAAGGGACGCGCCAGGACGGCGGGCGCATATTAGCCCGCCGTTTCCGGGACTATTTTTGCGGACGCAGCGCCGGGAACAGGATCACATCGCGAATGGTGTGACTATTGGTCAGCAGCATCATCAGGCGATCGATACCGATTCCCAGGCCCGCGGTCGGCGGTAGGCCGTGTTCCAAGGCGGTGACATAGTCTTCATCATAGAACATGGCTTCATCATCGCCGGTGTCTTTAGCCTGGACCTGCTCGGCAAAGCGCGCTGCCTGATCTTCGGCATCGTTAAGCTCCGAAAAGCCGTTGCCAATTTCACGCCCGCCGATAAAGAATTCAAAACGATCGGTGAAGAACGGATTTTCATCATTGCTGCGCGCCAGCGACGAAACTTCCGCCGGGTAGGCGGTAATGAACGTCGGCTGGATCAGATGGCTTTCCGCCGTCTCTTCAAAAATTTCGGTCTGCACCCGACCCAGGCCCCAGCCTTTGTCTACCTTAATGCCCAACGACTCGGCAATGGCGATCGCGGAGGCCATATCGTCCAGCGCTTCTGGCTGGGTTTCCGGGCGATAATGGCAAATGGCCTCTTTCATGGTCATCTGGGTAAACGGCTTGCCGAAATCAAAGGTCTGGTCGCCATAATGCACCACGCTGCTGCCCAATACCCGCTGGGTCAGGGTGCGGAACAAATCCTCCACCAGCACAATCAGGTCGCGGTAATCCGCGTAGGCCATATAGAGTTCCATCATGGTAAACTCAGGATTATGGCGGGGCGACAGTCCTTCGTTGCGGAAGTTGCGGTTGATTTCAAATACCCGCTCAAAACCGCCCACCACCAGCCGCTTGAGATAAAGCTCAGGCGCGATGCGCAGATACATGTCGATATCCAGCGCATTATGGTGGGTAATAAACGGACGAGCCGCCGCGCCGCCGGGGATGGTCTGCATCATCGGCGTTTCCACTTCCATGAAGTCGTGGTCCATCATAAATCGGCGAATTTCCGCCATGATGCGCGAACGAACCTTGAAGGTTTGGCGCGATTCGTCATTGGCGATCAAGTCGAGATAACGCTGGCGATAGCGGGTTTCCTGATCGGCCAGACCGTGAAACTTATCCGGCAGCGGACGCATCGCCTTGGTCAGCAGGCGAATTTCGCTACAGTGAATAGACAGCTCGCCGGTGCGGGTTTTAAATAATTTGCCGCGCGCGCCGAGAATGTCTCCGAGGTCCCATTTTTTGAACTGCTCGTTGTACTGGCCTTCGGGGAGATCGTCGCGGGCGACGTACAGCTGGAGTTTCCCCCCCACGTCCTGCAGGGTGGCAAAGGAGGCTTTGCCCATGATGCGGCGGGTCATCATGCGCCCGGCGATGCTGACTTCGATATTTAACGCTTCCAGCTCTTCGTTACTTTTCTCGCCATAGCGGGCGTGCAGCTGGTCGGAAACCGCGTCCCGGCGGAAATCGTTGGGAAAAGCGATGCCCTGCTGGCGCAATTGGGTAAGCTTTTCTCGCCGCAAACGCAGCTCGTTATTGAGATCCAGCGCCTGAGGGGCACCGTCCTGTGAGTGTGATTCAGACATATGGGTTCCTCATAGCCCTGCTTTAAGACTGGCTTCGATAAATTTGTCCAGATCGCCATCCAGCACCGACTGGGTATTACGGGTTTCCACGCCGGTACGCAGATCCTTAATGCGGGAATCGTCCAGCACATAGGAGCGGATCTGGCTGCCCCAGCCGATATCGGACTTGGTATCTTCCAGCGCCTGCTTTTCGGCGTTCTTTTTCTGCAGCTCGAATTCATACAGCTTGGCTTTCAGCTGTTTCATCGCCTGATCTTTATTTTTATGCTGCGAGCGGTCGTTCTGGCACTGGGTGACGATATTGGTCGGCAAGTGGGTAATACGCACCGCGGATTCGGTCCGGTTAACGTGCTGGCCGCCGGCGCCGGAAGCGCGGTAAACATCGATCCGCAGATCCGCCGGGTTAATCTCGATATCGATATCATCGTCCACTTCCGGATAAACAAAAGCGGAGCTGAATGAGGTGTGCCGCCGGCCGCCGGAGTCGAACGGGCTCTTGCGCACCAGGCGGTGCACGCCGGTTTCGGTACGAAGCCAGCCATAGGCGTAGTCACCGATGACCTTGACGGTCACCGATTTGATACCGGCCACTTCCCCTTCCGACTCTTCGATAATTTCGGTTTTGAAACCGCGCGATTCCGCCCAGCGCAAATACATTCTGAGCAACATGCTGGCCCAATCCTGCGCTTCGGTGCCGCCGGAACCGGCCTGGATATCCACATAGCAATCGGCGCTGTCGTACTCGCCGGAAAACATGCGACGGAATTCCAGCTGGCCCAGTTTGGCCTCCAGACCATCCAGTTCGCTTTGGGTTTCGAGGAAGGTCTCTTCGTCGTCCTCTTCCACCGCCAGCTCCAACAGGCCGGAGACGTCCTCCATACCCTGGGTAAGCTTGTCGATAGTTTCAACGATAGCCTCAAGCGACGAGCGCTCTTTACCCAGCACCTGCGCGCGTTCGGGCTCATTCCAGACGTCCGGCTGTTCGAGCTCGGCGTTTACTTCTTCGAGGCGTTCTTTCTTGAGATCGTAGTCAAAGATACCCCCTCAGAACGGCTATCCTTTCCGACAGGTCCTGAATACGGTTTTTTACCGGATTTATTTCAAACATGGATTAATGTGCTCATTGACGAAAAGGAATGCGTGTTAACCCGCTATTGTAACGGATCAGCGCCCCGGGCGGTAGTAGCCGTCGCCATCGTATTGGCGACGGCGGCGGTTCATTACAGCGGCCAAATATGCTGTATTAATAGCTGTAGGCTGCGATTGCCGCGAAACTCGTTAACCTCCAGCTTGTAGGCCAATTCGACGGTATGCACGCTATTGTCCGGCCACAGGCGCGGGTCAATATTGAAAGCGATGCCATCCAGCATCGGGCCGCCGGCCAGCGGTTCCAGCAGCAGCTTCAGATGTTTTTCCCCCACCAGCCGCTGATTTAGCACGCGAAACCGCCCGTCAAACAGCGGATCGGGAAACGCCTGTCCCCAGGGGCCGCCGTCGCGCAGCAGCTCGGCGGTGGTCAGCGACAGCTCCGGGCCGGCCAGCTCGCCGTCCGACCAAATCACGCCTTCGAGCATCGCGGGATCGAGCCACTCATCGACCAGTTCAGCGAAACGCTGGCGGAATCGGTCAAATTGCGTCTGCTCCAGCGTTAAACCGGCCGCCATAGCATGGCCGCCAAATTTCAGCATTAAACCGGGGTGTAATGTGTCCAGCCGTTCGAGCAGATCGCGCATATGCAAGCCGGCCACCGATCGCCCGGAGCCTTTCAGTACGCCATCCCCAGCGGGCGCAAAGGCGATAACCGGCCGGTGAAAACGCTCTTTTATCCGCGACGCCAAGATGCCGACCACGCCCTGATGCCACTGCGCATGATAGATAGCCAGACCAAAGGGCATCGACTGCTCGTCGCGCGCCATCGCCTGGCACAGCGCCAACGCTTCGGCTTCCATACTCTGTTCGATTTCACGCCGGGTTTGATTGAGGGCATCCAGCTCCGCCGCCAGCATACGCGCCTGCGACAGATCGTCCGTCAACAGCAGCGCAACCCCGACCGACATATCGTCCAGCCGGCCGGCGGCGTTCAGCCGCGGACTCAGCGCAAAGCCCAGATCGCTGGCGCACAGCCGAACGAGGTCGCGGTTAGCCACCTCCGCCAGCGCACGGATGCCGGGACGGCAGCGGCCGGCGCGGATGCGGCTTAACCCCTGATGCACCAGAATACGGTTATTGGCGTCCAGCGGCACTACGTCCGCCACGGTGCCTAGCGCGACCAAATCCAGCAGCTCGGCCAGTTTGGGGGCCGCAATGCCCTGCTGCGTAAACCAGCCGCTGTCGTTAAGGCGCGCGCGCAGCGCCAGCATCAGATAAAACGCCACGCCAACGCCCGCCAGAGATTTCGAGGCGAAGGCGCAGCCGCGTAAATTGGGATTAACGATGGCATCGGCGGCCGGCAGGGTATCACCTGGGAGATGATGATCGGTAATGAGCACCGGGATGCCTTTCTCATGCGCCAGATCGACGCCGGCATGGGAAGAGATGCCATTGTCCACCGTCAGGATAACCTGCGCGCCGCGCGCCGCCGCCTGCTCCACCACCTCGGGGCTGAGGCCGTAGCCATCCTCAAAGCGATTCGGCACCAGAAATTCTATCGTTTGTGCGCCCATTTGCCGCAGCGCCAGCACCGTAAGCGCGGTGCTGGTCGCGCCGTCGGCGTCGAAATCGCCGACCACCATTAATCTGCGCTGATCCGCCAGGGCGCCGACCAGCAAATCCACCGCCTGCTCGATACCGGTCAGTGGATGATAGGCCAGCAACCCACGCGCGCCCCGTTCCAGCTCATCGACCGCGCAAACGCCGCGTTGCACGTACAAGCGTTTCAGCAGCGGCGGGATATCCGCCTCCGCCAGCAAAACGATATCGCCCAGCGGACGCCGGCGTAGTTCTGTTGTCATGTTCACTGCCGTATTAACCGCCTGATGCCTGGCCAGTTCCTTGCTGATCCAAGATGGCGGCCAGCTCTTTCGGACTTTGATAACCGGGGATCAGGGTACCGTTATCGAGCAGCAGCGCCGGCGTGCCCTGAATACCGTACTGGACGCCAAGCGTATAATGTTTACTGATATCGATATCGCAGGTGGCGGGTTGAACGTTGCCGCCGTTCATCGCCTGGGTGAAGGCGTCTTTGGGATTAACGCTGCACCATACCGACGCCATATCCCGTTCCGTCTGGGAATTCAGGCCCTGGCGCGGAAACGCCAAATAGCGGATGGTTATCCCCAGCGCATTATAGTCTTTGATCTGTTCGTGCAGCTTGTGGCAATAGCCGCAGGTGATGTCGGTGAACACGGTTACCACATGTTTTTCCTGCGGCGCTTTGAAGATGATCATCTCTTTTTGCAGGGCATTCAATCGCTTGCCGAGGAGCTGATTCGTGACATTGACGGGGTGATCGCTACCGACGTCATACAGCGGACCCTGGATGACGTGGCGACCGTCATCGGAAACATACAACACGCCGCTTTCGGTCAATACGGTTTTCAGTCCGGCAACCGGCGACGGCTGAATATCGGCGCTGTAAATACCGAGGCGCGAGAGCGAATGCTTAATGGCCGCATCGTCAGCGTGGGCCAGGGGCACCAGGGCCAGCGCCATAAAAGAAAACAGTACCAGGCTTTTCTTCACAGTTTAATCCTTATCTAAACACCCGGGTCGGGGCCGGCGCATTCATACGCCTGAAATTCGTTTCAATTCCACCGCTCAGGCGCGGGGATGATGCTGCAGATGGATAATCTTCAGCCGCTCGGTGGCGACATGGGTGTAGATCTGCGTCGTCGAAAGATCGCTATGTCCCAGCAGCAACTGCACCACGCGCAAATCCGCCCCGTGGTTCAGTAAATGGGTCGCAAAGGCGTGCCGCAAAACATGGGGGGAGAGCCGCTCGCTGTCAATGCCCGCCAGGATGGCATAATGTTTGATGCGATGCCAGAATGTCTGGCGGGTCATTTTGCGGCTGCGGTTGCTGGGGAACAAAATGTCCAGACTTTGACCATGGGTCAGCGCCGGACGGCCATGTTCCAGATAATACTCAATCCAGTATACCGCCTCTTCCCCCAATGGCACCAGCCGCTCCTTATCCCCTTTACCAATCACCCGCACCACGCCCTGTCGCAGACTCACGTCCGACAGAGTCAGCCCCACCAGCTCGGACACCCGCAAACCGGTGGCATAGAGCACCTCCAGCATGACCTTATCGCGTAGCTCGACGGGATCGGCAATGGTCGGCGCCGCCAGTAAATCGCCGGCCTGCGCCTCGCTGAGATCCTTAGGCAATCGTTGCGGCAATTTGGGCGCCGAAATACCGGCGCTGGGATCGTCGGTGCGCAGCTTTTCCCGGTACAGATACTGAAAAAACCGGCGCGTGGCGCTAAGTAGCCTGGCGGAGCTGGTGGCCTTATAGCCATGATCGAGGCGATCGGCAAGAAAGGCCTGCAAATTCACCGCGCTCGCGCTTAGACAGTCGCGCTGCTGACGCCGTAGCCAGGCCGCGAGCGCCTGCAGGTCAAGACGATAGGAGGCCAGCGTGTTTTCCGCCAAATTGCGTTCCAGCCATAGGGCATCAAGAAACTGCTCAATAATGACGACATCCGGTTGTTCCATATCTGACTCCTGTATGGGGCGGCAGACGACATTATGCCTGACATACCGTCAAATCTGGTACACTTGACGCTATTAGGTTGTTTGCAAGAGTAACATGAGAGATGAAAGTCGGTTTATTTTATGGCTCCAGCACCTGCTATACTGAGATGGCCGCCGAGAAAATCCGCGATATTCTCGGAGCGGAGCTGGTAGATCTGCATAACCTAAAAGATGTCCCGGTGCAGCGCATGGCGGACTATACTATCCTGATTCTTGGCATCCCCACCTGGGACTTCGGCGAGATTCAGGAAGACTGGGAGGCCCTCTGGCCGCAGCTCTCAACCCTCGACCTGCGCGGTAAAATTATCGCGCTCTACGGTATGGGGGATCAATTGGGTTACGGCGAATGGTTTTTGGATGCGCTGGGCTACCTTCACGATGTTCTGCAACCGCTGGGCGCCAGCTTCATCGGCTACTGGCCCACCGACGGCTACGAGTTTACCAGCCAGAAAGCCGTCACCCCCGACGGCAACCATTTTGTCGGCCTGGCGCTGGATGAAGTGAATCAATACGATTTGAGCGAGCAGCGGCTGCAACAGTGGTGTGAGCAGATCCTGACAGAAATGGCGGCGCTGCTGTAACCCCGCGACAGCGGAGGGTTCGCCGCCCCCGCCTCCACGCTAAGACCCGGTCTGTCGCGCCAGCAGCTGGCGCAGGTGACGAAATTCCCGGCCGTCCATGCTGTCCGCCGCCAGCCACAGACGCCGGCGCCGCGTGCCGCCGGCTTTACGCAGGCTGAGCAATACGCCGCCCTTGAGCATCCAGGCTTTGCGGGTAAAGGTCCACTCCTCGCGATGCCATTGAATACTGCTGTCGCTCATCAGCACCAGCTCGCCACGGCAGGACATGATATTGCGCTGGCTGCGGATGCACTCAAACACCACTACCAGCACCAGCGTCAACTACACCAGCCCGTAATTCTCCGGCCAGGGAGAAAGCAGAATCAGCATTATCAGGATCCCGTAAAACGCCAGCGAGCAAAGCTAAGTGCGCCAAGAGACCCGAATATCACATCGCCAAAGGGCCACGGGCTTTGTTTCGCGTTTGTATCATTGAGATAATTTGCTGCAATTCGCGATCGTCAGGCTGGCCGTGATTCATCAACCAGTTAAACAGATCGGGATCGTCACACTCCAGCAGCCGGACAAAGCGCCGCTTGTCCTGGTCATCCAGGGCGTCAAAATCCTGTTCAAAGAACGGCATAATGGCGATATCCAGCTCGCGCATGCCGCGTCGGCAGGCCCAATGGATCCTCGCTTTATTGGTGATATCCATGTTTTACTTTACCCTCATACACCCTACGTACTGCGGCTAGTTTACCCCGTTTTGTCCTGCCACATGAGATAAAACGACACATTTCGACATGTTCTGCGCGCTTTATTCCGCACCGGGCACGTATCACCAAAAACCTAAGGCAAGATCCGCTTGCAAACCCCAGGCGGTCTTTTACCATTAGGCTATTGTCAGACTACTGATAGGACCGTTCCATGTCATCTGAAGTTCCTTTCCCTCCGCGTTTGCCGTCGCCCTCCAGCCATCTGCCGCTGACGCTCATTTCACTGGAGGATTGGGCGTTGATCACCCTTAATGGGCCGGACAACGTTAAATATTTACAGGGCCAGTTGACCTGCGATGTGGCCTCGTTGGAGGCCGATCGCTTCAGCTTTGCCGCCCATTGCGATGCCAAGGGCAAAATGTTCAGCCACCTGTGCGTCTTTCATCACCAGGAGGGCATGGCCTTAATCGAACGGCGCAGCGTGCGCAATAGCCAGCTCGCGGAATTAAAAAAGTATGCCGTTTTCTCCAAAACCACCATCGCCGCCGATGACGAGGCGGTATTACTCGGCGTAGCGGGTTTTCAAGCGCAGGCGGCGCTCGGCGGACTTTTCGCTAGCGTCCCCGATGCGGCGCGTCCGGTGGCGCATCACCAGGACACAACGCTGCTCTTTTTCAATTTGCCGGCGCCGCGCTTTCTGCTTATCACCACGCCGGCGGTGCGCGACGCGCTGCAACACAAGCTGGAGGGCCAGGCCCAGCTAAACGACAGTCGGCAATGGCTGGCGCTGGATATCGAGGCAGGCTATCCGGTTATCGACAGCGCCAACGGCGCACAGTTCATCCCTCAGGCGGCCAACGTCCAGGCGTTGGACGGCATTAGCTTTAATAAAGGCTGCTATGCCGGTCAGGAAATGGTGGCGCGCGCCAAATATCGCGGCGCCAATAAACGCGCCCTGTACTGGCTGGCGGGCAAAGCCGGCCATCTTCCCGCCGCCGGCGACGATTTGGAACTCAAACTGGGCGACAATTGGCGGCGAACCGGTACGGTGCTGGCGGCCTGCCAGCTGGAAGATAGCAGCGTCTGGATACAAGCGGTGCTGAATAACGATCTGGCGCCTGACAGCCAGCTACGAGTACGCGACGACGACGCCGGCGCGTTGGCCGTGCGTCCGCTGCCGTACGTTATCGGCGAGTGACCTGCCGCGCGCCGCTGAGGCGCCCGACCCGGGAAAGCGGCTCCGGTAACTTGCGCGGCGGGTGAACAGACATGGCCGGCAAGGGGCTGCCGGCCGGAAAACGCGGCGGGTCAGGCAACAAACAAATAGATTGCCAGAAAGTGACAAACGGTTCCTCCCAACACAAAGCCATGCCATATCGCATGGTTAAACGGTATCCGATCCCATACGTAAAACACCACGCCCAGCGAGTAAACCACGCCTCCCGCCGCCAGTAGCGCCACCCCACCCGCGGGTAAACGTTGCACCAGTTGATAAATGACCACCAGCGATAACCAGCCCATGGTTAAATACGTGATGATGGAGATAGCGCGAAAGCGATGCGCAAACACCAGTTTGAACAGGACGCCCACCGCCGCCATCACCCAGATGACCACCATCAGCCATTTGGCCAGCGGCCAGGCCAGGCCTATCAATAAAAACGGCGTATAGGTGCCGGCGATCAACAGGTAAATCGCGCTGTGGTCGACCTTCTTCAGCCAGCATTTTGCCGGTGGATGGGGGATGGCGTGGTAAAGCGTCGAAGCCAGATACAGCAGGATCATACTGCCGCCGTAAAGGCTGTAGCTGGTCACCGCGAGCGCGGTGGCTCCGGCTTCGCCGGCCTGATTAAGCATGAGAACCAGACCTACAATACCAAAGATCACCCCCACGCCGTGACTGACGCTATTGGCTATCTCTTCCGCCAAGGAGTAGATTTTGGCTAATGGTTTGTTTCTCATGGATTATCTTACCTCCGCTTGATGATGCGTTCGTCCGCGCGCGCAGTGTATAGGGTAATCGACAGTCTATTCGGTGTACATGTGTACGCTGAAATAAACCGTGAGGAATTGTAAAGGCGCGCCGTCCAGGGCGCGGCTATTCCGGTCGAATTCACGGGTGATTTGGCCTACACTAGGCCGCTCAAATGGATTATGCCGGGGAATCTGATGGCTGCAACACCACCCGCGCTGGCTTTCGACGGACTGACCGAAGTTGTCGCTTTCTTAATCGAAATTGATAAGCTTAAAAGCATACAATGCCGCACCAAAGTACTTGGTACCCAACGACAGGAGAACACCGCGGAGCACAGTTGGCACTTTGCGGTCGCGGTGATGGCCCTGGCCCCCTATGCCGACGACGGCGTCGATATCACTCGCGTGACGCAGATGGCGCTGGTTCACGACATCGCCGAAATCGACGCCGGCGACGTGCTGGTTTACGATCTCGCGGGGCGCGAGGCGGTTCACGCGATGGAAGCAAAGGCGGCACAGCGGCTGTTCGGGCTGCTGCCGACGCCGCAGCGTCGCCAGTTTCATGAATTGTGGCTGGAGTATGAGGCGGGCGAAACCCCTAGCGCCCGTTTCGCCCTGATGATCGATAGGCTAATGCCGGTGCTGATGAACCTGCACAACCAGGGGCAGAGCTGGATCGAGAACGGCATTACCCTCGAACAGGTGCTGACATGCAACGCGTTTATCGCCGATGTCTATCCGGCGCTGTGGACGCATCTCAGCCGGCACCTGCAGCAGGCGCAGCAGCAAGGCTGGCTAAAATAACGCAGCGACTGACGACATCCTCGCCGGGACAATGTTTATCGGCGGCATACCGACCGGAGGGCGCCGCTTAACGGTGGGTTTCCGGCGGGCCTGGACGTGCGGCCACAGGCGTAATGTTAAATCGCTTTATGCCGGCAGGCTTGCGCGCGGCGCCCGTCGGCGCCTAGCCGTGACGCTTAGGCATAATCGCCGATGGGCACGCAGGAGCAAAACAGATTGCGGTCGCCATAAACATCGTCCAACCGCTTCACCGCCGGCCAGTATTTATCGCCATACTCGGCCGGGAACGCCGCAACCTGCCGATCGTACGGATGGCGCCACTCGCCGGCCAGTTCACGCTGGGTATGGGGCGCGTTCACCAGCGGATTATCGTCAGCCGGCCAGATGCCGTCCGCCACCTGCTGGATTTCGGCGCGGATTGCCAGCATCGCCTCAATGAAGCGATCGAGCTCCAGCTGGCTTTCCGATTCGGTGGGCTCGACCATCAGCGTACCGGCCACCGGGAAAGACATGGTGGGGGCGTGGAAACCATAGTCGATCAGGCGTTTGGCGATGTCCATTTCGCTGATGCCGGTGGCCTCTTTCAGCGGTCGAAGATCCAGGATACATTCGTGGGCCACCCGGCCATCGCGTCCGGTATACAGCACCGGATAAGTCTGCTGCAACCGGCTGGCGATATAATTGGCGTTCAGAATCGCCACCTGGCTGGCCTATTTTAATCCTTCCGCGCCCATCATACGGATATACATCCAACTGATGGGTAAGATCGACGCGCTGCCGAACGGCGCGGCGCTGACGGCACCCTGGCGGGTTAAAACGCCGTCCAGTTCCACCACCGAATGACCGGGGACGAACGGAGCCAGATGCGCCTTCACGCCGATGGGGCCCATGCCCGGGCCGCCGCCGCCGTGGGGAATGCAGAAGGTTTTATGTAAATTGAGATGCGATACATCGGCGCCGATATAGCCCGGCGACGTGATCCCCACCTGCGCATTCATGTTGGCGCCGTCCAGATAGACCTGCCCGCCGTACTGATAGACAATCTGGCACACTTCACGGATGGTTTCTTCATAGACGCCGTGGGTCGAGGGGTAGGTCACCATAATGCAAGACAGTTGCTCGCCTGCCTACTCGGCCTTGGCGCGCAAATCGTGCAAATCAATGTTGCCATTCTTATCGCAGGCCACCACGGTGATCGACATGCCGGCCATCTGCACCGACGCCGGGTTGGTACCGTGGGCCGAGCTAGGGATAAGACAAATATGACGCTCGCCTTGATTACGGCTCTCATGATAACGACGAATCGCCAGCAGGCCGGCATATTCACCCTGGGCGCCGGAGTTCGGCTGCATGCACAGGGCATCGTAGCCGGTCAGTTGGATAAGCCAGCGCGACAGGTGGGCGATCATCTGCTGGTATCCCGCCGCCTGCTCCGGGGGGCAGAAAGGATGCAGCTCGGCGAATTCCGGCCAGGTGATAGGGATCATTTCGGCGGCGGTGTTAAGCTTCATCGTGCAAGATCCGAGCGGGATCATCGCCTGGTTCAGCGCCAGATCCTTGCGCTCCAGCCGGTGCATATAGCGCATCATTTCCGTTTCGCTATGGTAGCGGTTAAACACCTCGTGGGTTAGGATTGGCATAGTGCGCAGCAGCTCCTGCGGGATCACGTCGCCGCAGCCGGCGTCTAGCGCATCGATTACCAGAGTGCCCGTGGCGCCCGTCACCACCTGCCAGAGGGTTTGCATATCTTCACGCACGGTCGTTTCATCAAGGGTGATGCCCACCGCGCCATGGATGTCGCTGCGCAAATTGATGCCGGCGGCATCGGCGCGCGCCAGCACCCCCGCTTTATCGACCACCTCGACGGTCAGGGTATCGAACCAACAATCGTGCCTGAGCGTCAGCCCGGCGTCGCGCAGCCCCTGCGCCAGAATCATTGTCAGCCGGTGAATACGCCCCGCGATGCGTTGCAGCCCCTGCGGACCGTGATAGACCGCATACAGGCCGGCGATATTGGCCAGCAACACCTGTGAAGTACAAATGTTCGAGTTCGCTTTCTCGCAGCGAATATGCTACTCGAGCGTCTGCATCGCCATGCGCAGTGCGATATCGCCGGCGGCGTCGTGGGAAACACCGATAATCCGCCCCCCGGCATGGCGCGCTTCATCTCATCGCGGGCGGCGAAAAACGCCGCGTGCGGGCCGCCGTACCCCATCGGCACGCCGAAACGCTGCGACGAACCGAACACCACATCGGCCCCCTGCGCGCCGGGCGCGGCCAGCAGCACCAGCGAGAGCATATCCGCCGCCACGCAGCTGATGATTTTGCGGCTGTTGAGCTCGGCAATTAGCGCGCGATAGTCATGCAGCTCGCCGGTGGTGCCCACCTGCTGTAACAGCACGCCGAAGAGATCGGGGTGCTCCAGCGCCGCCTCTGCCTTATCGATCACCAGCTCAAAGCCAAAGGTGCCGGCGCGGGTGCGCACGACATCCAGGGTTTGCGGATGCACATCGTCGGCGACGAAAAAGCGATTGGCCTGTTTCAACTTGCTGGCGCGCTTGGCGAGCACCATGGCTTCGGCCGCCGCAGTGGCTTCATCCAGCAGCGAGGCGGAAGCGATGTCCAGACCCGTCAGATCCAGCGTCAGCTGTTGAAAATTGAGCAGCGCTTCAAGCCGGCCCTGGGATACCTTGGGCTGATAGGGTGTGTAGGCGGTGTACCAGCCCGGGTTTTCCAGCATATTGCGCAGAATAACGGGCGGCGTTACCACCGCGCTATAGCCCATGCCGATAAAGGATTTGTAGCGCTGGTTCTGACTGGCGATAGCCTTTAGCTCGGCCAGCGCCTGCGCTTCCGTCGTCGGCTCGCCCACGGCGGCAAGCATATCTGCCTGTTGCGGCGCGGAAGGGCCGATATGACGGGCTATGAAGGCGTCATGATGTTCAAGCTGGCTGAGAGTCTGGGTCATGGACAACAATTCCTGCATCGGGCATGGGACCGAAAAAGGGTAATCGCAAAAGGCGCCCCGGCGGTCGCGGCGTCAGCGTTATTCGTCTTCTTCGTCGATGGCAGCCTGATAAGCGGCAGCGTCGAGCAATTCGTTCACTTCGCTTTCATCGGCGGATTTGATCTTAAACAGCCAGCCATCGGTATAAGGCGCGCTGTTGACCAGCTCCGGCGATCCGTCGAGATCGTCGTTCACCGCCACAATTTCGCCGCTGATGGGCGCATAGATATCCGACGCAGCTTTTACCGATTCCGCCACGGCGCAATCTTCGCCGGCGGAGAACGAGGCGCCAACTTCCGGCAGATCCATGAACACCATATCGCCTAGCAGCTCCTGCGCATGTTCGGTAATCCCGACACAATAAACGCCGTCGCCTTCGTTTAACACCCACTCATGGGATGCGGTATATTTTAATTCTGTCGGCACATTGCTCATCGCCATCCTCACTATGACAAAGTTAGTTATTGCGCAACCGTTTTACCGGCGCGCACAAAACCGGGTTTGGTGACCTTAACCGGCATTTCGCGGTTACGGATTAACACTATCGCCTGCTGGCCGATACCGGCCGGCACTCGCGCCAGCGCAATGCTGACGCCCAAAGTGGGCGAAAACGAGCCGCTGGTGATGATGCCTTGCTGCATATTGCCGGAGACGTCGGTGAAATGGACCGGCAGGCCATTGCGCAATACGCCTTTTTCGGACATCACCAATCCGACCAATTGCTCGCCGTCGCCGGCGGCGCGCTGGGCCTCCAGCGCCTCGCGCCCGATGAAATCGCGGTCCTCAGGCTGCCAGGTAATGGTCCAACCCATATTGGCCGCGAGCGGAGAAATGCCTTCGTCCATTTCCTGGCCGTAAAGGTTCATTCCCGCCTCCAGGCGCAAAGTATCGCGCGCGCCCAGTCCACAGGGCTTCACGCCGGCCGCTAGCAGCAGCAGCCAGAAATCCGCGGCCTGCGTGGCGGGTAACGCAATCTCATAGCCCGCCTCCCCAGTATAGCCGGTGGTAGCGATGAACAAATTACCGGCCTGCACGCCGAAAAACGGTTTCATTCCGGCCACCGCCTGACGCTGTTGCGGGGTGAACAGCGTCTGCGTTTTGTTTTGCGCCTGCGGCCCCTGCACCGCAATCAGGGCGAGATCGTCGCGCACGGTTACCGCCACCTGGTAGCGTTCGGCGTGACGAGTGATCCACTCAACGTCTTTGTCACGGGTGGCGGAATTCACCACCAGGCGGAACTCGGTTTCGGAAAGGAAATAGACGATAAGATCGTCTATCACCCCGCCGGAAGCGTTGAGCATGCCGGTGTAAAGCGCTTTACCGGGCACTGTCAACTTGGCGACATCATTGGCCAGCAGATGGCGCAGAAAATCACGGGTGCACGGCCCCGCTAAGTCGACAATGGTCATATGGGACACGTCGAACATGCCGGCATCGCGCCGCACCTGATGATGTTCATCCGGTTGGGAACTGTAGTGGAGCGGCATCATCCAGCCGTGGAAATCCACCATTTTGGCGCCGCACGCGAGGTGCTCTTCATACAACGGGGTCTGCTGAGCCATCTTTTCTCTCTTACTCAATGGGAAGACAGATAACTACCGAAGCGCTCCAAGCCTCTGCCCGGGCGGGTAAAGAGGGCTGACGCAAACGATACCTTTAGGCAGAACTTACCATTGAACGGCGGTGGAAACCATAACTTAAATTATCAACCGAAGGAAAAGCTACGTGAAAGGTAAGGAAAGCCAGGCGCGATATTATGCTGCATAAAAGCAGATTTCGGCGCACGAAACAGGCATCGCAACGGGTAAAAGGAAAGTTTAATCACAAAAAATCCCGCCACTGCTTTTTTAATCCCGGCGGGGTTTAGGCATCGGATATAGAAAATATAATTCAAAAGGAACGGTAAAATTAGAATAATTCAGTCTAAGGGCTCGGCTGCCAACCAGGCAGGTAAATCGTTCAATCCCATCGCCTGTTTGATGAAGCGCGGCTTAACGCCGGGTAGCGTATCCGCCAGCCGCAAACCGGCGTCGCGGACCCATTTCTTTAGCGACTGATGGCCGGCGAAAAGCTCGCGAAACCCCTGCATGCCCGCCAGCATCAGCGCGACGCTGTGTTTGCGGCTGCGCTCGTAGCGCCGCAGGTAGGGGTAATGGCCGATATCCTTGCCGGCTTTTCGCAGGCGCCGCACTTCTCCCAACAGTTCCGCGACATCCATGAACCCCAGGTTTACGCCCTGCCCCGCCAGCGGATGGACGGTATGCGCGGCATCCCCTACCAGCACCAGGCGGTGAGCGGCAAAATTACGCGCATAACGGCCGGTGAGCGGGAAGGTTTGCCGTTCGCCCAGCAGCTCGCATAACCCCAGCGCCAGACTGAAGTTCATGGCCAGCGCGGCGTTGAACGCTTCGGCGGGCGCCGTCAGGCGCTCTTGCGCCACCGACGGCGGCAGCGACCAGACGATAGAGCTTAAATGCGGGTCGCTTAGCGGCAAAAACGCCAGAATGCCGTCACCGTGAAACGTTTGTCGGGCGATATTGCCATGAGGCCGAGCGGTGCGCACGGTCGCCACCAACGCATGATGCTGGTAGTCCCAAAAAGTCAGCGGGATATCGGCATGGGTCCGCAGCCAAGAGCGCGCGCCGTCCGCCGCCACGACCAGTCGGGCGGTCAGCATCCGGTCGTCGTCAAGGGTGATAAAGGCTTCATTTTCACCCCAGGCCACCTGGCGCAGCGTGGCAGGGGCTATCAGCGTTACCTCGGCCAATTGCTCCGCGCGGCGCCATAAAGCCTGCTGAATGACCGGATTTTCAATGATATGCCCCAGCTCGGGATAGCCCAGCCCGGCACCGTCGAAAGCGATACGCCCGAAGCTGTCCCGCTCCCAGACTTCCATGCCCCGATAAGGATTGGCGCGCTGCGCGGTGATGGCCTCCCAGACCTGCACATGCTGCAACAAATGCCGGCTGGCGGCATTGATGGCGGAAACCCGCAACGCCGGCTGTTCGGCAGGGGGAATCACCTCCGGCCCCTGGCGCTCGATGACCGCCACGCGCAATCCGGTCCCCTGCAGGCCGCAGGCTAGCGCCAGGCCGACCATGCCGCCGCCGCTAATCACGATATCAAATGCTTGCATAGCTTAATGGATCCTTGCTTGCGGGTCGGGGTCAACGGGCCACCCAGCCCAGCGTTTTAAGCGCCAGCGCATCGCGCAGCGACGGAATATGGGCCATGGCCAGCAGCCCAAGATTTCGGCCCACCACTAACGACAGGTGACGGTTGGCGAACAGATGAATCAGCCCGTCGGTGATGCCAACGGTACCGGCCTGGTCCGGCTGCCGACGACGCTGGTAGCGGGATAGCACGACGTAATCGCCGATATCCTCTCCCTGCGCCGCAGCCTGCGCCAGAGTTTCCGCCAGCGTCATCACATCGCGCAGCCCCAGGTTAAACCCCTGGCCGGCAATGGGATGCAGCGTTTGCGCGGCATTACCCACCAGCGCCAGGCGGTGGCCAATATGCCGCTCGGCCGTGCGCAGCCGCAGCGGGTAACACTGGCGCTCGCCGGCGGCGGTAATACGGCCGAGCCGCCAGCCAAACGCCTGCTGCAACGCATGGCAAAACCGCCCCTCATCCCAGTCGGCAATGTCCTGTTCATGCGCAGCCGGCAGGCACCAAACCAGCGAATTGCGCGCGCCAGACATGGGCAGCAACGCCAGCGGGCCCTGGGGGGTAAACCGCTCGAACGCGTCACCGCCGTGTGGCACGGCGGTGCTGATATTGGCGATAACCGCAATTTGCTGATAATCCCGCTGCCGCCAGCGCATGCCGCATTGCGCCGCCAGCGGCGAGCGCGAGCCGTCCGCCGCCACCACCAGTTGCGCGTTGAGCTCGACGCCATTATCCAAGGTAATGATCGTCTCCTCGCGCTCGCGCCTGAGGCGCGTGAGCGTCGCCGGACAATGCAGCCGCACGCCGGGGGCCTGACGCAGCAAATCGAATAGCCGTTTACCGGCCGCGTGCAGCTCCACGACATAGCCCAGCGCCGGCAGCTGATAGTCGTCGGTCGCAATCTGAACTTTACCCAGGTGCCCTTTGTCGCTCACCTCCACCCGGGTAATGGCGGTGGCGCAGGATGCCAGCGCCGACCAGACGCCGATGGTGGTCAGCTCGCGGCAGGTCCCCTGCGCCAGCGCGATAGCGCGGGCGTCGAAGCCGGGATGATCGCGGCTTTCCGGCGTCCGCGCCTCCACCAGGTCGATTTGCAGGGTGCCGCGGCTCAGATGCGAAAGCGCCAGCGCCAACGTCGCGCCGGCCATGCCGCCGCCGATAATGGTGACACTCATTCTTTGTGCGCCGCCGCCATAAGGGCTTCAATCGCCTCGGCCTCTTTGACGACCGAGGCGGTGAGGTTTTCATTACCCGCGGCGGTAATCACAATGTTGTCCTCAATGCGAATGCCGATACCGCGGTAGGCGGGGGGCACATCGGCGTCGCTGGCAATATAGATACCCGGCTCGATGGTCAGCACCATACCCGGCTCCAGCGCCCGGCTACGCTCTGAGGAGCCATAATTGCCGACGTCGTGAACGTCAAGCCCCAGCCAGTGGCTCAGGCCATGCATAAAGAATTGCCGGTGCGCCTGTTCGGCGATGAGCGCCTCGACCTCTCCCTTCATGACGCCAAGCTGCACCAGACCGGTGACCATAATGCGCACCGCCTCTTCACCCACCTCCTGAATACTGCGCCCCGGGCCATAAAGCTCAAGGGCGCGGTTAAGCATTGCCAGGACCAGGTCATAAATCGCGCGCTGTTCCGGCGAGAAGCGGCCATTGACCGGAAAGGTGCGGGTGATATCCCCGGCGTAGCCCTGATATTCACAGCCGGCGTCGATCAACACCAGATCGCCGCTTTTCATCTTGGAGGCGTTTTCGGTGTAGTGCAAAATGCAGCCGTTTTCGCCGCTGCCGACGATGGTGTTGTAAGACGGGAAGCGCGCGCCGTGGCGATTGAATTCATGCTGGATCTCGCCTTCCAACTGATACTCGTACATGCCGGGCCAGCATTGCTGCATGGCGCGGGTATGCGCCAAAGCGGTGATTTCACAGGCGTGGCGCATCACCGCCAGCTCCTCTTCGGATTTTATCAGCCGCATGTCGTGCACCCAGGGCCGCCAATCCACCAACGTGGCCGGCGCCTGCAATTGCTGACGCGCGCCGCGGCGCAATTTATCCAGCGCGCTGAACAGCAATTTGTCGGCAAAGTCGTATTCACCTTGCGCATGATAAACTACGTCCAGGCCGTTGAGCAGCAGATGCAATTGGCTGCCGATATCGTCCCAGGGGAGCGCTCGGGAAACCCCTAGGCGCTCCGGCGCCGCCTCCTGACCCAGGCGGCGGCCGGTCCAGATTTCGGCGGTTTTATCGCGTACCCGATTAAATAATACGCTGTGATGATGGCTTTGGTCGCTTTTGACCAAAATCAACAGCGCCTGCGGCTCGTTAAAGCCGGTGAAATACCAGAAATCACTGTTTTGCCGATAGGGATACTCGCTATCGGCGCTGCGCGTCGCCTCGGGGGCAGCAAAGATCAGCGCGGCGCTTCCCGGGGCCATTTTCGCCAGCAATCCTTGACGACGCCGGGTATATTCTTGTGGTATCATCGCTCCCTCCAGCCTGGTTAACATGCTCGGCTCTTTTACCGTGGCCAATACGCCGCCGCAAGGCCGGCGTTAATGTTAATGTAATACCGGACCGGCCGGCGTGGGCGCCGCGTCGTCATCCGGACGGGTAAAATCATTATGGCAAAGGATGGCGGCCATACGGACATACTCAATCACTTCCTCCAGCGATTGCGCCAACGCCTCGCGATCTTCGTCCTCGTCATACCCCAACTGAGAGATGTTGCGCAAATCGTCTATCGCACCGCACCTTGTCCAACTGCGGCTGGACCACCCCCAGACCGAGCAGAAAATGGTTTACCCAGCCGGCCAGGGCATCCACTCGCGCGAATAGCGCATTCCCCTCGTCGTCGTCCGCCGGCAGCAATAGCTGAAATTGGAATGACGCATCCGCCAGCGCGCTGGCGGTAGCTTGGTGCAGGTCGCGCAGCGGCCCGGCGAGCGTTTGGCTGAACGCCAACCCGTCGTTGGTCAATTCATGCACTAACACCTGCCAACTGTCGTTATTGTTACCGCCACACACTATCCCGCTCAGCAGCCCATGCATCTCCGCAGCGGTTAATGCCACCGCCTGCGCTGCCAAAAGCCGGTTCAAGTTTTCGTAATCGGGGAATGTATTTTGTTTAGACATGCGCTTTCATCAATGTTGGCGGGATAAGTTCGTGTTATGCTACCACCAAGGTCCGTCGCTATACCAGAAAGGGCTTGTAACTTCTGTTTTAGATAGATTATAGTTGCGCCCTTCGCACCTCGCCGATATTACGCGGCAGTGGCGGGGTTGGCGCGGTAACAAAGGCAGGAAGGTGGTATGTCCGCACAACCGGTAGATATTCAAATTTTTGGCCGTACATTACGGGTCAATTGCCCCCCGGAGCAACAGGAAGCGTTGAACCAGGCGGCGGAAGATCTTAATCAGCGGTTGCAAGATCTGAAAGTTCGAACTAGAGTCACCAATACGGAACAACTTGTTTTCATCGCCGCCCTGAACGTCTGTCACGAATTGGCGCAGGAAAGGTTGAAAACCCGGGATTATGCAGCCAACATAGAACAGCGCATTCGTTTACTGCAGCAAACGATTGAGCAGGCGCTGGTTGAACAGGGCCGCATAACGGAACGACCGGGAAACCAGTTCGAATAACGACGTACGCACCGCGGGGCCGATACCGATACCCGCGGGCTGAAAACCAAATTTCTCTGAGGTGTTCGCCAGCGGGTCAGTCCCCTGAGCCGATATTTCATACCACAAGAATGTGGCGATTCTTGACCGGTGCGCATGCTCGGCTCGTTCGAGAAGCCTTAAGGTCTCGACGCTGCGTTCACCTTGAACCAAGGGTTCAAGGGTTACAGCCTGCGGCGGCATCTCGGAGATCCCCTAGTTAAGCATCGTTTCCCTATGACCTCGTCAATGGAAAAATCACTGCTACGGCAGTCGCTGCGCAATCATATCCGCCTGCGGCGCCGCGCGCTGTCGTCCCAAGAACAATCGGACGCCGCCCTGCGCGTCGTCAGCCGCGTCATGAATGACGCGCGTATCCGTAGCGCCCGCACCCTGGCCGTTTTTCTTTCATTCGATGGCGAGCTAGGTACCCGTCCGCTGATCGATGCCCTATGGGCCGCCGGCAAGCAGATTTATCTGCCGGTACTGCATCCTTTCACTCCCGGTCACTTGCTGTTTATGCGCTATACCGCCACCACGCCGCTGGTGTTGAACCGGTTGCGCATCCGCGAGCCCCGGCTGGATATCACCACGCTATTGCCGCTGACCGGCCTGGATGTGCTGTTCACGCCGCTGGTGGCGTTCGATGCGCAGGGGCGGCGCCTGGGCATGGGCGGTGGCTTTTATGACCGCACGCTACAGCACTGGCGGCCACTGGCGGGCTTTTACCCTATCGGGCTGGCGCACGATTGTCAGCAGGTAGCGGATCCGCTGCCGGTGGAAGAGTGGGATATTGGACTTCCGGAAATTATTACCCCCTCCCGCCACTGGCGCTGGCATGACGCCGGAGCGAAAAAAACGGCTGACGCCGTTTTTGCCCTTCGTTTCCCAGATCGGCCGTGGCGCTGAAGCCTGCGCCACGGCCGCGACATGGGCGCGGGCGAAGAGAGACCACAGGGGCAGGCGCCGGGTTTACCTTACTCCACTCCCGCCGCCGGCGGTGGCCGCCATTGCATGCGCCGGGCTTACCTGACTTTCAGAGCCATCGCGCGCCGCGCATTCCTGTAGGCCCTCAGTAGAGCAAGCGGGCGCGTATGGTGCCCGGTATCGCTTTCATCAGCTGCAGCGCGGTATCTTCCGCCACCGTTTCCACATCGATGACCACATAACCGATTTCCGGCGTTGTCTGCAAATATTGCGCGGCGATGTTGATCCCCTGCTCGGCGAAAATCTGGTTGATCCGAGTCAACACGCCGGGACGATTTTCATGGATATGCAGCAAACGGCTCACGCGTTCGCCGTGCTCCGGCAGCGACACCTCGGGGAAATTGACCGCCGACAAAGTGGAACCGTTATCGGAATACTTCACCAATTTGCCGGCCACTTCTATGCCGATATTCTCTTGGGCTTCTTGAGTTGACCCGCCGATGTGCGGCGTCAGGATCACATTGTCAAATTCACACAGCGGCGACGTGAACGGATCGCTATTGGTCGCCGGCTCCTGCGGGAAAACGTCGAACGCCGCGCCGGCCAGATGCTTGCTGGCCAGCGTCTCGCACAGCGCCGGTATGTCCACCACCGTCCCACGCGAGGCGTTAATCAACAGCGCACCGGCTTTCATTTGCGCGAGCTCGGTTTTCCCCATCATGTTGCGCGTCGACAGCGTATCCGGCACATGCAGACTCACCACATCGCTCATCCCCAGCAGTTCGGCCAACGTAGCGACCTGCTGGGCATTACCCAGCGTTAGCTTGCTTTCGATATCGTAGAAGAACACCTGCATGCCCAGGCTTTCTGCAAGAATGCTTAGTTGGGTACCGATATGGCCATAGCCGACAATCCCCAGTTTTTTACCGCGCGCTTCGTAGCTACCCTGCGCCTGTTTGTCCCATTGACCGCGGTGTGCCCGGGCGTTAGCTTCAGGGATGCCACGCATCATGAGCAGCATCTCCCCCAATACCATTTCGGCCACGGAGCGCGTGTTGGAGAAAGGCGCATTGAAGACCGGGACGCCACGCTTCATCGCGGCCGGCAGATCCACTTGATTGGTACCGATACAAAAACACCCCACCGCCACCAGTTTCTCCGCCACGGCGAAAACGTCTTCCGTCAAATGGGTGCGGGAACGAATGCCGACAAAGTGAGCGTCGCGGATCGCGTGTTTCAGCGTTTCGGTGTCCAATGCGCCTTTGTGATACTCAATATTGGTGTAACCGGCGCGTTGCAGATTTTCCAGCGCCGAAGGGTGTACCCCTTCCACCAACAGAAACGTAATCTTATCTTTTTCCAGCGATACTTTTGCCATTTCCCGACCCTTTAAGATGCTCACGATGCGGCTGCGACACGCAGCACTCCGACAAAATAACAAAATTTACCGGTGCGGCAACCGGCATAGGCGCAGGAGGTGCAGCATAAGACACAGCCATAAGGACGCGTTATGGATAAATCGTCTAGCAGGGGGGATTAGGCGAAGATTTCCGGCAGGCAAGCGTGAAAAATGTGAAATTAATCACTAAATTCAGGGTAGAAAAATAAAACATATTATCGGTT
Organism: Candidatus Sodalis pierantonius str. SOPE; assembly: GCF_000517405.1. Classification (NCBI taxonomy): domain Bacteria; kingdom Pseudomonadati; phylum Pseudomonadota; class Gammaproteobacteria; order Enterobacterales; family Bruguierivoracaceae; genus Sodalis; species Candidatus Sodalis pierantonii. The sequence continues at coordinate 4,227,982 of NZ_CP006568.1, read as the reverse complement.
TTTTATTAACATCGGCGGCGACCGGGTAGACCGCGCGCCGACCCTCGGTTTAGCCGATGATTTTGACGCCCTGTTCGCTGCCTATAAGCGCCACATCAGCGCCGCGGCGCGCAAACAGGCCAACGGTGACGACCCCGGGGATGTTATTGATTTGCTCTTCAAGCGCCACCGCATCCAGGATCGCCAGATTGTGCACATCCAGGATGATATTGCCGTTATCGGTCACCACGCCCTGGCGATAAACCGGCTGACCACCCAGGCGTACCAGTTCGCGAGCGACCCAGGCGCGAGCCATGGGGATCACCTCAACCGGAAGCGGAAACGTGCCGAGCACGTCCACCAGCTTACTGGCATCGGCGATACAGATGAACTTGCGTGCCACGGCGGCGATGATTTTTTCGCGGGTCAGCGCGGCGCCGCCGCCTTTGATCATCTGCATGCTGCCGTTAATCTCATCGGCGCCATCGACATAAATGTCCAGAGCGTCGACATCGTTAAGGTCAAATAAAGGAATACCCAGGCTCTTCAATTTAGCGGACGACGCCTCGGAGCTGGAAACCGCCCCCTCGATTTGATGACTGACGGACCCCAGCGCGTCAATAAAATGCGCCGCGGTAGAGCCGGTCCCCACGCCTACGATCGTACCGGGCCGGACATATTTCAGCGCGGCCCAGCCCACCGCTTTTTTCAGTTCATCCTGCATCATGGTCTATTTCTGCCCGTGTGTAACCCTGTGTAGCGGCCAGTATAAAGCAAACTCGGCGGCAATGGGGTGAATATTGCCACAACCTCGGCCAAGAACGGCCGTACGGCAGGGTCGAGACTTTGCACACGCAATAGTGTAAAACTATGGCATAGTGCAGGGATATGATGCTGACAGGGGAAGATGAATGAAACGCCCGGATTATCGAACGCTCCAGGCGCTTGACGCCGTAATACGAGAGCGCGGTTTTGAACGCGCCGCGCAGAAACTGTGTATTACCCAGTCAGCCGTGTCGCAGCGTATAAAACAGTTGGAAAATCTGTTTGGCCAGCCGCTGCTGGTGCGGACCATCCCGCCCCACCGAGCAGGGGCAGAAACTATATGGCGTTGCTGCATCAGGTGGAGCTGCTGGAAGAAGAGTGGCTGGGCAACGATACCGGCAGCGATACCCCGCTGCTGCTGTCGCTGGCGGTCAACGCCGATAGTCTCGCGACTTGGCTGCTGCCGGAGCTCAAGCCCGTGCTGAGCGATTCCCCCATCCGGTTGAATATGCAGGTGGAAGACGAAACCCGCACCCAGGAGCGGCTGCGCCGTGGCGAGGTAGTGGGTGCGGTCAGTATTCAGCCTCAGCCGCTGCCGAGTTGTCTGGTAGACCGCCTGGGGGCGCTTGATTATCTGTTCGTCGCGTCGCCGTCGTTCGCCGCCCGTTACTTTCCCAACGGCGTGACCCGCAGCGCCCTGCTAAAGGCGCCCGCGGTGGCGTTCGATCATCTCGACGATATGCACCAGACTTTCCTACAGCAAAATTTCGATCTCTCACCCGGCAGCGTGCCGTGCCATATCGTAAATTCTTCGGAAGCCTTTGTTCAGCTGGCGCGTCAAGGCACCACCTGCTGCATGATTCCCCATTTGCAAATCGAGCGCGAATTGGCGCAGCGGGAGCTTATCGATCTGACGCCAGGCTTGTACCAGCGCCGCATGCTGTACTGGCACCGATTTGCGCCGGAAAGCCGAATGATGCGTAAAGTGACCGACGCCTTGCTAGACCACGGTCATCAGGTACTGCGCCAGGATTGATAACGGCTCCACGCTTGCCGGACGCGCACGGCGAACGCTGCCCCGCCCGTTTAGCGCTTGCCAAACCGCGCGGCGAACGCTGCCCCGTCTGTTTAACGCTTGCCGAACCCGCGGGGAGAATGTTGCCCCGCCGCGTGGCGAAAAGGTTAAGGCTGCGGCTTCATTTCAAACACGACATCCACCTGATCGTCGAAATGAATCGACTGCTGAGCGTAGGTTTGATCGGCATCGGCCTGGGCAGAAGCGCTAGTGGCTTTGAACATGCGCACCGCCGGCATCGGCTGGTAATTGGCGACATGGTAGCGAATGCTGTACACCGGACCCAGCGAGGCGTGGAAGCCTTCCGCCAGCGCGCGCGCCTGCAAGGTGGCGTCATCTATCGCCTTCTGCCGGGCTTGGGCACGATATTGTTCTGGATTCGCCACGCCCAGATCCACCGAGCAGATTTCGTTCAAGCCGGCTTTTAGCGCACCGTCCAGCAGTTCGTTGAGTTTATCCAGCTGATGCAGGGTGACCTGCACTTGCCGCACCGCTTTATAACCTTTCAGCACCGATTCACCGGTTTTAAGATAGTTATATTCCGGCTAAGTACGCAAATTGGCAGCATTGATATCTTTGCTGGCGATGCCGTTCTTTTTCAAAAAATCGAAATATTGCGCAACGCGGGTATCCACCTGTTTTTTCGCATCCGCCGCGTCTTTGGAGGAAATGGACACCTCGATAGATAGCGTGGCAATATCCGGCGTCGCATCGACGGAAGAGGTCCCAGAGGTGACGACATGCGGCCCCTGGGGCAACTCGGCCGCCAATGCCGGCATGATAGAGGCTCCCAGCCCTACGATAGCGGTTAATACCAGTGCTTTTACCTTCACGGTTCCTCCCGGAGAATATGATTCGCTAATTAAGATACGTAACTGAGTATATCATCCCCCTTTTCCCCCGGGGGACAATGTTATTTGCAGTTTTTTACCGTTACGTTTATACCGGTTGCCAGCATATCCCGTCGTCTGGGACAGAAAACATAGGATAAGTTCTGAATAAGGGGTGGGCGGCACTGACTGCCTAAAACGCGGCCAACGCTCTGAACATACGCCAGCCCTGATGAAGCAGCTGCAATGCCACGCACCACATCACGATACCCACGAGCCACTGAATGGCGCGCTGCACGCGCGACTGTATCAACCAGGGCGCCAGCCGTACGGCAATAAGCGCCAGGCCGTAAAACCAGACCAGGGAGGCGCTGATGGTGCCGCCGGCAAACCAGCCGCGTCCCGCCGGGGCCAATTGGCCGGCGACGCTGCCAGGATCACTACCGTATCCAGATAGACATGAGGATTGAGCCAGGTGACCGCCAGAATGGTCAACAGCACCCGACGACGGCTGCCGCCGGCGGCCCGGGTATCGCTCTGCGCCAGCCGTTGCGCAAGGCGTAAAAACCATAGCCGCCGAGGAACAACACGCCTGCCTAGGTGATGGCCAGCAATAGCCACGACGAACGGGTGACGAGCGCCGCGCCGCCGAACACCCCCGCGCAGATAAGTAACAGGTCGCTAATAAAGCACAGCGTGGTTGCCAGCAAAAAATACTGCCGGCGTATCCCCTGATTCATCACCATCACGTTTTGCGGCCCGATGGGCACAATCAGGACCATGCCGAGAAAAAATCCTTGTAAGAAAAAACGCTACATATACCGTCCCGTCGATTGCCGATTGTGGCGGGCAGTTTACCGGCCGTCCGGCGACGGTTGAAATGGAATGATCTTATCCCCGATAAGCAGCGTTAGTGAGCAACCGCGCCGGCACGGCACGCCTGTAGAAACCCCCTAACCGCCTCGGGGCAAAGAGAATTTGCGCGGTACGGCAAGGCACCCGCTGTCGGTCACCGGGCGTGCAGCGGCGGCGCGCAGCCCTGGCCCGTTATTCTGCCGTGACCGCGCGCATCATATCGTCAAGCCGGTTCATGCCGGCTTACCGGTATCGACGTCCGGCTGCGATTGCACCTGCTGACTCTCCTCGGCATCCCGGGAGGCGTCCGACGAGGTCGCGGTATTGGCGGATTGCTGCTCGTGCTCGGGCTGTGGCTTCGGCGTCCGGTACAAATGCACATCCATCTGCGGATACGGAATGCCGATATTGTGCGCATCCAGCGCCACCTTAGCTTTCTCTAGCAGGTCGAAAGTGGCGTTTTGCTGATCGCTGCGCGGCACCCAGGCCCGCACCATGAAATCCAGTGAGGACGAGTCCAGCGCGTTTAACCGCACGGTCAGACCCATGTCCTGGATCACTCAGCTATCGGCGACCAGGATATCGGTGATTATCTTCTTCACTGCATCAATGTCGGCATCATAGCTGACGCTGATGATGGTATCGATTAAACGATTCGGCTCTTGAGAGAAGTTGGTGATATTACCGGACAGGATTTTGCTGTTGGGCACCACCACAATCTTGCCATCGTAGGTTTTCAGCGTGGTGGAGAAAATTTGCACCACTAAAACCGTGCCCGAGGTGCCGGCAAAATCCACATAGTCGCCGGCGTGGAAGTGGCGGAAGGTGACCAGCAGTACCCCTGCCGCAAAGTTGGACAAAGAGCCTTGCAGGGCAAGACCGATGGCCAAACCGGCGGCACCGATGACGGCAATCACCGAGGCGGTCTGCACGCCTATCCGGTTCAGGGCGGCGATAAGGGTGAAGATCACTATGCCGTAGCGCAAAATCGCCGAGACAAAATCGGCCACCGTGGCGTCAATGTGCCGCGCCTTCATCATCCGATTCAGGGTACGGGCGATAATCCGCGAGACCAGCAGACCGATAAATAGGATGATAATGGCGGCGGCGATATTCACCGCGTAATGAATCAGCAATTCTTGATTATTGACCAGCCAGTTACCGGCATGATTGATTTTATCTACAACGTCTATATCTTCCATATAGTTTCCCGCTCTGGTGTATAACAAAGGTCCCTCGGCCCGGGGCCGATGACAAGACAGTATTAAGCCTATACCGCAACGCCTCATCACTCCAACGGAATTAGCCAAGTCGGCAGAAAAATGCCAGATGATTCATGATGTTAATCAGGAGCGAGACCGTTTTAAGCGCCACTGTAGCGTTGTCGCGACCCGCTTAGGCGAAATATTGCCATGCCCCGCCACGGACACAAAAAAACCGCGCCATCCAAGGGAGAGACGACTTTCCGGTGGATTGCGCGGTGGATATCCCCCGCCCCCGCGCCACGGCGGGAAGCAGGCAAGCGGCACACCGCGCTGCGCGCGGGGGTACCGCCGGACGATTACAGTACGTCGATAGCGTTCAGTTCTTTAAAGGCCAGCTCCAGGCGCGTTGCCATGGATGCCTGACCGGCGCGGATCCATACGCGCGGATCGTAGAACTTCTTGTTGGGTTTATCAGCGCCTTCGGGATTGCCCAGCTGAGCCTGCAGATAACCTTCGTTTTTCTGATAATATTTCAGAATACCTTCCCACGTTGCCCACTGGGTATCGGTATCAATGTTCATCTTGACCACGCCGTAGCTGACGGCTTCCTTGATTTCTTCCGGCGTAGAGCCCGAACCGCCGTGGAAGACCAGATTCAAAGATTTGGCCGGGAGACCAAATCTTTCTGAAACGTATTTCTGGGAGTTATCAAGGATTTTTGGCGTCAGCTGCACGTTGCCAGGCTTGTACACGCCGTGAACATTACCGAAAGCGGCCGCGATGGTGAAGCGCGGGCTGATGGCATGCAGTTTTTCATAGGCATAGGCGACATCTTCCGGCTGGGTGTAGAGCGCGGAGTTGTCCAGATGGCTATTGTCGACGCCGTCTTCTTCGCCGCCGGTGCAACCCAGCTCGATTTCCAGCGTCATGTCCAGTTTCGCCATACGCGTCAGATAATTGGCGCTGATTTTAATGTTCTCTTCCAGCGACTCTTCAGAGAGGTCGATCATATGGGATGAGAACAGCGGTTTGCCGGTGGCGGCATAATGCTTCTCGCCAGCGTCCAGCAGTCCGTCAAGCCACGGCAGCAATTTCTTGGCGCAATGGTCGGTATGCAGAATAACGGGGATACCGTAATGCTCGGCCATATGATGCACGTGCAGCGCGCCGGACACCGCGCCCAGCACCGCAGCGGTCTGGCCTTCGGCTTTCAAGCCTTTGCCGGCAATAAAAGCGGCGCCGCCGTTGGAGAACTGCACGATAATCGGCGCACGCACTTTTGCGGCCGCTTCCAGCGCCGCATTTATGGAATCGGTGCCTACACAGTTGACGGCGGGCAGAGCAAAGTTGTTTTCTTTCGCGACAGCGAACACTTTCTGAACGTCATCACCGGTGATAACACCTGGTTTCACAAAATCGAAAATCTTAGACATATTACTTTGTCCTGTTTTGTAGGCCATTGATAAAAGGTAACTTATCGCCGTGGCCCGAGCCTGTGAACCAGCCGCGGCGACGACGAACGCCGAAAGCGTCCGCCCGCTGAATATTTACTGTTTCGCGCGTTCTTCCAGCATGACCACCGCGGGAAGTTTTTTACCTTCGACGAATTCAAGGAAAGCACCGCCGCCAGTAGAAATATAGGAGATCTGATCGGCAATGCCAAACAGGTCGATGGCCGCCAGGGTGTCACCGCCGCCGGCGATAGAGAACGCCTCGCTGTCGGCGATGGCGCGCGCCACTACTTCGGTGCCTTTACGGAAATTGGCGAACTCAAACACGCCGACCGGGCCATTCCACAAAATGGTCTTGGCGTTTTTCAGAATTTCCGCCAGACGGGCGGCGGAAACATCGCCCAAGTCCAGAATCTGCTCATTGTCCTGAATGTCGCTGGCGGATTTCAAGGTGGCGGTCGCGGTTTCGGAAAACTCGGTGGCGACGCGGACATCGGTCGGCACGGGGATATCGCTGCTTTCCAGCAGACGTTTGGCTTCCGGGATCAGATCGGCCTCGTAAAGCGATTTGCCGACATTATGTCCCTGGGCCACCACGAAGGTATTGGCAATGCCGCCGCCGACGATGAGCTGATCGGCGATTTTCGACAACGAGTCCAGTACGGTCAGCTTGGTAGAGACTTTTGAGCCGCCAACGATGGCCACCATCGGCCGGGCCGGGTTATCCAGCGCCTTGCCCAGCGCCTCAAGTTCATTAGACAGCAGCGGACCGGCGCACGCAACGGGGGCAAATTTACCTACGTTGTGAGTAGAAGCCTGGGCGCGGTGAGCGGTGCCGAAAGCATCCATGACGAACACGTCGCACAGCGCGGCGTATTTCTTCGCCAGGGCTTCGTCATCTTTCTTTTCGCCCTTGTTAAAGCGCACGTTTTCCAGCACCACCAGTTCCCCTTCGGCGATATCTACGCCATCGAGGTAATCTTTGGCCAGACGGACCGGAGAGGACAATTTGCCTTTCAGATAATCCACCACCGGCTGCAAAGAAAACTCGGCGTTGTATTCCCCTTCGGTCGGACGACCGAGATGGGAGGTCACCATGACGCGCGCGCCCTGTTTCAATACGGCTTCGATAGTGGGTAGAGAGGCGCGGATGCGCGCATCGGAAGTCACTTTCCCGTCTTTAACCGGCACGTTCAGATCGGAACGGATAAAAACACGTTTACCAGCCAGATCCAAATCGGTCATCTTAATTACAGCCATGGTGAACCCTCTTGTTTGATGCTTGCTAAATTGCCTGAGCGGCGGGGAAAGGCTTCCTCACACCGGACCAGTAGTCGCTCGCGGCCCCGTCCATCCAACGTCTATGGGCCAGGCCTGAATCTTTGACACGTCAGGGGATGAAACGTTGCCCCACAGCCGCTCACCCCGGCGGGCGGCGGGCAATGTATGTCAGCCTGACTAATAATCCTCTATTATCAACTATATCACGAAATAATGCCCGTGCCTGCTTTTGCCATCCGCTCGGAAGGTGAGACCGCACGCAACATCCCTTGCCGGGGTCACGCCCGTCGCGATCATCACGCCGCTAACTGAATCGATTCATTTAGAATAATCAAATCTACTCTCGGCAGGAATAATTTTGCTGATTTTGTGATGCAGATCTTCTTAATGACGCAAAATTATCGCGCCTGGCCATGACAATTCCGCCGATTCCGTCTACTGGCCGACAGCCTATTCTCCCCGCATGCTAAGTGAGCCGTCACGAGCGGGAAACGATGATGCTGGGGTGGGTGCAGGGCGTGGGGTGCGGAGTGTGGGGTGCAGACGGGTGGCGGTGGGTGCAGGGTGCCGAGGGCTGGGGGTGCCGGCTGGGGTGCCTAGATGGGGGGCGCCGCGATGCCGAGGCGCTTGAGTAGCCGTGCCGGGATGCTGTAATGCCTGATGCCGGGGACTGGCAAGCCTGAACGCCCGGCCAAAACGCTGCCGGATGAAGCGTCTGCCGGCGGTCGTAAAACGGCGTGCTTTTGTCGCGGTCTTATGGCGATTGCCGGGCGACCTCAGCTGATAACGTGCCCCCCCTACTTCCCCCACTGCCAGAGTCTAATTCATGAAACTGCATCGTGAGATCACGCCTGTTTTCTATAAAAATTTCAAATGCCGAGGCGAGCAATGCCTCTCCCACTGCTGCCGCGGGTGGACGATTCATATCGATAAAAAAACCTATAAGACCTATAAGGCTGCTCATCAAATTGAAATAAAAGATATTACAGAAAAATATCTGATACCTAACAGCTCAGAACAGCATGCTCATCGCTACGCCTATATCGCGTTGAAAGAGGATGGTAATTGCCCTTTTCTCAACCAGCAAAAACTGTGAAACATCTACCTGACGCTGGGTCCGAGTGCAATGAGTCAAACCTGCCAAACCTATCCACGCATTGAAACGTCCATCCAGAGTTATCGCCAGCATTCATTAAGTTTCTCGTGTCCGGAGGCGGTACGCCTCGTATTGTTCCATCCCGATGCATTGAAGTATGAGAAAAAAACCAGCGTAAAACGCACTAAAATCACCGAGTCCGTCGGCAGCGCTCGGCGAGAAGAGGTTACCCAGGAGCAACAGATTATTCAGTTATTCTGCCGTCATCTGATTATGGCGCACAGCCCCTTTATCGAAGACAACCTGTATGCCCTAGTACAGTTTATGATCTTCTTACAATCGCTGAATTATCGGGTGGAGGAGAATTATCCGCGGATGGAAAGTCTGTTTACCTCGCTGGTCAAGGAGTTGACCGACGGCCAGATTTATCAAAAAAGAAAGGCTATCACCACACCGGCCAGACACCACTTCAAATTCTCTTTGCTTTTGGTGATGCTGCGTTTTTTCACCACCACGGGACGATCGCGTCAACACTTACTCTCCTCGGTTGGCGATACCATGCAATTTTTTGGGCTGCAAGACGAAATGTTGCAAGCGAATATGCCCGAGAATTGGCAACTATTGGATGATGAATGGAGAAAACTGCTTCATGACAGTTGCCTGGCCCCGCCGCACGTCCTTAAAAACTATTTCTTGTATCAGTTCCATCACTCAACATTCGGCCTGAAGGATCTTACCCATAGCTTAAGGACTTTATATTACTATTTTATCGATTTTTTCTATCTGAAAACCCTGCTATCGGTGCAGTCGGTTCGCGGCCGCGCGGTATTGGAAGAAGCGGTTCAGCTTACCTTTAGTCATTACGCCACCGTGACGATGCACTCCGCCCATTTCCGGCCCCAGCTTGATGCGCTCATCGACAAACTGAATTATGGCGACGACCTGTCGTGTCTGTTGTTATTGAACTAGACCTTACTCGCGGACAAACGGCACGGCTCGCGCCGCGGGCGAGAGCAGACAGACCATACCGTTTGCCACTGCGGGCGCAGAAGCGGACGCCATGCTTATCACGCATCTGACGCCCCCTTGGAGCGTGCTGGCATTATCCCAGGGGGCCGCCGGCACACCGCCTTCCCCGTCAGTCGTCGCCCCGCTTGGCGCCCTGGATGTAAAGCATTTCCAGCGCCAGCGTGGCGGCAGCCAGCGCGGTGATCTGCGCCTGGTCATAGGCTGGCGCCACTTCGACGATGTCCATACCGACGATATTCCGCGGTTGCAGCCCGCGCAGCAGCTTCAGCGCCCGATCGCTGGTCAGACCGGCGTACCGGTGCCGGGGGCCGCGGAGGGATCCAGACAATCGATATCGAACGTGAGATAGACCGGCAGGTCACCCACAATCTGCTTCACCTGCGCCAAAACATCGTCAACGCTGCGGTCGTTAACCTGCCCCGCGTCGAGCACGGTGAACCCGTTATCGCGCTCGAATTCGGTACGGATGCCTATCTGCACCGAGTGGGCGGGATCGATTAATCCTTCGTTGGACGCATGATAAAACATGGTGCCGTGATCGAACTTGCTGCCGTTGGCGTAGGTATAGGTATGGGCGTCGAAATGCACCAGCACCATTTTGCCAAAGTGTTTGGCGTGAGCGCGCAATAACGGCAGCGTGACGAAGTGATCGCCGCCAAACGACAGCATCCGTTTGCCGGCCGCCAGGAGCCGTTCGGCGTGGTCCTGCAATTTGTCGCAAAAATCCTGCGCATCGCCGAATTCATACACTAGGTCGCCGCAGTCCACCACCTTGAGACGCTTACGCACGTCGAAATCCCACGGCCAGCGGCAGCCTTCCCAAGCGAGGTTGGTGGAAACCTGGCGGATCGCGGCGGGCCCGTGCCGGCAGCCGGCACGCCCGGAGGTCGCCATGTCGAAGGGAATACCGGTGATCACCCAGTCTGCGTCCGTGTGATACGGATTGAATTCCAGCGGCAGGCGCAGGAAACCGAAAGCGTTCGACACCAGCGAATTATCGTAATTATGACCCAGGGTACTCATCATCATTCTTTACTTAACGTTATTCATCTTCTAGGTAAATGTAACCGTACAGGCCCGCCTCGAACTCCTCCAGGAATTCGCTTTGCAGTCCGGCATCCAGATCGGTATCTTTCACCTGGTCACGGAAACGGGTCAGCAGCACATCGGGATCGAGCTGCACATAGCGCAGCATATCGGCAACAGTATCACCTTCGTCAGACTCGTTCATCTCCAGGCTGCCGTCCTTGAACACATACACATCCACCGTGGCGGTATCGCCGAACAAGTTATGCATGTTGCCGAGGATTTCCTGATAGGTGCCCACCATAAAAAAGCCGAGGGCCGGCGGATTATCGGCATCGTAAGGCGGCATCGGCATGGTGGTGGCGATACCATCGCCGTCAATGTAATGATCAATGGTGCCATCAAAGTCACAGGTAATGTCAAGCAGCACCGCGCGCCCTTCCGGCGGCTTATCCAGCCCCGCCAGCGGCAGAACCGGGAACAATTGGTCTATCCCCCAGGCATCCGGCATCGACTGGAACAGCGAGAAGTTGACGTACAGCTTATCCGCCATACGCTCTTGTAATTCATCGATTATCGGCCGGTGGGCGCGATTGCTCGGATCGAGCTGCGTCTGGATCAAGCGGCAGATGCTGAGATACAGCTGCTCGGCCCAGGCGCGCTGCGTCAGATCCAGCATACCGTGAGTATATTGCGTATGGACATCATGCAAATCCATTTGGCTATCGTGCAACCATTCGCGCAACGAACGACGATTGCGCGGCTCCTGCATTTCCTGCCAGGTCTGCCACAGGCTTTCCAACGCGCGCGGGGCGTCCGTCTCCGGCGGACGCGGCTCGCTAAATTCATTACGCTCCACGCCGATGACATTGGACACCAGCACCGTATGGTGCGCCGTTACCTCCCGGCCGGACTCGGTAATGACCGTTGGGTGCGGCAGACCGTATTCATTACAGGCATCGCCGATACCCCAGATGACGTTGTTGGCATATTCGTTCAGGCCATAATTGGCCGATCCGTCGGATTGCGAACGGGTGCCTTCATAATCGACCCCCAGACCGCCGCCGACGTCGAAACATTCAATATGGACACCCAATTTATGCAATTCGACATAAAAACGCGCCGATTCACGCACGCCGGAAGCGATATCGCGAATATTCGATAATTGGGAACCCAAGTGGAAGTGCAGTAATTGCAGGCTATCCAACCGCCCTTTCGCACGCAGCAGATCGACCAGTTGCAGCACCTGCGCCGCCGCTCGATTGCCATTTGCCGGAGCCCTGCGAGGCCAGGCGGGTGCGCACGCCGAGGCGCGGCACCACATTCAGCCGTTCCGCCTCCTCCAGCACCAGCGTGATTTCGGAGAGTTTTTCAATTACCAGGTAGACTTTATGGCCGATCTTTTCGCCGATGAGCGCCAGGCGAATATATTCCCGGTCTTTGTAGCCGTTACAGACGATCACCGTGCGGGTCATGCCGGCATGGGCGAGTACCGTCATCAGTTCCGCTTTGGAACCGGCCTCCAGGCCCAGGGGCTCGCCGGAGTTGACCAGCGATTCGATAACGCGGTGGTGCTGGTTGACCTTAATTGGGTAAACCAGGAAATAGCCGCCCTGGTAGCCAAAGGAATCGCGCGCCCGCTGAAAAACGGCGTTAATGGAGCGCAAGCGGTGCTGCAAGATCTGCGGGAAGCAGAACAGCGCCGGCAGACGCTGGCCTTCGGTCTGGCGCTGTTTTACCAGTTCCACCAGATCGACGCACGCCTCGGGAAAGTCAGGATCCGAGCAAACGCTGATATGACCCAACTCATTGACGTCGTAGTAGTTATTGCCCCAGTACGTGACATTGTAGGTTCTCAGCATTTTGCTGGCGTCGCTGTCGTTCATGGCTACCTCCTGCATTGAGCGCAAAGTGTCTTGTCGAGCCACGCGGCGCGGTTCCTGGTCCAGTCGTGAATCAGTCATGGCGGCGGTCTCCCGGGCGCGACGCTTTATTGCCGGCTACCGTCGGTTCAGCGCTCACGCCGGTTAGGGCACTCAGCCCGCCCGCGCGCAACGAACGCGGCAAGAAACGCTGCCGGCGTCCGGTCTATCCAGACAGTAATTGTAAAACACCTTGGTGAACTCCGTGCTACAGGATGGCGGAACACCATCAATTAGGATTGCATGAAAGGCCGTGTGGCCCGAAATCAGAACCCCGCGGCTAGCCCGCCCGGGCGTCCTGAGCCGCTCCGGTCGGGCGGCGACTTCGACAAGAAAGGATGAGCGAGGCGTCGTGGGCAAAGGCGGCCTGACGCACCGCGCGTCGGAAACGGGATGCAGAAACGAGAGACATCACACACGTCATGAACCCTGTCTCCTGAGAAAATAAGGCCCTCAACCGGGCGCCGGGGGATAAGTGTAAAATTTTTTAGCGCCCGTTCGGTTAACTTTTACGTTACCTGATGTAAACGCGCGCGATTTTATACCGCTCAATGGGGAAAAAAGCAAAATGAAATTGGCCTATGTCACTTTATTGACGCTTTTTTGTCCTCCGTTGAAACTAGCTGATATATTTCAGCCAAAAAATTACTGGCATTCAACCGAGACCCTACCCTAAAATGGCCATCCAGAAGTTAATCCATCTATACTGATTAACTGTTTTACTGCTGAACGACAGTTTCCGGGGGAGGCAGCATGACGCGTACCGTCATCATCTGGGCATCGCGTATTGCGGGTGCCCCGTCCCCAGCGCTACGCAGTCATTTCCAACCCGTATCCAAAGGTAAAAAGACCAATGGCTAAACACCTATTTACATCTGAATCTGTTTCAGAGGGGCATCCTGATAAAATCGCGGACCAGATTTCCGACGCCGTGCTGGACGCGATTCTGGCGCAGGATCCCAAGGCGCGCGTCGCCTGCGAAACCTATGTTAAAACTGGTATGGTTCTGGTGGGTGGCGAGATCACCACCAGCGCCTGGGTGGATATTGAAGAATTGACGCGCAGCACTATCCGCGAGATCGGTTACATTCATTCAGATATGGGGTTTGACGCCAACTCTTGTGCCGTGCTGAACGCCATTGGTAAGCAGTCTCCGGATATTAACCAGGGCGTGGATCGCACCGATCCGCTGGAACAGGGCGCGGGCGACCAAGGGCTGATGTTCGGTTACGCCACCAATGAAACCGATGTGCTGATGCCGGCGCCGATCACCTACGCGCACCGTTTGGTGGCACGTCAGTCCCAGGTCCGTAAAAACGGCACCCTGCCCTGGCTGCGTCCGGACGCCAAAAGTCAGGTCACTTTCACCTACGACAACAGCAAAGTGGTGGGCATTGATACCGTGGTGCTGTCCACGCAGCATGCGGAAGACATCGCCCTGCCGCAGCTGAAAGAAGCGGTGATGGAAGAGATCATCAAACCGGTTCTGCCCGCGGAATGGCTCTCCCCCCAGACCAAATATTTTATCAACCCGACCGGCCGTTTCGTTATCGGCGGGCCAATGGGCGACTGTGGGCTGACCGGCCGTAAAATCATCGTCGATACCTACGGCGGCATGGCCCGTCACGGCGGTGGCGCCTTCTCCGGCAAGGATCCGTCCAAGGTTGACCGTTCGGCGGCATATGCCGCGCGCTACGTGGCCAAAAACATCGTCGCCGCCGGTCTGGCCGATCGCTGCGAAATTCAGGTGTCCTACGCCATCGGCGTGACGGAACCGACCTCCATCACCATCGAAACCTTCGGCACCGAAAAGATCCCGGCGGAAAACCTGACGACGCTGGTACGCGAATTCTTCGACCTGCGTCCTTATGGGCTCATCACCATGCTGGATCTGCTGCAGCCGATCTACCGCGAAACCGCCGCCTACGGCCATTTCGGACGCGAACATTTCCCTTGGGAAAAGACCGATAAATCCGAACTGCTGCGGGACGGGTTTCCCGCCGGATTCGCCTGCCGATAGAGTCCGCCTAAGCCGAGCGCGCACCCACCCTGTCGCTGCTTTCACACTCCCCTAATGCGGTCGGGTCCGGCGCTGGCCGCCCCGCGGCTGCGATCTGGCCTGGCGCGCCCCTTTCCCGCTGTTGCGGTCTAGCCTAGCGTTATCCTCCAGCTGCCTGCGGCCCGTCATCACGCGGGGTGATACGAGTTATTTACCAGGCGGACGCATACCGGCTAGTGCCATTTTGCCTACTGTCGCAGGACAGCGACGTTTTTCTACGGCGTTGATACTGTCTAGTCGCCCCGTGCAGCGCGATAAAACTTATTCAGCGAAAATTTTTGTTTCATCTAAACTAAAACACGCCGCCACACCAAAGAGAATCCGATCTTTTTTGAAACCGATTATAGAAAAATAGATCATAATTATCATTAAGTTAATATGATTATGGCAAACAATAAATACTTCATTTCTTATTTGTTACAAAATGGGTACGACATCCGGATTATTCCCGATGACAACCGCTCTGAATACCCTATATTAGAGGGGCAACGCTTTTTGCTACGGATGAATATGCTGACAGATAGGGATAAGGTATGTAACCGATTATATATTTGTGATCGAGTTCACGCTTTGTCAGCATGCATTTACATAGCATTCATAATTATTAATTTACGTAGTACGTGGAGGCATTATGAGTATTGCCATACATAAATCTGGCAGATCCCATGCTCGTTTTACTTTTTTCGTTTGTTTTATGGCGGAGTTGGCCGGCCTGCTATTTGGACTGGATATTGGCGTCATCGCCGGCGCGCTGCCTTTCCTGTCTACGGATCTGCACATCGATAACCGGCAACAGGAATGGGTGGTTAGCTCCATGATGTTTGCCGCCGGCTGGATGTCAGCCAAATTGGGGCGGAAATTCAGCCTGCTTACCAGCGCCGTTTTGTTCATCATCGGTTCGCTGTGGTCGGCGCTATCCCCCAATGTGGAATCGCTGATCATCGCCCGTATTCTGCTGGGGCTGGCGGTCGGGATTGCCTCATATACCGCCCCGCTTTACCTGTCGGAAATCGCGCCGGAAAAGATCCGCGGTTCGATGATTTCCATGTATCAGTTGATGATCACCATCGGGATCCTCGCGGCCTATCTCTCTGATACCGCTTTCAGCTATAGCGGCTCCTGGCACTGGATGCTGGGCATCATCACCATTCCCGCGGTATTGCTGTTCATCGGCGTGCTATTTCTGCCGGGCGGCCCGAGGGCGTTACCATGAAGCACAAAAAGTGCTGGATATGCTGCGCAGCTCCAGCGAACAGGTACGCAAAGAACTAGAAGAAATCCGCGAAAGTTTGAAAATCAAATAAAGCGGCTGGGCGCTGTTTAAAGACAACAGTAATTTCCGCCGCGCGGTCTTTCTCGGCGTCCTGCTACAGGTGATGCAGCAATTCACCGGTATGAACGTGATTATGTACTACGCGCCGAAAATTTTCGGGATTGCCGGTTTTACCAGCACCTCCAACCAGATGTGGGGAACGGTGATTGTCGGGTTGGTCAACGTGCTGGCGACGTTTATCGCTATCGGTCTGGTGGATCGCTGGGGCCGTAAACCGACCCTGAAACTGGGCTTCCTGATCATGGCGGTCGGTATGGGCGTGCTGGGTACGCTGCTGCACTTGGGGATCGACACCGAATTCCAAAAATACTTCGCCATCATCATGCTGATGCTGTTTATCGTCGGCTTCGCGATGAGCGCCGACCCGCTGATTTGGGTACTGTGTTCTGAAATTCAGCCGCTGAAAGGGCGCGACTTCGGTACCACCGTGTCCACCGCCACCAACTGGATTGCCAACATGATCGTCGGCGCGACCTTCCTGACCATGCTGGAGACACTGGGCAACGCCAACACCTTCTGGGTGTACGGCGCGTTGAACGTCATCTTTATCATATTGACCATTATGCTGATTCCGGAAACCAAAAACGTTTCCCTTGAGCATATCGAACGTAATCTGATGACCGGCAAGCCGCTGCGCGAAATTGGCGCGCGGGACTAACCGCTCCCCTTTGCGTAGACCCTGCGCCGCCGTCCCGTTGGACGGCGGCGTTTTTTATGCCGAGGTAGACCGCAAAGGCCCGCCTTAGCAGCCTGCTCGATGGCCAGGGTGTGGCGGTGTTTTTATTTGGGTCTTCCCCTGTTGTGATGGCTCAATCGACAGTTCTGCATTTTTACTTTACTTATTCTTTTGGCTGGAACTTGGACTTCTATATGGATGTCAAACGTATTTACGTTTAAAGGAATAACGTTCATGTCATGCTTAAAAAAATATGCATATGCCCCATTTATCTTACTGCATCATGGTGTTGCAGCATCGGCCTCACCAAATATGATGTATAACACTGATAAAAAAGACTATTCACTGTCACCAGAGGTAACGCCAAAATTATCTTGGGAGAAAAGTGAGTCTCAAGTTGATAAAACTCAATATTGTCTTATCCCTAGCGATCCGGGATGCAGCAATATGTGGCAAAAGGAAAAAGAAAAGGAGAATGACGAGCGAATACAACATCACCAGCAAAAAAAATTTTATAACTCCCTTAAATGATTGCTCAAAAATTCATATTTAGTTTCCCATAGTGGAACATTACGCCCAGCTTGAAACGTTCTTTGTTCCTGAAGCCCCGTGACTTGATCCTGAGCAGCCGTATTTTGCTGTTCAGGGACTCCGCATTCCCATTTGATACCCGGTTTTTCATTGCATTCAGAATGCTGTAAAGGCGTTTTGCCACCATGCGAGCAATGCTGGCCATGAGCGGTATGCCGGTGTCTTTAGCCATCGCCATCCATTCCTGCCACAGCTTACGGCTATGATTGTCATAGCGGCGGTGCCACAGATCGCGAGCAAGCTCTTTCATTACCCAGCACTGGCTCGTTTGGGGTAACACCAGCCGGGCAACTTCTAACCTCTCTGCCCGGCACCCGAGGCGATTTTGTTTGCTGTAAAACCATAGATAGCGTGAGCGGTGGGCGTCTTTCCTGTCTGACGACGGGATCTGTTTCATCTCAGCCTGACGGGTTTTATCAACGACGGCGCACAACATTTTTGCCACATGGAAGTGATCGAAAGCGATTTTATCGACGGCATTGGGGAGATGGATGCGGGCTGCACTGATATAGGCCATGTTCATGTCCATAGACAGCGTTTTTATCTCATCAAGCTGGTGATCTCTCAGGCTGCGCAGATAACTGGCAAGGCTTTCTACACCGCGGTTGTCGGTCAGTTGCAAAGCGCGTCCCTGCCTGTCAGAGATAACGGTGACGTACTGGTGTCCTTTTTTGAACCCGACTTCATCCACGCAGAGGTGACGGGCGGATAAGGGTTGTTTTATCCGGGCCAAGCCTCGTTTGACTGCGCGCATCATGATGCCGTCAACGGCATTCCAACTGAGTTTGAGCTGCTTTCTGACAGCATCCACGGTGCTGACTTTCAGCCATGAAAGAACAAAGGCTTCGAACAACAAGGTGTAGCGGCTGCCTGACCCTGCCCAGGGAACAGGCAGTGTCTGGCAACCGTGCTCGGGGCAGTCAACGCGGGGGACATCAGCCTCAACCAGCGTGGTGAACTGACAGGTATCGAGGTGACGCCATTTACGACGCCGATGATCATGTATGGAGCAGGATTTACCGCAGGTTGGGCAGGCCAGTTGTGTGTGCTCGGCAATGCCGACAATTACCGTCACTGATCCAGATTTTTCATCAAGAGAAAGGGATTGTACCTGCCACGGTGCGGACAGGTTAAGGATATGGGCATAGAGGGACTTTTCGTCCATGGCAGACTCCTCAAAAATCAAGACTGCCATCATAATGCCCTTAGCCACCACAACAGGGGAAGACCCTTTTATTTCCATGCTTATCCAGGGGCGCCGGGCGCGAATTCAGCCCAAGTACCTCCCTTAACGACAACGACGCCCCGAGCGGCGGATGGTCGCGCTGGCGCGCTCGGATTATAATGCCCATCTGCGGCAGCGAAACGTTGGCCTGTGCACGGTTGGACGGTGCTGCACGCCGTGCTCACGCGGTTGCATCCTGATGCGCCGCCGGTTAGGCTGACGAATATGAAACCGTTACGTATTCCAATAGCCCTGCAACAGAGCGTCATGCAGTGCCTGCGGGCCAAGCTCGCACAGGCCGAGGCGTACTTTGACTGTACTTTTCCCGAACCCACTATCACCTACCAACAGCGCGGCACCTCCGCCGGCACCGCCTGGCTGGAGCGGTGGGAAATTCGCCTGAATCCGCAGTTGCTGCTGGAAAATCAGCAAACTTTCATTGATGAAGTGATTCCGCACGAACTGGCGCATCTGCTGGTGTTTCGCCAGTTTGGCCGGGTGGCGCCTCACGGACGGGAGTGGCGCTGGATGATGAGTCACGTGCTGCAAACCCCTGCCCGCCGGACCCACGAATTTGACCTGACGGTCGTGAGACCCAATACCTTCCCCTATCGCTGCGGCTGTCAGCAGCATGCCCTGACCGTACGCCGGCATAACCGCGTTCTGCGCGGCGAGGCCCAATACCGCTGCAGACGCTGCGGCGACCTATTACAGCCCGAGACAACTACGGCGGGACGTTAAGACTCCTCGCGCGCTTTCCATCATTTCCGTCATTCGACGCACCGCGCGTTCAATTTGCCTGTCGCTGCGCAATTAGGTAACCT